>JBFXAN010000146.1:0-16568 GCA_050184225.1 Dehalococcoidia bacterium | reverse complement strand
CCGGTCTCCGTCCTGGTTTTCGCTGACGACTTCGGCCTTGTTGGTGCCGCGCGGCGGCATCTTGCCGTGCTTCTGGAAGTCCTGGAGGACCTCCGGCGAGGCGAAGTCGGCCATCACGCCCTGCATGTTGCCCTGGCAGACGAATCCGCCATGGCGTTCCGCTGACTCTCGTGCGTTCATTGGTATCCCCCTTTTACGAGACTGGCGATAGCGTAGCGCGTCAGCCGGCGATTCGCATGTGTGGTGCAGACGCTCAATCTCCGGCGACGATCGTGAAGGCGGTCCGGCCGGTGCGGTCTTCGATTTCGCGCAACACGGTGCCTGGTCCGGTCCACGCGCCGCGCGTGAGACAGAGATCGCCGGGACCGCAACAGACCGACGGATCACAGACGCGATGCCGGCCGAAACCGCGCACGTCTGCCCACTCACCGGGTGCGGCGATATCTTCAAGCCCTTCGGCCAGGAGCCGCTTCGGGTCGTAGCGGCTGTAGAACAAGTAGACGTCATGGACGGCCGCCACATCCGCCGGCAGCACGATCCGATCGTAACCCTGGTCTAAGTCGTCGAGTGTGTCGATTGCCTGGGCGATGCCGTCGTTGAATGCATACGCGGCCCGGTCGGGAAAGTGACGCGTGTAGTCCCAGAGAAACCAGGTGACGTTGGCAGCAATGAGGACAGCGACGGTCGCAACGGCGGCGTGGTGCATCGATGATGACATTCGCTGCCGGAGCCAGTCGAAGCCGGCAACGATTCCGACTGCCGCGACGATCTCCATGACACCGATGCCACACGTCGCCCGGAGCCAGTCGGGGTGCGAGCCGCGCGTCAGCGCCGCCGGGATCGGGTAGACAATCAGCCACCAGAGCAGGAGCAGATCCGCCCGCTGCCGCCGATGTGCCAGCCGGAGGAGGCCGATGACGGCGAACGGCAGCACCGGCCAGTAGAGGGCGCCGAACCGCCCCGTCGATGGCACGGGGTAGGGGTCGCCCTGTGTGAGAAGGTGGCGCGGCCCGAAGTACGCTACATAACGGTAGACGGTATCGAACGCCTGCCGGAACACCGAGCCGGTGCCGGCGGACTCGGCGGCGTGTCCCACAAAGTCGGCGGGATGGAACGCCGCCCACACCGCGAGCGGCAGCGCCATCAAGCCAACGCCGGTCAGGAACGGCGCCAGCGGCCGCGACCACAAACCGGACCAGCCGCGGCGCCCGTCGGAAGTACGGTCCAGCAGCGGACGGTGATAGATCACGAGCAGGCCCAGCAGCAGGAGCGGCAGGAACAGCCGCGCGGCGAGATAGGTGTGCAATCCCAGGCCGAAGACGACACCGGCCGGAAGCATCAGCCGCGGGCGTCGCAGGGCGAGCAGGAACAGCCACAACCCGGCTGCTGTGGTCAGCGGCAGTAACCCGGCCCGGAACGCGAGGCGGCTGATCTGCACATGCCACGGCGAGATCGCGAGCAGTGCGGCGGCGGCCAGTCCGATCCGCGTCGAATACATCTCACGGCCGAGCAGGAAGAGGACCGCCACGAGCGCAAGGCCGGCGAGTGCGGTCGGGAGTCGCACGGCGAGGTCGGTCGGGCCGAGGATCGCCTCAGAGAGCACGATCAGGTAGGGCAGCACCGCCTCCCGCTGATCGCCGATCGCGCGGAAGACGAGGGGGAACCATGCACCGTACTGGTCGCGGCCGGTATGGAGCACGGACCAGGCGTCGTAACCCTTGACCGTCTCGTCGTGGCTCAGTCCTGCCGGGATCTCGCCGAGCCACGCGAGCCGGAGCAGGGCGGCGATCAGCAGCACCGCGCCGAGCAGGATGAGGATACGCCGTGACATTCGGAAAGCGCTGTCATCCTGAGCGGAGCGAAGGATCTCGGTCGCTGTCTCACTGCCGAGATCCTTCGCTTCGCTCAGGATGACAGAATCGTTCTGCTTCCCAGTTCGTGAAGGGTCGAGCCGATGTGTGGCGTTGGTTGGACCAGTCCGTTTCACATTGATTACTCGTGCGCCTACTTCCATCGGTCCGTCGCCGGGTATCATAGCGGGGATCATGCCCGAGGCTCTTCATCCATCTGCCGCACCGGTACCCGAGACGAATCTCGTCCAGGCGGTACTCCGCGCGGTGCGAAACGCCACCTGGCTCTTTTCCTCCCAGACGGCGGCGCGGCTGATCGGCTTCGCGATGGGCACCGTCTTGGCGCGGTCGTTCGGCGCGGCCCGCTTCGGCGAGTACATGTTTGTGATGACGTATGTGATGTACTTCGCCTTCCTCGCCGACGGTGGCCTCGGCCGCTTCCTCATCCGCGATGCGTCGCGCGAGCCGCACCGGGCGCGTGAGTTCCTGGCGAAGACCTCGGCGCTGCGGCTGGTGCTGGCGCTCGCCGTGTACGTGCTGATGTTGGTGGGGGCACTGCTGACGCGATCGGGCGGTGAGCGGACGGCGTACATCGCGATCGCCGGACTGAGCCTCTTCACCGGTGCGTTCACCGGCGCCCTCGCCTCGATGTTCAACGCCCGCGAGGAGATGCGGATCACGGCGCTGTTTGGGGTGCTCTCGTCGGTCTGCACGGCGCTGTTTGTGCTGGCGGCGCTGGCGGCGGGCTTCGGACTGCTCGGCGTCTTCATTGGGGCGACGCTGGCGAACCTGCCGCCGCTGTTCTACCTGCTCCGGCGCTGGCGAGAGCGGATGGGACGACCGGGACTGGCGATGGACCTCCGCTTCTGGCGCGTCGCTCTGGGCCGGTCGTTTCCTTACGCTTTGCTCGGCGTGATCGGACTGGTCTATTTCCGCACGGATGCGCTGCTGCTCACCTGGATGAAAGGGACCGAGGCGACCGGTATCTATACGGCGGCGTACCGCCTGCTCGATGCGGTGACGGATGTCCCCGGCGTGATCGTCGCGGCGATGTTCCCGACGCTCGCCCGGCTCCACGTCGAATCGAAGGCGAAGGTACGCAAGACCTACGTCGGCGCGCTGGTGACGCTGACGATGCTCGGCCTGCCGGTGTTGATCGGCATGGTTGTGTTCGCCCGTCCGATGATCAACCTGCTCTACGGTGCGGAGTTCGCGGACAGCGTGGTCGTGCTTCAATTGCTGGCGGTGGCGGTCTTTCTGATCTTCGTCGACACGGCGAATACGATGGTGCTCTATTCGAGCGACAACCTGCGGCCCGTCGTCTTGCTCTCGTTGGTGACGATGACCACCAACATCGCCCTCAACCTGGCGCTGATCCCCGCCTACGCCGAGCGCGGCGCGGCGGTGGGAACGATCCTTTCGACCGCCCTCTCGATCGCCATCTTTACGCCGGTGGTGCTGCGATCGCTGCGGACGTGACCGTTAAGCGATTCGCCACAACGCCTCCGAAGTACCAAGATAGAATCCAAACACTCTCGGCGCCTCTGCGCCTCTGTGGTTCCCCGTGAAGAAACGACGCATCCTCGTCCTCAGCCGGTCGGTCGTGGGCAGCAGCATGTCGGCGCCCGGTATCCGCGCCTATCACATGGCGCAGGTGCTGGGTCGCTGTGTACCCGACGCCGAGGTGACGCTGGGGGCGCCGGACTACAGCGATATCGAACCGGAGCCGGAGTTCAAGGTCGTCATGTACAGCCGCGCCTCACTCAACTGGCTGTTCTACCGCTACGACATCGTGATCTCGCTCAGCTTTCCGCCGCTGAGCCTGCCGGCGATGGCGCGCCGCCACTTCGTGCTCGACTTCTTCAGCAACTTCGCGATGGAGTGGATGGAGGTCGCCCGCACGCAGCGCAACGGTCGCAAGCGCTGGGCCTGGTATGAGACGCAGCGGCAGTACATGAACCTGCAGTTCACGGTGGCGGACTTCATCATCTGCAACAACGAGCGGCAGCGTGACTTCTTCGTCGGTGCGCTCCAGAGCCTCGGGCTGATCACGGGCGGGGTCTACGACCGCGACCACGGTGTCCGCCGCCTGATCGATTCCTGTCCACACGGCATCCGTCCCGATCCGCTGCCGCCGGCCAACGGGCATCCCTTCCCAGAAGGCGTCAAGCCGGGTGATACCGTGCTGCTCTGGAACGCGGGGATGGTCGGCTGGTACGACCCGGTGACGGCGATCAAGGCGGTGCACGCGCTCAGCCGGGAGCGGCCGGACGTGAAGCTGGTCTGCATCGGCAGCCGCTACCCCGACCCCGGTTTTCCCGCCGAAGACCCGACCTTCCGCGCGGCGATCGACTGCGCCGAACAACTCGGTGTGACGGACACACAGGTCTTCTTCGTGCGCGGCTGGCTGCCGTACGAGGAGGTGAAGGAGTACCTGCGCGGCTCCTATCTCGGGCTGAGCACCTACTTTAACAACGCCGAGACACACTATTCTCACCGGACCCGCTTCCTCGATCTCTTCTGGGCGGAGCTGCCGATCGTCTGCACGCGCGGCGATATCCTCTCCGAGCTGGTCGAGCAGCGTGGCCTCGGCGTGACCGTGCCGGAGGGCGATGTCGAGGCGGTCGTCGCCGCGCTGCGGCGGCTGCTGGAGGACCGCGCTTTTTACGAGTGCTGCGTGGCGAACCTGCGCGCGCTCAAGCAGGAGCTGAGTTGGGAGCAGGCGCTGGCGCCGCTGATCGCGTTCTGCCGCGACCCGCGTCCCGTCGCCGTGCCCGCGTCGCAGCGCGTCGTTCCGACGATTCGCCGGACGGCGGGTTATCTCTTCTGGCGGCTAGCCGGTAAGCTCATCAGGTAAGTCAGCCGAGCGTGGAGGATTCCGTGACGACAACTGATACCGCGCTGAACACACGCGTCCGCGAGTTGGTCGAGCAGCAGATTGCCGGGGGGCAGCAACTCGGCGTGCAGGTCGCCGCCTACAAGGACGGCGAGCAGATCGTTGGGGTTGCGGCCGGACGGATGGGACCGGAGGACAGCCGGCCGGTGCAGCCGGACACGCTCTTCTCCAGCTTCTCGACGACGAAGGGCGTCGGCGCAACGGCGCTGCATATCCTCGCCGATCGGGGGCTGATCGACTACAACGCGCCGGTGGCGCAGTATTGGCCCGCCTTCGCCGCGAACGGCAAGGAGCGGGTGACGGTCGCACAGGCGATGAGTCACCAGGCGGGGCTGCACGCGATGCCATCACCGGCGACGATCGACAACCTGCTCGACTGGCAGGCAGGTCTCGATTGGATCGCGAACGGTACTCCCGCCTGGGAACCGGGGACGGCGACCGGCTATCACGCGATCACCTATGCGTGGGTGGTCGGCGGCATCGTCCAGGGCGCGACGGGACGGCACATCAGGGATGTGATCCGCGAGGAGATCGCCGTGCCGCTCGGCGTGGGCGACGAGATGTACGTCGGCATCCCGGACGGCGTCGAGGACCGCCTCGCCACGCTGCAAGGGCCAACGGCCGCCGCGGCGATGCCGGTGCCGCCCGATCACGACTTCTTCAAGGCGATGCCGCAGAGCCTCCCCTGGACGCTCTACAACGATATGCGGGTGCGGCAGGCGTGTCTGCCCTCGGCCAACGGCCACTTCTCCGCCCACGCGCTGGCGACGATGTACGGCGCGCTGGCGAACGGCGGTGCGATCGATGGGGTGCGGCTCGTCTCGGAGGGGCGGATCGGCCAGATGCAGCAGATCCTCACCGAGGAGACGGACCGCGTGCTGATGATGCCGATCCCGAAGGGCATCGGCTACATGTTCGGCGGCGCGGCGACCGGCGTCACCGGCGTCTTTGGTCCGCGACGCACGGCGTTCGGGCACTCCGGCGCGGGCGGCTCGACGGCGTTTGCCGACCCGGAGGTGGGGCTGTCAATCGCGGTGACGCTCAACCAGATGCAGATGTCGTTGCAGGGTGAAGGACCGACCTTTGAGATCTGCGATCTGATCCGCCGCGATCTGGAGGTCGTGTAGCGGCGTGGCGCGGCGCATCCTGATCATCTGCAAGGGACCGGTCGGCACGAGCATGTCCAGTCCGGGCATCCGCTCCGTCAACATGGCGCGGGTGCTGAGCCGGGCGCTGCCGGAGGCGCGCGTGCTGCTGGCGGCGCCGAGCGCGTCGGACCTCGTGCCGGATGCACCGTTCCGGGTCGTCTCCTATACGCGGCGGTCGCTGCCGCGGCTGGCGATGGGGGCGGACATTGTTATCTGCCAGGGGTTCGCGCCGACGCTGCTGCCCGCCTTCTACGGGCGCATCTTTGTGATGGACTTCTTCTCGAACTTCATGATCGAGGGGCTGGAGTACCGGCGCGAGCACATCTCCGGCGACATGCGCGAGGCATGGCTGGAGACACAGCGCGTCTACCTGAACCTACAGCTTTCGCTGGCCGACTTCGTGATCTGCTCGAACGAGCGCCAGCGCGACGCCTGGCTAGGAATGATGAGCTGCCTCGGCCTGATCCCCGGCACCGTCTACGACGAGGATGCCACGCTTCGGCGGCTCGTGGCGGTGGCGCCCTATGGCATCCGCCCCGACCCGATCGACGCGCCATCGCAGCCGGTGATCCGCGGCGTGATCCCCGGTATCGGGCCGGAGGACCGGATCATCCTCTGGAACGGCGGCATCCTCCGCTGGTACGACCCGCTGACGCTGATTCGCGCCGTCGCCCGGCTGGCGCCAACGCGGCCGGACCTTCGTCTTCTGTTCCTCGGCACCGCCTACCCGGTCGCGGGTTTCGATGTCGGCGGTATGCTGCCGGAGGCGATCGCCCTCGCCCGCGACCTCGACCTGCTCGGCACGCACGTGATCTTCAACGAGGGCTGGCTGCCCTACGACGCCAGTGGCCAGGCGATGCTGGAGGCGGACATCGGTGTCTCCACCTACTACGAGAACCTGGAGACGCATTTCAGCTACCGCACCCGCCTGATCGACTTCCTCTGGGCGGGCACACCGGTCGTCTGCACCCGCGGCGACGTGATCGCCGAGATGGTCGAGTCGCGCGGCCTCGGCTTCGCCGTCCCTCAGGAGGATGAAGACGCCCTCACCGATGCCCTCGCCCGCCTGCTCGACGACGCCGATCTGCGCGCCCGCTGTCGTGCCAACCTCGCCGCGATCCGGGAGGAACTCTCCTGGGAGCGGGCGCTGACGCCGCTGGTCGAGTTCTGCCGCGATCCGCGGCCGGTCGCTCGTGGTAAGTTCTTTCGCACGCCCGATATTGCGAGCCGAACGGCGCGATACATGCATGCGCGGGTGCTGGAGCAGGTGAAGAGCCGGTGGGAGCTTCTCTTACCTAACCCCCCGGCCCCCTTCCCTCGCAGGGAAGGGGGAGTCCTCTCCGGCGATGGTCGGGCAGGTCTTGCTATTCCACGGTCAAACGAGATACTGGCACCGTTGATTGACGAGGACTCCCCCTTCCCTGCGAGGGAAGGGGGCCGGGGGGTTAGGTAAGAATGACCCCGTACGCCCTCACCTTCATCCTCGCCGCGCTTCTCGCCTTCGGCCTGACGCCGCTGACGCGCTGGCGGACGACTCGGCGGCGGTTCTTGCGGAGCCGCACGCGGCCGCTGACGCCGCTGCTCGATAAGCCGCGCGTCGGCGGGTTGATCATCTTCGCGGCGTTCTGCATCGCCCCGTTTCTGGCGGCGCGGCTGTCGCCGGATGTGGCGGCGCTGGTCGACCCGAAGTGGCGGGCGATCGCGGGTTTGTGCGGCGCGGCGTTCCTCGTGTTCTTGATCGGGTATCTCGATGACCTGAGCGAGATGGTCTGGTACGTCAAGCTGAGCGGATTGGTCGCGGCCGCGCTGGTGCTCTATACGCTCGGCTACCGGTTGGGGGAGGTATCGCTGCCGGGGGGCGGGACGTGGCATCTTGGTTGGCTCGACCTGCCGGCGACGATGATCTGGATCCTGCTCGTCACCAACGCGGTGAACTACATCGACGGTCACGACGGCGTGGCGGCGGGCGTCTCGATGCTGGCGGCGGCGACGCTCGGCTTCATCGCGGCGGACCTGGACCACGGCCTGGTAGCCGTGCTGTTTATCGCGCTGGCGGGGTCAGTCGCCGGCTT
Source organism: Dehalococcoidia bacterium (assembly GCA_050184225.1). Lineage (GTDB taxonomy): Bacteria > Chloroflexota > Dehalococcoidia > CAUJGQ01 > CAUJGQ01 > JBFXAN01. Next base: position 8,602 of record JBFXAN010000146.1, on the reverse strand, counting down.
TCTACCATTCAACTTTCCTGCCGCATCGAAGCACTTGGGCGATTCCGGCGCGCTGCTGCTGGGAATGTTGCTCGCGGCGCTGTCGATCTCCGGGTTTGTGGACGAGACGGGGCGGGTGCCGCTCTATATCCCGATCGTGGCGCTGGGAGTGCCGCTGTTGGATACGGGCCTCTCCTTTGCGCGGCGAATGATGGACGGCCGCAGCCCCTTCGAGGGGGACGAGGATCACATCCATCACCGGTTGGCGCGGGTGCTGGGGATGCGGCCGCGGCCGGTGGCGCTGGCGTTCTACGCCTATTCGCTGCTGTTCGCGCTGACGGCGCTCGTGCTGTACTTCCTCCGAGGAACGCCGTGGGTGCCGATCGCGGTCCCGGTGACGCTGACGCTGATGCTCCTGTTCATCTGGCGGCTCGGCTATCATCAGACGCTCTGGCAGAGCCGCGCGGTTCGAAGGCTGCGGCGGCGCAAGCGTGTCGCCGCCGCCACTCCGGCTGAGTCAGACGAGAGCACGATCTCGACGACGGGCCGGTAGCCGTCGCCGTGTTTCGGCGATCGCGCGCTGCCCGTTCGCCCTTGCCAAGAACAGCAAGCAGCGGCCAAGGATGGCCGTGCCCGTGAGCGCATCGAGCGCCGGACCGCCGCGCATGTAGCGGCGGTAGTAGAGCCACATGCCCTGGTGCCGGGCGACGATGACGCGGTTCGGCAGCGTGCGAGAACTGGCGCCGATGCGGTGCGTCACCTCCGCGTGGGGGAAATAGACTACGCGGAAGCCGGCGTCGTGCATCCGGCGGCAGAGGTCGACATCTTCGATCTCGAAGAAGTAGCGTTCGTCGAACATACCGACCTGATCGAGCGCCGTTCGGTTGAGCATCATCGCCGCGCCGGAGAGCCAATCGACATCGGAGACGGCGCTGTGATCCCAGTCCGACATGAGGTACGTGGCCGAATAGCGGTTGCGCGGCAGCAACCGTGTGAGCAGCGAGTTCCGGTTGAAGGCAGCGGCGGCGAAGGTGGGAAAACGGCGGCAGGACAGTTGCAGCGTGCCGTCCTCATTGAGGATGCGCGGACCGAGCACGCCGACATCCGAATTGCTGCGCAGGAAGTCGAACATCGCGACGGCGGCGCCGGGTGCGAGGGTACTATCGGGATTGAGGATCAGGATCGCGTTCGATCGCGCGGCGCGTAACCCCGCGTTGATTCCGGCCGAGAAGCCGCCGTTCTGACGTCGTTTGATCAGCCGGACGCTGGGGAACGCCGCAACGGCAGCTTCGATACCGGATTGAGGTGAGGCGTTGTCGACGACGATCGTCTCGTAGGTCAGGCCGGCGCAGCCGGCGGGGAGGGCAGCGAGGCAGCGCCGGACGTGTTCGGCGGTGTTGTAGTTGAGGATGACGACGAAGAGATCGGGTGCGGTCATGTCGGGAAGAGGATAGCGTGATGGGGCCATATGATCTCCGGCCCTCACCCCCCGACCCCCTCTCCCGCCGGAGCGGGAGAGGGGGAGCCTAACTCAACCATCGTCACTCTAGGCTCCCCTCTCCCGTCCCGACGGGAGAGGGGCCGGGGGTGAGGGCTCATCGGAGCGCCGCATCATAGACTGCCAGTGTCTCCCGCGCCGACCGCTCCCAGGAGAACACCGAAGCACGCTCCAGTCCCCGAGCGATCAGGTCCTCCCGCAACCGGCGATCACCGGCGAGTCGTTCGATAGAATCTGCCCATTCGTCGGGGTTGCGGGGGTCGGCGAAGAGGGCGGCGGCGCCGAGGACTTCGGTCATTGCCGGGCGGCAGGACGAGATGACGGGCGTGCCACAGGCTATTGCCTCCAGGGGTGGCAGGCCGAAGCCTTCCAACCAGGAGGGGAAGAGAAATGCCTCGGCACGGGTGTACAGGGCGGGTAAATCCTCGTCTGGAACGTAACCGAGGTAGGTGATCTGATCGGTCGATTCACCTTTCGCACCGGCATCATCCAGCCAGCCGCGCTGTCCGACGACGACCAGCGGCAGGCGAAACCCGCGCCGATGGGTCAGGGACAGGGCCCGCATCAGCATCTCGCGGTTCTTTCCTGGTTCCAGCGTGCCGACGCTGAGCAGGAAGCGGTCTGGTAGGTGATATCGGTCCTGCACATCCGACAGGCGGCCGGAATCGCGGACCGGCGCCATCCCGACCGGCGGCGCCAGGGGTACGACATGGACGCGTTCCGCGCGGACGCCGTAGTGACGGACGAGTGCCGCGCGAACCCACGAAGACGGGACGATGACAGCGTCGGCGCGCAGCAGTCCCAACCGTGTGATCGCCCGCATGTACCAGCGGCGTGAGGCGGTGTAGCGGTGAGGGAGTACGTCGAACGTAACATCGTGGATCGTGACCACGTTGGCGGCCGCGGCGGGCAGCAAGGGCAGTGAGTGATGCAGACCGTGCAACACATCGGCGTTCCAGCGGCGAACGACCCGCGGCAACGTGGCCTGTTCCCAGCCGGCACGCAAGGCGCGACCGACGGGCGGTACGCGGTGCAGTGTCACGCCTGGCTGACCCGCCAGATCGTCGAACGCGCCGTAGCGTTCCAGGAGCAGCAACGGGTATTCGGCGGCGAACGCGGCGAGCGCGTGGCCAAGCTCGTGCATGAGCCGGCCGGCGCCGGCCGGGCGCGCCGGCATCGAACTGGCATCGAAGGCGATTCGCATCATCGCTCGGCGGTGGGACGCCAGGTCTTGCCCATGCGTCCGCGGTAGTAGTCTCGCATCCCGGCCAGGATCGCCCGCGCGAGGTCCGGCCTGCCGCCAAACCGATACTGGACGGCGCGGATCAGCCGGGTGATCGTCAGGAACGCACACACCGGCACGAACAGCGGCAGCGGCTGATGGCGTTGAAGCATATAGAGACGGTTCCGCGTCGCGTAATAGTACTTGAACGGCGTCTCACCGCCACCGCTCGACGCCGACCGCTGGTGCCAGAGCCGGGCGGCGGGTGTCTGCCAGAGCTCGAACCCCACCCGCTGCGCCCGCCGCACGAAGTCGAAGTCTTCGTAGTACATGAACATGCGCTCGTCGAGGAACCCCGCCTCGCGAAAGACGGCGGCGGGAATCAGCAGTGCCGCGAGGCTTGCCATTGGCACGGGGCCAGGCCGGCGCAAGGAGGCGGGCGGACGCCGGTTGAACGTCCAATCCTGCCACGCGCCGCGCAGCCAGCTAAACCGGCCGATCGTGTCATCGAGCCGGCCATCGCTCCCTTCGAGGTAGACGTGCGGCGCGACCATCCGGCGCGGCCCGGCCACGGCAACGAGGGCATCGACGAGATTGGGGTCGAGGTGCGTGTCGTTGTTGAGGAAGAGGACGAAGTCAGCGCCCTGCGCCAGTGCCTCGCGTACGGCGGTGTTATTACCGCCGGTGAACCCAGTATTCACCGGTGAGCGGATCAACGTGGCATCGGGGAGTATTTGATTCACCATCTGCCACGAGTCATCGCGCGATGCGTTATCGACGACGACGAGGGCAAGGTTGGGGTAGGTCAGGTTGTGGAAGGATTCGAGGAAGCGACCGAGGAAGGCGGCGCCGTTGTAGTTGACGGTGACGGCGATGACGCGAGGGAACCCCTCCCCCGGCCCCTCCCCCCGCTGACGCGCGGAGAGGGGTGCCTCAGCGGCACGGGGCTGCCAATATCGATCAATACAACGGTCTGACGGTGGATTGGATGACGTTGGCACCATCGCCTGATCAGGACTCCCCTCTCCGCGCGTCAGCGGGGGGAGGGGCCGGGGGAGGGGTTCGCCTCCGCCATCCGTGCCCCATACTGTCGCTCATAGTACCGCTGAAAATCTCCCGACCGCAGCGGGCGCCACCAGGGTTCATTCTGCCGATACCAGTCGACGGTTTCGAGGATCAGGCGGTCGAGATCGCGGGTCGGCGCCCAGCCGAGGGAATGGAGCTTGCCGGCGTCGAGGGCGTAGCGGTCGTCGTGGCCGGCGCGGTCTTTGACCGGTTGGATCAGATCGTGGGGAAGTTCGAGTGCATCGAGGATCATCTCCGTGATCTGGCGGTTGTTCACCTCGTTGCCGGCGGCGACGTTGTAGGCTTCGCCCGGCTCGCCTTCATGCAGGACGAGGTCGACCGCGCGGCAGTGGTCTTCGACGAATAGCCGGTCGCGCGCCTGCAGTCCTTCGCCATAGAGCGGCAGCGGCAGGCCGAGGATGGCGTTGGTGGTAAACAGCGGCACCGCTTTCTCGACGTGCTGGTAGGGGCCAACGGTGTTGACACCGCGGGTGATGACGACGGGCAGACCGCAGCTCTCGAAGAAGGCCATCGCTTGGAACTCGGCGCCGGCCTTGCTCGCGGCGTAGGGGCTACGCGGAGCGAACGGCTGCGTTTCGCGGTAGGCGAGCCCGCGCGGTGTTGGTCCGTAGACCTCATCGGTAGACACGAGGTGAAAGCGCTGCACGCCGGCGGCGGCGGCGGCGCGGAGGAGGGTGTACGTGCCGAGCACATTGGTGCGGATGAAGTCGCCGCCGTCGAGCAGCGAGCGATCGACGTGCGACTCGGCGGCGACGTGCGCCACGCCCCAGACGTCGCGCATCAGCGCGGACACGAGCCGGGCATCGGCGATGTCGCCACGGACAAAGCGATAGCGTGGTTCGCCGGCCAGATCGGCGAGATTGGCCGGATTGCCGGCGTAGGTGAGCAGGTCGAGATTGATCACCTCGACATCGGCATGCGACCGAAGCAGATGCCGGACGAGGTTGGAGCCGATGAAGCCGCAGCCGCCGGTGACGAGGATGCGTCTCATGGATGCACCTCCCGACGGTGGCAAGCAGCGCTCCTTGTCATCCTGAGGGCAGCGAAGGATCTTGCCATTGCCGGGCAAGCATCGCCGAGATCCTTCGCTGCCCTCAGGATGACAGGTGGTATGCGTCTCATGGCAGCGCGGCCTCGGAGTGATCGCCGAGCACGAGCCGGTAGGCGCGGGGACGCTGGGCGGCGCCGGTCAGGCGAACATCACGGCCGATCAGCGAGCCTTCGATTCGGTGTTGCACGCTCTCGATGTGCGTCCGTTCGAGCACGACCGAACCGGAGAGTTCCGCCTCACGCACGTGGCAATCGTGGTAGACGCTGGTGAACGGTCCGATGTAGCAGTGGTCGAGGACGGTATCGGCGCCGATGATCGCCGGTCCCTCGATCACGCTGGCCCGCACCCGCGCGCCACGTTCGATCACGACGCGGCCGTCGATCCGGCTGCGCTCGTCGACCTCGCCGTGGACGGCGGGTTCGAGCATTTCGAGGACGAGCCGGTTCGCCGCGAGGATGTCACCCATGCGGCCGGTATCGATCCAGTGATCCTCAACGGGGCACGCATCGACGCGCTGGCCGCGGTCGATCAGCCCCTGGATCGCTTCGGTGATCTCATATTCGCCCCGCGCCGAGGGTTGCAACGACGCCACCGCGTCATGCACCGCCGGCTGGAACATGTACAGACCGATGATCGCGAGGTCGCTGGGTGGCACCGGCGGTTTCTCGATCAGGCGCTCCAGGCGGCCATCCGGTTTCAGAACGGCGACGCCGAACTCCTGCGGCCGCGGCACGCGCACCAGTTGCACCTGCGCCATCGGCGCTTCCCGCAGGAACCGCTCGACCAATGCCTCGATGCCGCCGCGAAGGAAGTTGTCGCCGAGGAACATCACGAACGGCGCATCGCCGAGGAACTCCCGCGCGACGACCAGCGTGTGCGCGATCCCCAGCGGCCGCTCCTGCTGAAGGAAGGTGAACCGCGCGCCGAAGCGCGAGCCGTCCCCCAGTGCCTCCTGCACCTGCGCCGCTGTATCCCCAACGACGACGCCGATATCGGTGATCCCGGCCGCGACCAATTGCTCGACGCCGTAGAAGAGCACCGGCTTGTTCGCGATCGGCACCAACTGCTTGGCGCCGGTATACGTGAACGGCCGCAATCGGCTGCCTTTGCCGCCGGTCGCGATCAATCCCTTGAGCGGAGTTCGGGTGGTCATCGTTCGTTATGATTGCGTACCGGCGGATGGGGGGCAAGAGGCGGACGGACCCCTCCCCCGGCCCCTCTCCGCGCGGCAGCGCGGAGAGGGGCCGGGGGAGGGGTTTCCCTACCCCCGGCCCTTGCTACACTGATCAGCGGCCCGGTGCTGCCGGGGCTAGTTCGCTGATGGCGTATGGCTCCGGGGGAGCGATGGCGGAAGTACGGCTCGATATCGGCTGCGGGCGTTCCAAGTTCGCGGGGACGCTCGGTGTGGACATCTCGCCCGTCCAGGGCGTGGACGTTGCAGCCGACCTCTCCCGCGGACTTCCGTTTCGCGACAACTCCGTTGACGCGATCTACACGTCGCACACGCTCGAACACATGCCGGACCTGATCGCGGCGATGGAGGAACTCTGGCGGGTCTGCAAGGACGGCGCCCTCGTCAATATCTGGGTGCCGCACGCATCCTGTCCGTTCACCACCTGGATCGACCCCACCCACCAGCGTGGCGTCACGATCGAGACGTTCTCGTACTTCAACCCTGCCTCCAATCACCTGAGCTATTACTCGCGTGCCCGATTCACGATCGAGTACGCCCGGCTGCACCTGAGCACGATCGGCATGCGCCGCGCCGGCTTTCGGCGTTCGCGCGGCCTGATCGCCGCTGCCGTGGAGTCAGTGGCGAACCGCTCCCGCTCGTGGCAGTACCGCGCCGAACGCTGGTGGGCGCCGATGATCGGCTTTGACGAAGCCCACGTCGTCCTCCGCGCACACAAGAGCTAGGCGTTCTACGATGAAGACGTTCACCACCTCGGCGCAACGACACGGAGGATCTCTATCGTCGCACCGGGGCTGACACCTTGGTGAGGATTGAAACAAACGAACGCTATGAAGGATGCAGGACCGATGGTCCTGGTGACCGGCGGCGCCGGCTATGTCGGCGCTGTACTCGTGCCGATGCTGCTCGACCGCGGCTATCGCGTCCGTGTGCTCGACCGGCTCTACTGGGGCGGCAGGCCACTCGCGCCGCTGCTCGAAGAGATCGAGTTGGTCCACGGCGATGTCCGGACGATGCCGCCGTCGGTTCTCGACGGCGTCGATGCCGTTATCCACCTCGCCGGCCTGAGCAACGACCCGACGGCCGAGTGGGCGCCGGAGGCGAACTGGGAGATGAACGCCGTCGCCACCGAACGGCTGGCGGATGCGTGCCTCGCGGCCGGCATCCGCCGTCTCACCTACGGCTCCTCCTGCTCGATCTACGACGGCCTCCCCGCCGGCTGTGTCTACGACGAGCGCGCCGACGTGCACCCACGCGGCGCTTACTCCATGTCTAAGTACTACGGCGAAGAAAAGCTCCAGGAACGTGCCGGATCAGACTTCTGCCCCGTGATCCTGCGTCAGGGTACGGTCTATGGTTTCTCACCGCGGATGCGCTACGACCTGGTCGTGAACACCTTCCTCAAGGACGCCCTCACACGGGGCCGGCTGGCGATGCACGGCGGCGGCTGGATGTGGCGTCCGCTCGTCGATGTCACCGATGTCGCCCGCGCTCATATCGCCGCGCTCGAAGCGCCGGAAGAGCACGTCTCCGGTGAGATCTTCAACATCCTCAACGACAACTACCAGATCCGCCAGCTTGCGATGCTGGTCGCCGGCTCGGCCCAACTCTTCGGCCATCCCGTCGCCCTGGAAGAAGCGGAACTCCCCGCCTTCGTCCGTGACTACCGCTGCTCATCGCGCAAGGCCGAAGACATCCTCGAATTCCGCGCCGAGGTCACTCCGCTTCAATCGATCGCCGACATGCTCGACCGTCTCCGCCGGGACGGCGATGTCGACTTCTCCCACCCCCGCTTCTATAACATCGCCTGGATGACCCTGCTCGCCGAGGTCCAACCCGTGCTGGCGCCGTTCGAGAGCGTGACGTAGGCCGGCCCTCACCCCCGACCCCTCGCCCGCCCCGGCGGGCGAGGGGGGCCTAGAGTGACCAAGAGCGCCAGCTTTTCGTTCGGTTAGTCTGCACCAGGGATTGAGCTGAAGTTCAGGGCAGATGCAGGCTCCCCTCGCCCGCCGGGGCGGGCGAGGGGTCGGGGGTGAGGGCCGCTCCACCTACCGTGTTATCCCCTTCCCCCGTAGCTCCTCAATCTGCTCCGCTGTATACCCAAGCCCGCCCAGAATCTCCTCCGTATCCTGCCCCAGCGGCGGCGACGACGCTCGCACCTCTGGCGGCGTGTCGCTCATCTTTAGGGCGGGGCCGACCATCCGCAGGTGTCCGGCGAGCGGGTGCTCCAGCTCGACGACCAGGTCGTTGGCCTGCACCTGGGGATCGTCGAACAGTTCCTGGACGAAGCGGACCGGGCCGGACGGCACGCCGGCGGCGTCAAGGATCGTCAGCCACTCGGCGGTGGTTTTCGTCTCAAACTGGGCTTCGACTCCCTCCATCAGCTTCGTCAGCGTCGCCCGGACCGTCTCGTCGGTCAGGTCGAGGCCGGGGTTCTGGATGCGGGGGTCGTCGATGCCGAGCACACCGGCGAGCTTGCGGCGCAGCGCCATGCTCAGGCAGCCGACGGCGAGGTAGGAGTCCTTGGTCTTGTAGGTGCGATAGTAGATATTGCCGACCGCTTGCGTCGGCATC
>JBFXAN010000145.1:0-16717 GCA_050184225.1 Dehalococcoidia bacterium | reverse complement strand
CCGTCATGTGCATGGGCCGTCCGCCATCCGTTTCTCGTAACCAACTGGCTCCAGTGGGTGATGATGACCCCCTGGCTGTTCCTCCTGCGCGACCATCAGAAGGGGTGGCCGCGCGCCTGCTTTCTGCTGCTCTTCCCGCTGCTGGGTGTCTACTGGCTGGTGATGTACATCATCCTGACGCCTCTGCGCCTCCTAAACGCCATCTACTTTGACCTCATCCTCCTTGTATCTGCCCGTTCCAGCGACCATGCGTTGCATTTTCCGGGGAGGCTCTGGCTCATCGTCCAGGGAGTGGCTATGGCCGTGTTCGATGCGGTGTGGCCGTCGCTGACCCTCTTTCATGGAACGGAATCCGGGACCGCGCGCGACATTGTGGAGTCAGGCTACTGGAAGGCTGGTTACGGCGACTATGTGGGTACTGGTATCTACTTCGGCATCTGGCCACACGTGGCGATGCACTATGCGCGAACTTGCAACTCGCCAACCGTGGTCGTTTCACGGGTCACGCTGGGGTGGTGTCGGCCGGTGGCCACGCTGCCGAAGCAGCTCCGGGACAAGATCGGCCGGAATGGACGTGATATCAATGCCGGCGTGAAATTCCCGTGGGCAGCGCTGGTCCACTGGCGGCATGACAACTACCGAGGTGAGAGAGGGAGCAGCGACCGAACGTGGCATGAGTTTTGCCTGATGCAGCCCCACAAGGACACTCCGGTGCGTGTGTGGCGGGCACGACCGCTGTGTACGATTGGCGGCAATCCGCCAAAGGTCGGTCGGGACGGCGCAACCCTCTGGCCGCGTGGGGCCGCCGGCTGGGCACTCCTCTGCAGCACGCTGATGGCCCTCTGGCTACTGAGTCCGCCAGCGGACATCCTGAACCCGGCCACTACCTCGTCCGCAGTGCTCAGTGTGCTTGGTCCTGCAAACAGTGGTTCCAACCCCCCTGCGCGGACTCAACTGCTCCCGCCCGCTCGGCTCTTCATTCTGACCACGCTCCCCATGGGCTGCCATGCCGAGCCCGAAGCGGATGCCAGCATAACCGTGCTGCATGAGCCGGGCACTGTGCAGTCAATCGACCAGGTAATGCGCATGACGGATGGGGTCTGGCACCGGGAGGTTGACCGCAAATGTTGGGTCCGTACCGACCCCGGCCCCGTGCAGAGCTTTAGTACACGCGCCGAAGCTGAGAGCGCAGCCGCACCGTTCCGCTCGCAAACGAGCACACCTGTACATGGACCAACGTTCATTGTCACCACGGCGCCGGTCGGCTGTCATCGCACCCCGGATGCGAACGCCGCAATCGCCGTACAACTCCCACTCGCGGTGGTCCATGCGATGGATCAGTATGTCTGGCGAGTGGATGGACAATGGCACCGGGAGGTTGACCGCCAGTGCTGGGTCCGTACCGACCCTGGCCCGCTCATCGTCTTCGGCACTCTGGCCGAGGCCGAGCGTGCCGCTCCGCATAGGTAGCCGCCTGCTCCACCTTCCTCGTCTTGTCATAGAATTGACATATTTGAGTCCGGCGCGTATCGTCTTCGCTGCCAGCCAGACATGATATCCCTCCTCTCGATATCCGAATCACACGAAGGTATCCATCTGTACTAGAAGGTACATCGATATGCAAGGTGTGGTGTTGACGATACTAGGAATTGTTATAGCATTTGTGATCGTCGTAAATATTACCAATATAGGAGAAAGCAGCAATAGCCAGTGTATACCAGAAGATGGCCAATCTTCATGTAATATGATCCGCATCAAGCAATGGCAAGGCGAAAAATCCACCTGGATGCTGGCTGGACTTGGCGATGAGAACAATGATGGCACTATTAGTGATGATGACGTATTCCTTGCGACGTGGCGCATGAGATTTGAATCTCTAGACTGGGATACATGGAAAGAGACAGTACGAGGTCTAGGATTTTGTTCTACAGGTAGCAGTAGTGCACAACTTCCGATTCACGAAGAGTTTATCAATTTGATTTGTTCCAAAGAAAAGAGTGCTTGGGAGGAAGCAGTTTCCGGATTTAGAGGCATACTTGATGGATCGAATGGCTATTGTTCGAACCCTACTGATCACCTCCTCGCCGGCCTGTGTTATGTCATAAGACAATTCATCCGCTGGTGAATATGGCCGGGCTGTGTGGCCGGGATCGAGGTGAATTATGACGAACTACTATAGCGAGATGCTGGACATCCTGGCCCGGCACGGAATTTCAACGTTGACCAACGTTGAGTTGCTCATTTCAGGCCGCGTTCCTTCCAAATATGAGCAGTATTCTCAGTCAAGAGAAAGCCTAACCACCGACAAATATCCTTGGGTTACTGAGATCTTCGATCTTGTTGTGCGTGCCAATGACGACATACTTCGTGCTGCTGTATCCGCACCATCGCCGCACATATATGTACGTTATCCGATTCAAGAGGCTGATTATACACTAAATAACAGGAGGTTTCCACTTGACTTCTCCCGGCTATTCCCGAAGAGACTACTGATAGAAACTGGCCAATTCTGACATGATAAAGATGTCGATATCAAGGCAATTGACTCTGATTTCATTCATTTGATCTACTTGATCAAAGACAAGACTTTAGACGGCACAGCTTTTCTATTACCGTTTCGTGTACGAACATACGAAACATCATGGGAACAGCACGAAAGAAAGGTGTATCCAGAGCTAGTGAAAGGATCAGCAGCAAACACATACAACTACCGTATGCACGATAACGTCCTAGAAGTCACGAACTGGTCTGGAAAATTGAATTGGAAAGAACTTCATTCTCTATATGATGGCGCAGTGATAATCGTTCGTATCCCTTGGGATTATGATGTATACGAGGATAGAGACATACTTCCGACCATACCTGAATAAGAAGAGGCAAGACTAGCCAGTAGAAAGCATGTTGATGATCTGCTGTCTGCGCTATTTAAGCTGGCTGATCTGTCGTGGCCCGCTGGTCCGCTGCAAGCAAAGACGAATATCATAATAGCATGGAATGTCTTGCAGAGCATCGAAGGAGAGTTTAGGAGCAAGTGGGATGGGTGGCAGGACCACGATGGTCAGCCGGTTCCGGTCCCGCTGGACTACAACTCGCTGCTGATTAGTCCTGTATCGAATACTTCGGTGTCGGAACTAAAAAAGCTCATAGATGCTATACCGCTAAGTGACGGGCAGCCGGCATTACTCGATTATCATACAGCGTTGTCTCAGCAAGTGTTTCTAAACAGCCGCTGGCTGAGTCTTGAATATCGAAATCACGATTGAGGATCCGGGAAACAAAGCACAAACCGCGGGCACAATTCATTGCCAAGCGAAGTGGTGTCGAACGACACGGACGAGAACCCTGAGGCTAAGGGCGAGGATGCAGGTCTTGTGGTCCCTGCTCAGCAGGCCATGTGGTGTCCGGTGCGAGCGCACGATCCGACTGGCCTGGTGACGTCTATTGACGTCCATTGATGATGGTACCGTTTGGCTACGCGCGTGTCTCCACCGAAGAGCAGACCCTCAACTTGCAGCTTGATGCCCTCAAGGCCGCCGGGTGCGAGCGGATCGCCACCGGCCAGGTGATCGGCACCCAAGCCGAGCTTTGCGGGCGTGCTACGATAAGCCGGAACCTGTTTGAACGGACCCGACCATGACCACAACTCCCGGTGCAACGGGCCGCTTTGTCCTCGGCTGGCAGCTACCCAAGGGCGGCGCTGGACTCCGCCTCTCACGTCGCGTCCAGGATCTGATGGACGACCCCCAGGCGATGGGCAACTACATGACCTATCGCGACGCGATCCGCATCCTCGGCCTCGACCCCGGCTCGATCTATCGCGAAGGACGGATCGACCTCGACCTCGCCGAGTGGTCTGATCTCGGCTGGATGGCCGCCCACATGGGACCGCCTCCCGCCGCCGTCGAGCGCATGCGCGAGGCGACCATCCCCGAGAACATCGGCCCCTACTCCCCCGACCTGGTCGGACCGCTGCGCGAGTTGGTGGCCGTGAAGAAGTTCGGACGGCCGCGTGGACCGGAGTTCGAGGTGATCGGCACCGAAGGCGCGCAGGCCGGCGTCTCCTTCACCGTCCAGACCGTCGTCGATCCCGGCGACGAGGTGATCGTCACCGACCCCGGCTACTTCCATTTCATCCCCTCCGTCCGACTCGCTGGCGGTATCCCCGTGCGCATGCCCCTCGGCCCGGAGAACGGCTACCGGATGCAGCCCGATGACCTGCGCCGCTACATTACCGACCGCACGAAGCTGATCGTTGTCTGTGACCCGCTCAACCCCTTCGGCGTCGTCCAAACACGCCAAGAGCTGATCGAGATCATCGACATCGCCCGCGAGGCCGGCGCCTTCGTCCTCGACGACATCACCCACAACAGCCACCGGATTGACCCCGAGGCCGAGCACATCTCCATGTCGGCGCTTTACGAGGACACCGACACCCGCCACGTCGTCACCACCTTCGGCATGTCCCACGGCTACGGCATGGCCGCCGCCCGCATCGGCTTCCTCGCCGGCGACCCGTCGCTGATGCGGGCCTGCCTCGCCGCCAAGATTGCCCTCGTCCGCCTGAATACGAACCTGATCGGCCAGTACGGCGCCCTCGCCGCGATCGAGCAGGGCGACGACTATCTCCACGCCGCCGAACAGATCGCCCGCCGTAACTTGGAGCACGTGCGTGAGACAGTTCGCTTGACCCCCGGCTTCCGCATCCCCGTCGAGCCGCAGTACGGCTTCTCGATGGTGATCGATGTCTCCGGCGCCGGCATCAGCGCCCAGGAACTCTGCGTCGCCCTCTTCAAGCGCCGCGTCGCCGTCTATCCCGGCGATGGCCTCGGCGACGTCGGCGCCACCGAGTTCATCCGCGTCAACTTCTCCCAACCGGACCTCAGCGCCTTCGAACGCTTCCGCGCCGCCCTGCCCGACTCCATCGCCGAAGCAAAGTCCGGCCTCTACCGCGAGGCCGTGATCGACTTCTTCGCCGCCACCGACACCAACCGCGGCCGTATGATCGTAGAAAAGCTGAAGGCGCTGCCGTCAGGCGGCTGACGGAACGGCGAGGCAAAACGATGGCGACGACGACACGACTTACTCTGCGAGAGTTCCTGAGATTGCCGGAGACGAAGCCGGCGATCGAGTACGACTGCGGTGAGGTGATCCAGAAGCCAATGCCCGATGCAGCTCACTCGGTACTGCAAATCTTCCTCGGCGCTCTTATGCTCCAGGCAGTTGCTGGTTTGCATGTAGGACGGGTCGCAACAGAATTGCGTTGCGTCTTTGGACCACGAGGTGAGCAGCGATCGTACGTGCCGGACATCGTATTTGTGTCACGGGAACGGCTGCCGGCAGGGAAACTCGTTGCGCTCCGCTTCCTTCATGGCGCGCCAGACGTCGCAGTCGAGATCCTCTCTCGCGGTCAACCAAATCGTCGTTTCAACAGAAAAATCGAGTTCTATCTGGCCCACGGAGTTCGTCTCGTCTGGATCATTAATCCGCGTACTCAGACGATTTCGGTACTCGCGCCCGGCCGTGAACCGCTCACCCTCGCGGTCGGCGACACCCTCGACGGCGGCGCCGTCCTCCCCGGATTCAGCGTCGCAATCGCCGATATCTTCGCGCAGCTCGAGGAACAGTAGGCCCCGTCATGCGTACCGACGAACCGCTCCACTTTGCCTGGTATCTGCCGACCGAAGGTGACGGTCATCATCTTGGCACGCGTATCCCCGAACGCCTGCCGGCCTTCGCCTACCTCACCGACGTGATCCTGACGGCCGAGCGATCCGGCTTTGACGAGATCCTGATCCCGACCGGCAACGCCAACGACTCCTTCGCCGCTGAGGCGCCCTTCGCCGAATCCTGGACGACCGCCGCCCTGCTCGGCGCGGTCACATCTCGCATCCGTCTGCTCGTCGCCGTGCGAGGCGGCTGTCACAATCCCGGCGTCTTCGCCAAGATGGCCGCCACCCTCGATGAGGCCACCGGCGGCCGTCTCGTCCTCAACCTCGTCGCCGGCGGCTCGCCCGACGACATGTACTCCCACGCCCTCGACCACGACGAACGCTATCGCCGTCTGGCCGAGTTCGCCCGCATTGTCCGTCGCCTCTGGACCGAGCCGAGCGTCGACTACGACGGCGAATTCTTCACGATGCGCGGCGCCCTCGCCGAGCCCAAGCCGGTGCAGCAGCCACACCCACCCTTCTATATGGGTGGCGCCTCCCCCATCGCCCGCGACCTGGCCGTCGAGCTGGTCGACACCTACCTGATGTGGGGCGAGCCACCGTCGCAGATCGCCGCCCGCATCGACGCGATGGAATCCCTCGCCGTCCCCGCCGGCAAGAACTTCCGTTACGGCCTCCGCATCCACGTCATCGTCCGCCCGACGGAAGCCGAGGCGCGTGACGCCGCCTACGACCTCCTCTCGCGGGCCGATGCCTACGTCACGGCCCAGCGGCGCGCCGAGTTCGGCGGCTTCGATTCCGTCGGGCAGTCGCGCATGCTGGCCGTGGAAGCCGGCCGCGAAGACTGGGTCGCCCCCCATCTCTGGGCCGGCATCCGCCGGGTGCGCGGCGGCGCCGGCACCGCCCTCGTCGGCACGCCGGAGCAGGTCGCCGGCCTCCTCGCTCAATACATCGCCGTCGGCATCCGCTATTTCATCTTCTCCGGCTATCCCCACCGCGAAGAAGCCGAGAATGTCGGCCGCACCCTCCTCCCGCTCCTCCGCGAGCGGCACGACCACTCACTCGTTTCGACCCAACGCTAGCGGGTCGCTACGATGATCCTGCCGTCGATCGCGGAGTCGTTCCTCACCGCTCCATCAGCGCCTCGTGGCCCTTGTCGCAATCGGACCGCCCCGCGATGATGAGTGCGGACCGCGTCGTCGTCGGCATCGATGTCGGTCCGCATCCAGGACGATGAGTCAGGAGCTACCTTCGCTCATGCAAAACCGCTGGTCCGAGAGCGACGCACGTGGGCTTCACAGCCTCGATCTGCTCGTCTATGCCTCACGCCTGATGGGACAGGATCAGGGCCTCGTGCTCTGGGGAGGCGGCAATACCTCCCTCAAACAGACCGAGCTCGACTTCCGCGGCCGCGAAACGCGCGTCCTCCGCGTCAAAGGCTCCGGCTCCGACATGAAGGCGGTTCAGCCGAAAGACTTCCCCGGCGTCCGCATGGACGATGTCCTCCCCCTGATCGAGCGCGATGCCATGTCCGACGACGAGATGGTCGCCTACCTCGCCCGCGTCCTCATGGAGCCGGATTCGCCCCGCCCGTCGATCGAGACGCTGCTCCACACCTGGATTCCCCGCACGTTTGTGCTGCACTCCCACGCCGATGCTATCCTCTCGCTCACCAACGTCACCGCCGGTGCCGCGCATGTGCGGCGGGTGCTCGGCGATGACGTCGCGATCGTCCCCTACCAACGCCCCGGTTTCGCCCTGGCGAAGCAGGTCGCCCTCGCGTACCGGGCCAACCCCGCCGTCCGCGGCGTCGTGCTGATGAACCACGGCCTCATCACCTGGTCCGACGACGCCCACGAGGCGTACGACATCCACATCGAGATGGTCTCCCGCGCCGAACATGCCACCAACCCGAGCGGCCGGCGCGTCTTCGGCCCGATGACGCACCCGGCCCTCGATCAATCAGCACGCCGCTCGGTCGCCGCCCAGGTCGCTCCCATCGCCCGTGGAGAGGTCAGCGCCCGCCATCGCGCCGTCCTCCGCTTCGACGACAGCCCCACCATCCTCGACTTCCTCGCCTCCGAGGACGCCGCCGCGCTCTCCCAGGTTGGCGCCGCCACTCCGGACCACATGCTCAACACCAAGCGCCTGCCTTTGTGGGTGGATGTCCCTGATCCCGCCGATGCGAACGCCGTCGCCGATGCCGTCCGCGTCGGCATCACTCGCTACATCGAGGAGCACATCGCCTACGTCGAGCGGCACAATCGCGACGGCCTGCCCATTGTTGACCCCGCCCCGCGCGTGATCCTCGTCCCCGGCATCGGTATGTGGACCACGGGAAAGGACGCCGCCCGCGCCGTCATCCCCGCCGAGATCTACCAGCACACGATCGGCGTAATCGCCGGCGCCCAGACGATCGACCGCTACGCCTCCCTCGCCGAGGCCGACGCCTTCAACGCCGAGTACTGGCCCCTCGAGTTGTACAAACTGACCCTGCTCCCGCCGGAGAAGGATCTCGCCCGCCGGGTCGTGCTCGTCACCGGCGCCGGCCGCGGTATCGGCCGCGCCATCGCCGATCGGTTCGCCGCCGAAGGCGCCCACGTCATCGTCACCGACATCGACGCCGCCACTGCTGAGTCCGCTGCCGCCTGCATCGCCGCCGGCGAGGGCCAGGGACGCGCGATCGGCCTCGGCCTCGATGTCACCGACCCGGCGTCGGTCGAGGCAGCGTTCCGCACCGCTGCGCTCACCTATGGCGGCATCGATGTCCTCGTCTCCAACGCCGGCATCGCCGAGTCGGCGCCGCTCGAACACCTCACCGTCAACCAATGGCGCCGCAGCTTCGAGGTGAACGCCACCGGCCACTTCCTCGTCACCCGCGCCGCGATCGACATGATGCGACGGCAGGGACTTGGCGGCAGCATCATCTTCGTTGCCTCGAAAAACGTCGTCTCACCCGGCCGCGACTTCGCCGCCTACTCATCCGCCAAGGCCGCCGAGGCACAACTCGCCCGCATCGTCGCCATCGAAGCCGGCGAACACGGCATCCGTTCTAACATCATCAACCCTGACGCCGTCTTTGAGGGCAGCGGCCTCTTCTCCCAGGAGCTGCGCGAGAACCGCGCCCGCGCCCACGGCGTCACCCCCGACGAGCTCGAAGCCTTTTACCAACAGCGCAACCTCCTCAAGGTCCGCGTCACCGGCGAAGATGTCGCCGAGGCCGCCCTCTGGTTTGCCTCCGATCGGTCGCTCAAGACCACCGGCGCCATGCTCAGCGTCGACGGTGGTGTCAGAGACGCATTTGTCCGCTGAGCCGCGACGTGCGACGGTAGCAGTGGAACCCGCCGGGGCGCTGCTCGTCGCGCCCTCCGTTCGCAACGGAGGTGAATCCATGAACCAGACCGCCACCAACGACCGCGCCAAGGAACGGCTCACCGGCCTCACCAAACGCCTCCGCCGGCTGCGTGGGACCGGTCCCAATCCGTTCGATTACTGGATCTGGGCAGACGAGACCCGCGCCGTGATCGAGATGGTCTTTGGAATCGACTCCACCGAAGCCCGCCGCTTCTCCGAGATCGTCGGCACCCGCGGCCGCACGCCGGAATCCCGCGGTCAGCAGGACAACATGACGCTCAACCTCCATGGGGAATGGGGCATCTGGGCACGCCTCGATCGTTGCGAGGTGCTGCTCAACGAGATCTTGAGCACGATGTGAACCGGGGCGGCGTGCTGGGTGCTCCGTGTTCGCGCGCGCACCCGGCACGCTGCTCAACGCACGCCGATGGACACCGCACATCTCCGACACCACATCCAGGATCTCGCCGGCCGCCGCTACTTCCTTCGCACCCTGAGGCCGGACGGAGAGCGCTATAAACTGTGGCTCGGCGACCTTGTCGAGTTTGTCAACGTCACCTACGGCCCGGACTCCGAGGAGATGGCTGCCCTCCGCGCCACACTCACCAGCCGCCCTCGCCTTGGGGCCGACGCCACGGAAGCCGAGCGCGTCCGCGACTACCTCGATCGTTTGGACGCGCTCGCCGCCCTGCTGGATCGATACGAGCGCACAATCCACTCGCCCTGATTAGGTCAGTCGCCTGTATGCATCACCCGGAGGCTCACACGCTGCGAACTGCCGTTGTCGTCGGGGCAGGACCAAACGGGTTGGCGGCGGCCATTGTGTTGGCACGGGCCGGAGTTCAAGTCACGGTGCTGGAGGCGGGCAAAACCGTCGGCGGCGGTAGCCGCACGGCCGAGTTGACGTTGCCCGGCTTCCGCCACGATATCTGCTCGGCGGTGCATCCGCTCGCGGCAGGCTCACCGTTCTTCCGGCGCCTTCCCCTCCACACATACGGCCTGCGCTGGATCCAACCGGAGATCGCCCTCGCCCACCCCTTCGACGACGGCACCGCCGCCACCCTCACACGCTCGCTCGATGCGACGGCGGCTCGGTTCGGCAACGACCGGGATGCCTATCGACGGCTGATGCGTCCGCTTGCCAAGAACTGGCGCGCGCTCGCGCCCGCCGTCCTCGGACCCCTCGCCCGATTCCCGCGACACCCCCTGCTCATGGCGCGCTTTGGCGTGAACGCGGTCCGCTCGGCGACCGGGTTGGCGCGGTCGAACTTCCGCGAAGCAAAGACTCGCGCCCTGTTCGCCGGCATCGCGGCCCACGTCAACGTGCCCCTGGAGCGTCCCCTCACCGCGAGTTTTGGTCTGGTGTTGGGCGCCGCCGCACACGCGATCGGATGGCCGGTCGCCGAGGGCGGCTCGCAGAGCATTGCCGACGCGCTGACGGCCTACCTCTGTGACTTGGGTGGAGTGGTGCAGACAGCACGGCGCGTCGACTCACTCGCGGACGTGCCGGCGACGGATGCCGTCCTCTTCGATCTCACACCGGCCCAGGTCCTGCGCATCGCGGGACACCGCTTTCGCGACGGTTATCGGCGTAGCCTCGCTCGCTTCCACTACGGGGCCGGAGTCTTCAAACTTGACTACGCGCTGGACGGTCCCATTCCCTGGAAGGCTGATGCATGCCGGCGCGCCGGGACCGTGCACCTGGGCGGCAGCATGGAGGAGATCGCCCTTTCGGAGCGGCTGATCGCGGAGGGCCGCCACCCGGATCGGCCGTTCGTGCTCGTCGCACAGCAGAGCCTCTTCGACCCGACCAGGGCACCTTCGGGGAAGCATACCCTCTGGGCGTACTGCCACCTCCCGAACGGCTCAACCGAGGACATGACCGACCGGATCGAAGCGCAAATCGAGCGGTTCGCCCCCGGCTTCAAGAAGCTGATCCTGGCGCGGCACATCACGTCACCGGCAGCGCTGGAAGCCTACAACGCCAACTACATCGGCGGCGACATCGCGGCCGGAGCGCATGATGGGCTACAGCTCTTCATGCGGCCTGCATTTCGGCTCTCCCCGTATGCCACGTCCGACAAGCGCCTCTCCATCTGTTCCGCCTCGACCCCTCCCGGCGCCGGCGTCCACGGCCTCTGCGGCTACTTCGCGGCGCGGTCGGCCCTCAAGCGGCTGTGAGAAAGACTTCCTCGTCAGGAGAATTCCGGCCGAACCCCGTGCAATCGAATCGGCAGATGCGCTGCATAGCGGCTGAAGTCGCTGTCGGTTGTAAAGATGGTGAGGTCAAACTTCTCGGCGATCGCGCACATGAGAAAGTCCGTATGTGACCCCTGGATTCCGCGCGCGCGGCATGTGTTGTAAAAGGCCGCGGCACGTTCGTGATCCTCCGAGGTAACCGGCAGATCGTCGAAACGTCGAAGAACCCGACGGAGGCGGTCGTATTCTGTGTCGATGGCGATACCTGAGAGAACCTCCTGTCGAATCATTCCGATGATCGCCATGCGACCCTCAGTGAGAAGTTCATCCCACTCGCGGGCCAGGCGGGCCTCGTGCTCGCTGAGAGCTGTCCGCCGGCGACGCAGCGCGAGCGACCAGACAGTGCTATCGACCAGGACATCCATCAGCGGCGCCGCGCCGCCTTCGGATCGTAGTCGTCATAATAAGTGATGCTCCCCTTCAGCTTAAGGATCTCCAGCTGACGTCGCCGCCGGATGTACTCCTCCAATGCCGCCGTGACTGCCTCCCTCTTCGTCTTGTGGTTCCCAATCTCTTGTGCTTCCCTTATCAACGCATCGTCAAGCGCCAGATTCGTCGCCATGCGTCACCTCATCTCTCGATCGTCCTACACATCCTAGTGTGTAGATGGTAGCGGAGCGGACCCAGGATTCCAACGGTTGACGGATCGATCGGCCCAATGGAGGAGGCTACGATGACTGCCAACACCTACACCACAATCAACCTCGACGTTCGCGACAACGTCGCCGAGATCACCCTGAACCGCCCGGAGGCGGCCAATGCCCTTAACGCCGAGATGGCGCGCGAGCTGCATGACGCCGTCCTCCGCTGTGACGCCGACGCCGCCGTCCGCGCCGTACTGATCACCGGCAGCGGCCGCTTCTTCTGCGCCGGCGGCGACCTCAAGAGCTTCGCCGCCCAGGGCGATGACCTCCCCCGCCACCTCAAACAGGTAACCGGCGACTTCCACGCCGCTGTTTCCCGGCTCAACCGGATGGACGCGCCCGTGGTGATCGCCGTCAACGGTGTTGCCGCCGGCGCCGGCTTTTCCTTCGCCCTCGTCGGAGACCTCGCGATCGCCGCCGAGTCCGCCCGCTTCACCATGGCCTACACCCGCGCCGGCCTGACGCCGGATGGCTCCTCAACCTATTTCCTCCCCCGGATCGTCGGCCTGCGCCGGGCCAAGGAACTGACGCTCACCAACCGCACCTTGAGCGCGTCCGAGGCGCAAGAATGGAGCATCGTCAACCAGGTCGTGCCTGATGCTGAGTTGCAGACCGTTGCCCGCTCTCTTGTAAGCGAACTGGCCGGCGGCGCCACCCTCGCGCTCGGTGCGGCCAAACGCTTGCTCGACAGCGGGCTCAATACGACACTCGAAACCGCGATGGAGGATGAAGCGCAGGCGATCAGCGCCCTCTCTCGGACGAAAGATGGGCGCGAAGGAATCCAGGCATTCCTCGAGAAGCGCGCCGCCGCTTTCCATCGACGGTAGCGGCAGAATCCCCGGGTGTCAGGTCAACCGGTCCTGCAACCGCCGTTGCAGCTTGGACGAATGAAACGGACCGTGATCCTCGACGGCGTAGCGGCCGAGGTTGTCGTGCCAGATCACCGGCGCGCCGGGTTTCACGTACCCCTGGTGCTCCGCCTCCTCCCGAGTAACAACGATCAGGTTCTCGATGAGAAGTGGGATGTCGCCAAGCTCAGTGTGGATGTTGCGGCTCGCATCCTGCTCCGCTTCGGCGGCGTCGTCGCCTTTGCCATAGACCGCATAGCTGGACTCAGGCGCATCCCTGGTCAATGCATAGTGCATCGGGTTCTGTCTCCGGTCCCACGCCGTTCCCTCGGCGCGGACGACTGACCCAAGCATAGCGGCCCGCCGCGTACCGGTCACGCACGTTCGGAATCTTCCCCGATGGTCATAGGTCCGACGGCATCACTGTCATACGGTGTGAATGGCCGCGACGAACGAATCGTGTTGCTCATTCGGGCCGGGTGTGGAGTAGTGGATCGAGTCCGGCCATACGGTTCGATCGCGGACACACGAAATACCAGGAGGTGGAGCGAGAGATGAAGGGATTGGTACGACTGTACCCGCTGCTTGTGATCGTTGCGGTCCTCGCCGCGTTCGGAGCGGCCGCGGCACCGACGTCGGCTCCAAACGTGCTGGCACAAGCGCCGAACGTCTGCGGCCAGAACCCGAGCCCCCCGGATCCTGCCGACCCGTCCATCCGCGTATGGGATCCGGTTCCCGGCGTCCACACCGTCAGCCCCTCGACCATCCGCGGCGAGGCACGTGTCTTTGAAGCGAACGTCCGGTTCGCGCTGAAGGACGCGCAGGGGGGCGACATAGCCCAGGGCTTCACGACCGCTGCGCAGGGCGCGCCGGCGCTTGCGCCCTTCGAAGGCACGCTCGCCTTCTCGGTCAATCAAGAGACACCGGCCTGCCTGTGGGTCTTCGAGGAGAGCGCCCGCGATGGTAGCCCACGCAACGTTGTGCAGATCCCCCTCACCCTGGTGCCGGCCGGCGCGCGCTACGCCGAATCTGCGCTGAACCTCGGCGAGTTGCGGCCCTGCATCCCGGTGTCCGGCGCGCCGTCCTGTGACTTCAATCGGCTCGCCCTCTGGAACGGTGATGCCGAAGCCTGGGCCGGACGGGGCGTCACCGACCCGGACGCGCGGTTCAATGAAACCGTTGTCTTCCGCGTGCGCGCGGCCGACCCCGCCGCCATCCGCAACATCGCCCGGATCCTGGGTTGGCCGTACCTTCAGATCACCCACCTGAAGTTCGCCGGCACGGGTCCGGAGCACGTCGAGATCACGAACCTCGGCGGCGGATCTCAAGATGTGGGTGGTTGGACGCTTCGCTCGCCGGAACGAAACGCGGTCGTCGGACTGCCCGCCGTCCTGGTGATGGCGCCCAATCAATCCTGCCGCGTCTATTCGGCGGCTGCTCAGTCCGATGCCTGTGGCGGCGTGCGCTTCCCCGATGGCGACGTGTGGCCCGACACCGCGGGACGCGCCGTTCTCTACGCCGATCCGATCGATCTTCCCGCCGCCGACACACGGTACGCCGCCGATTCCGCAAGCCAGCCCCCACCGCCGAACCTTCAGGGCGTGACGCTGGCCGTAACCCCGCCGGCTTCGTCAGCCTTCGAGTTCGTCCTCAGCACGTCGCAAAGCGCCTATGCGGCCGGCGAAACCGTCCCGTTCGAGATGGTGCTCCGCAATCGCAGCGACCGGGCTCAGACGTTGACCTTCCTGGGTGGGCAGGACTTCGACATCGTTGTCACCAACCCGACGGGCGCGGCGGTATGGCGTTGGTCCACCGGCCGGGCGTTCACGCAACAACTCCGCATGGTCAGCTTTGCACCGGGCGAGGAGCGCCGCTTCACCGCCACCTGGGACCAGCTCGCAGACGCGGGCGATCAGGTACCCGCCGGTTCCTACCGGGCAACGGCGACGACCGCCACGCAGAACGTGATCACATCCAACGCGGTCGGGTTCCAGATCGAGCAGCCCGCGACGCCCGCGATCCGGTTCGGTCTGAGCACCACAAAAGACACCTTCGCCCTTGGCGAACCGGTCGAGTTCCGCATGGTTGCCAGGAACATGAGCAGCCAGGCGCAGACGCTGGAGTTCCCATCCGGGCAGGACTTCGACGTCGCTCTGCGAGATCAGTCCGGCAACGTCATCTGGCGATACTCCACCGGCCGCGCCTTCACGCAGGTCTTCCGAACCATGACGCTCCAACCCGGCGAAGAGCTCCAATTCACCGCTGCCTGGGAGCAACCGTCCGATCCGGGCCTCCAGGCGCCGCCGGGCACCTACCGCGCGACGGCAACGCTCACGACGACGAATCCGGTGCAGTCCAACACACTAACGTTCCAGATTCAGACGACACCTTCCCAGCAGGTGGCGTTCAGCCTGACCACGACGAAGGAGATCTATGCAGCGGGCGAGGAGGTGCCGTTCGAGATGGTGCTCCGCAATCCGGGTACCACGCCGCTGACGCTCACCTTCCCCACCGGTCAGGACTTCGACATTGTCGTCCGTGACCCAGCCGGAACGGTGCTCTGGCGCTGGTCCGAGGGACGCGCCTTCACCCAGGTGTTCCGCGAGGTGAGGCTCTTACCGGGAGAGGAGCAGCGATTCAACGCCACCTGGGACCAGATCACGAACGCGGGTATGCCGGTCGGTCCCGGCACATTCCAGGCCGTGGCGACGCTGACCACCCAGGACCCGGTGCCGTCTGGAACGATCACGTTTCAAGTTCAGTAGCCTTGTCTGGAAAGCACGTCCCTCCCTTCGAGCATCGCGTGGTGCACGCCGCACCACGCGATGCTGCTCGGTGCCTTACCCTGGAGCCTGGAATCCAACGCACGGAGGACGGACTATGCGCTACATCATCTACGGCGCGGGCGCGATCGGCGGCAGTATCGGTGCACGGCTCTTCGAGGCGGGTAACGACGTGGTCCTGATCTGTCGTGGCGCGCACCTCGATGCGATCCGCCGGGATGGGCTGCTGCTGCGCACGCCTGATCGCGAGGCACGGTTCCCGATCCCGGCCGTCGGCCACCCGCGCGAGATCGGGTTCACAGCCGGCGATGTGGTCATCCTCACGATGAAGACCCAGGACACCGAGCGGGCGCTGCTCGACCTCGAAACAAGCGGCGGCGACGGCGTGCCGGTGGTCTGCGCCCAGAACGGCGTCGACAACGAACGGATCGCGGCCCGCCGCTTCGCCCGCGTGTACGGAATGCTGGTAGCGATGCCCGCGACGTTCCTCACATCGGGCGAAGTGACCGCCGAGGGGACGCCGCTCACCGGCGTGCTGCACGCTGGCCGGTACCCCGACGGTACTGACTCGATCGTCGAACAGATCTGCGCCGATATCTCCCGCTCCCACATGCTTGCCGAGCCGGACCCTGCCGTCATGCGGCTGAAGTACACCAAGCTTCTAGCGAACCTTGGCAACGGCGTCCAGATCGTTACCAACGCCCGGCGCGGCGACCCCGAGTTCCGTTCCTTCCTGGCGGAGCTGCGCCGCGAGGCGATCGCCTGCTACACCGCCGCCGGTATCGACTTCGCCTCCGATGACGAATACGCATCGCGCGTCTCCCAGCACTTCCGCATGGGCGAAGTCGCCGGCCAGCCTCGCGGCGGCAGCTCCACCTGGCAGAGCATCGCCCGCGGTCACACGACTCTCGAAGTGGACTACCTCAACGGCGAGATCGTCCTGCTCGGCGCGCTGCACGGCGTGCCCACCCCACACAATCGCGTCCTCCGCCTCGCTGCCACTCGCATGGCCGCTGCCGGCGAACCTCCCGGCCGCTACACCTTCTCTGACCTCCAGGCAATGATCGAATCCGAACGCTCAAACGCCGGCGCGACGCCGGTCGCATGAGCGTTCGAATCGAACCGCAGAGGACGCAGAGGACTATTTGTCATGCTGAGCG
>JBFXAN010000144.1:0-16857 GCA_050184225.1 Dehalococcoidia bacterium | reverse complement strand
CAACCTGACGGGCACCTGGCACTCGGCCGTCATTCCGGGCATCGTGATGACATCGTTGAGGATGGGACCGTGATCGGTGAGGAAGAAGTCGATGCGCGCGACCCCGGCGCAGCCGAGTGCGTCGAACATCCTCACGGCCGCTTGTGTCAGTGCAGCGCAGTCTGTGCTGTCGAGGTCGGCGGGCACGGTGAACCGGGCGGTTCCGTTGTACTTCGTGGCCGTGTCGAACAATCCGCCGGCGTGGATCTCCAACGGCGGTGGCGCCCAGCGGCGGCCGCCGGCCTCGCGCAGGACGGCGACGTCGATCTCACGGCCATGGACGACGTGCTCGATCAGGATCCGGTCGTCGTAGTGCGCGGCGGTGCGCAGAGCCTCACGGAGTTCGCCGGCTTCCCGGGCCAAGGAGACGCCGTAGCTGGACCCGGCAGAAACCGGTTTGACGACAACCTCGGTCTCGAATTCGATGCCTTCCACGTCGGCCGCGTGGAGCAGGCGGCCGGGGGCGGTGCGTATCCCGATCGCTTCGGCGACGAGCTTGGTCGCCCATTTGTCCATGCCGATCGCTCCGGCACGCAGGCCGGAGCCGACCATGGGTTTATGGGTGAGGGCGCAGAGCGCTGCCAGCGCCCCGTCCTCGCCCAGGGGGCCGTGGATTGCCGGGAAGACCACATCGGCGCGGGCGAGGAGTGGGAGTGATGCGACCAGTGAGGCGGCGGCGCTCTCGCCGAGCGGTTCCTCTCCCCCTCTCCAGCGTCCGTCGCGGCCGATGGTGATGGTGCTGGTCTCGAACCCGCGGCGGCGGAGCGCGCCCTCGATGGCGGCTGCCGTTTTCAGGGAGACGTCGTGTTCGGCGTTCTGTCCGCCGCCGATGACCAAGACGTGTGGTGTCATGCGATGGTCCTTCTCACTCGTGGTCCGATGCCTGTGACGATGGTCTGGGGAATGGTCCCGGCCCAGCAGGCCCATTCGTGAATGGTCGGGGTGAGGCCGCCCCGCGGGCCGAACACGGTCGCGGTCGTGCCGTACGGAAAGGATTCCCTTCCGGTGTCGATGACGATCTGGTCCATCGAGACGCGCCCGACAACCGAGTAGCGCCGTCCACGGATCTCCACCGAGGTCGCCGAACTGATCTCTCGCGGGATGCCATCGGCGTAGCCGAGGGGCAGGACGCTGAGGTTGGTGGACGTGTCAGTGACGTACGTGCCGCCGTAGCCGACCGGTGTGCCTGCCTTGGCGGTCGCGCTGTGCACGATCGGTGCGGTCAGACGGGACGCGCCGTGCAGTGCGGTGGTCTCGGATGGGTCGATGCCGACGAGACCGGCGCCGAAGCGGACCATGCCGAAGTGGGTGGCCGGGTCGCTCAGTGTTCCCGCGGTTGCAGCCAGGTGGGTGAGCGGGGCAGCGAACCCTGCCGCCATGATCGCTCTTCTGGCCCGGCGCATTTGCACTACGGCGGCTTCGTTCGCCTCGGGTTGTGCCTGGTCAGCCAACGGGAGATGCCCCATGAGACCGACGACGCGGATCTTCCCTCGCTGCTGCCCCTGCCGTGCGCGTGCGATCAGCGCGTCCCACTCAGACATGGGGCAGCCCTCTCGGGCCATGCCGGTGTCCAGGTGCAAGTGGACGCGAACGCCGGCGGAGGCGTGCTTGAGTAACGCGTCCAGTTCGTCGACGGAGCCGATTGCGATGTCGATCTGGTCGTCAGAAGCGGCCTCGGCATCGACGCCGGACGGGTTCAACCACGTCAGGATCGGCACGGTGAGACCTGCCGCGCGTAGCTCGGACGCCGCTGCGATATCGGTCGTGCCGAGCCATTCGGCCCCGGCGGCGACCGCGGCCTGCGCGACCGTGATGGCGCCGTGCCCGTAGCCATCGGCCTTGACCACAGCCATGATCCGGGCACGGGTCCGCGTCCGGGCGATCGCGATGTTCTTGCCGATCGCCTCGGGGAGCGTCTGCAGCGTGGGCGCTCGGAGGTCGACGGAGCCGAGGGTGCTGGTCACGGCTGCGTCCTTGGATCGTGCGTCGGGTCGGCATACATGGGCGGGCATCTGCCATCGATGGCTTTGGGGCGCCGTTCGAAGTGCCAGGGCTCGTTGCGGTAGATCTGGCACAGCCCGTACTTGGCGCCGTGTTCGGACAGCCACGCCGCGGCGTCGGAGGGTCCGATGTCGACCGCATCCCCCGAGACGTGAGCAGACGTGTTGGGGGTGGACACCCATCGGGCGGCTTCCGTTTCTGAGCCATACTCCGAGACCGCCTCACGGAGGAGCTGTTCCTGATACTTCGGGGAACGCCAGCCACTGTTGACGAAGAACTCGACGCCGTCGTCGGCGGCATCCGTTGCAGCCTGGCGCAGGGCGCCGAGCAGATCGGGGTCGAGGTTGGCCACGGCCGGAATTTCGTCATCGAAGACCGTAACGCCATCAGGGACGGCGCCATCTGCCTCGCCACGTACACCATCCGCACGCCGAGCGGGAAGCGGGGGACGAGCGTGCCCCTGGGGGTTGGGCGAAGCGTTGGGTTCTGTCCGATCCGGTGGGCCAGGATCACTCGCCGGCGCTTCTCTTCTGGGGTCGGTGAGGTCTCCAGGGGGGTCGACGTCAAGAATGTAGAAGGGTGATACGGCCGAGGAGGACGAGGACGACCGCGACTGGTAAACGAGGACACCGATAAGTACCGCGCTGACGACGACAAGGGCAGCGAGGATGGTCGATCGGGTACGGCGGGGGTTTGGTCGTGCTGGTTCGCGGTAGGTCATGCCTCCAGTGAAGGCAGCGTGGTGTTGCCAGCACGTATCTGGTTTTCGATATGCCGGCGATATGTGCCGGCTGGTAGCATCGAGGGGGTGCGTGTGTTGATCGTCGAGGACGGGCCCTACCCTGAGCGCGACGCGCAGCCGGCCGTACATCATGAGTTGAAGAGGATCGGAGGAGAAGCGTGAGCGATACGAGCACCGGAGATGGCAAGGTGGTCGTGAACAGGTCGATGTCGCTTGACGGCTTCATCGCCGGTCCCGGCGACGTGATGAACTGGATCTTCGACTTCATGACGCCGGACGCGTTCCCGGAGATCGCGGCGGCCACCGGCGCCATGCTCGTCGGACGGCGGACCTACGAGGTAGGCAAGACAATGGATGCCGGCAAGGAGCGGGGGGCAGAATCGAGCGGCGAAGCGTACCCTTTTTCCGGACCCGTGTTCGTCCTGACCCACGAGCCGCCGGACCCGCCGGACGCGGCGGTCACGTTCCTCACCGGTGACATCGGGGAAGCGGTCGCCACGGCGCGCAGCGCCGCGGGCGGCAAGAACCTGGAGATCCTCGGCGCCGACGTGGCCGGCCAGTGCCTGCGGCGAGGGCTCGTCGACGAGATCCTGGTGTATGTCCTGCCGGTGCTGCTCGGCGACGGCATCCGCTTCTCGTCCCCGGGCCTCGCCAGGATAGACCTGGAACCGGTCAGCAGCACGCGGTCGGGCGCCGTCACCATTCTCCGGTTCCGCGTCCGCAAGTAGTCCGGGGAGGGAAGGAGCGCTCCGTCTTGCGAGCGAATCAGGAGCAAGCGTTTTGAGTGACAGCACAGCTGGTATCCGGTGCCCCATCTGCCGTCAGTCAACCCTGAACATCGGGGTTCCCGCTCAGGGGACGCCACCGATGGTGATGGTGATCGATGGCGCGAGCCGCATCCTCAAGCCAATCTCTTGTAGCACTTGCACATCGATTTGGTTCATCTACGGAGAGGTCAACGAAATCGACTGGGACGAGATACATCGCATGGCCGCGGAACACGACGACCGACGTAGCACCTAGCGTACTCATGCTTCCCCAGTTCACCCTGTCACGATTCATCTTAAGGCAGGGAGGTGTTGCCAGCACGCCTGTGGTTTTCGATATGCCGGCGATAGGCGCCGGCAGGTAAAATAGAGACCATGCGTGTGTTGGTCGTCGAGGACGAGCCCTATATGGCCGAGGCGATCCGCGATGGGCTGCGCCTGGAAGCGATCGCCGCCGACATCGCCGGTGACGGCGAAACCGCTCTGGAACTGCTCAGCATCAACGCCTACGACATCGCCGTCCTCGACCGCGACATTCCCGGACCCTCCGGTGACGAGATTGCCGAAAGCATCGTCGCGTCCGGCAGCGGCATACCGATCTTGATGCTCACGGCTGCCGACCGGATCGACGACAAGGCTTCCGGGTTCGAGCTCGGCGCCGACGACTATCTCACCAAACCGTTCGAGCTTCGAGAGCTTGTCATGCGACTCAGGGCGCTCGACCGCAGGCGCGCGATCAAACGGCCGCCCGTGCGGGAGATCGCGGGCCTGCGTCTGGACCCGTTCCGCCGCGAGGTCTACCGGGACGGCCGGTACGTCGCGCTGACCAGGAAGCAGTTCGCCGTGCTCGAAGTTCTCGTCGCCGCCGAAGGCGGTGTGATCAGTGCCGAGGAGTTGCTGAAGCGGGCATGGGATGAGAACGCCGACCCGTTCACCAACGCCGTGCGGATCACGGTCTCGGCCCTGCGCAAGCGCCTCGGCGAACCCTGGCTGATCGCCACGGTGCCCGGCGCCGGCTACCGCATCGACACAGGACCAGACGCCGGAGGTGAGGGAGGTGAGCGTGGATAGGGCGCCTGGGTTGAGCGTTCGGCTCAAACTCACCCTCAGCTACGCCGGCTTCCTCATGCTGGCGGGTGCCTTGATGCTGGCCGCCGCGTGGCTCGTCGGCCAGGACCGGCAACCGTCTGAGCTCCTCCTGCGATACGTACCCGACGGTGTGATCAGCACCATCGGTGGCTTCGTGCCCGGGAACAGGGGCTTTCTCCTGCGCGCTTTCGCTCCGGCCGCGGCGATCGTGCTGGCGTTTCTGCTGGTATTCGGCCTGCTGGGAGGGTGGATGCTCGCCGGCCGAATGCTCGCCCCCCTGAACCGCATCACCGATGCCACACGCATGGCCGCAAACGGATCGCTCTCCCACCGAATCCGGCTACCGGGCCGCAACGATGAGTTCCGCGAACTCGCCGACGTCTTCGACGCCATGCTCGCGCGGCTCGAAGCGCACGTCGCCGAACAGCAGCGGTTCGCAGCCAACGCTTCCCACGAACTGCGCACGCCACTGGCGATCACACAGACGCTGCTCGATGTCGCCCGCAACGATCCGAGCCGCGACACCGGCGAGCTGGTCGAACGTCTCCACGCCGTCAACGCCCGAGCGATCGGCCTCACCGAAGCATTGCTCCTGCTCAGCCGCACCGACCAGCGATCCTTCACCCGAGAACGCGTCGACCTGTCCCTCATCGCGGAGGAAGCGACCGAAACACTCCTCCCCCTCGCAGAGAAGCACGGCGTCACGATCCAGACCTGCGGGGACATCACCCCCACGATCGGCTCACACGCACTCCTGCTGCAGATGACGACGAACCTCCTGCACAACGCGATCGTCCACAACCTCCCCGAACACGGCACCGTGCAGGTCAACACCGCCATCCGCCCCGAGTCGGTCATGCTCACGGTCGAAAACACCGGCGAGAAGCTCACGCCACGGCTGGTCTCGACACTGACCGAACCGTTTCAGCGCGGCACTGAACGCATCCGCAGTGACCATGCCGGTGTCGGCCTCGGCCTGGCAATCGTCAAAAGCATCGCCCAGGCACACGACGGAACACTCACGATCGTCCCCCGCCCCGCCGGCGGGCTCTGCGTCACGGCGCAGCTACCTGCCGCGCCTCGGGCCGAACTCCATGCCGCGAAAACCGCAGATCAGAACACCATCACTGCTGCGGAACATCTCCTCGGACGCGCGCGGCAGGTCTGAGGAGAGACACCGTGAGCACGAGCACGTATGACGAGATTGCCGAGTGATACGGCGAGTGGGTCGGTTCGGATGCCCGGAGGGCCGCCAGGTAAAGTTGGCGCGAATCACCGCACGCTGAGTACCTACATGAATGCGCTCACGGACGCCGGGCTGATGGTGGAGCGAATGAGCGAGCCGCGTGCCACGGGAAAATTGGCCGCGCGGCGGACGGTGTGGGTCGAGGCGCCGGCGATGCTCGCGGTACTGTGCCGGAGGGCGTCCTGACGATGAGCGACGGCGTCCGCATCTGGTGTCTGCGCCATGGCGAGGCCGAGCACGGCACCACCGGCACGGCAGAGGCCGATTCGACCGCACAACTGACCGCGCGGGGTCGCCGTCAGGCCATCGCGGCGGGCCGGACGCTCGCCGCCGCGCCGATCACCCGGATCTACACCAGCACCGCCGTGCGGGCACGGCAGACCGCAGACCTGCTTGCGACCACGCTTGCTCCCACGCCGGCGCTCCCCATCACGGCGATGCCGGAGTTGGTCGAGGCCGGTTGCACGGCGGACGTGCTACGCGCCTGGGTGGTCGAGCAGGATCTCGGACGACGCGGGGCCGACGGCGAGACGAGGCAGCAGGTCGTTACCCGCGTGACGGCCGCCTTGGAGACGATCGCCGGCGCCCATCCGGGCGAGACCGTGGCGGTCGTCGGGCACGTCGCCAGCCTCACCGTCGCGCTCGGACGGCTCTGCGGCCTCGGCGCCGGGTATGGGGCGCACCCCTGCCGCACGCGCGGCCCTTCCTCGTCGAGTGGGACGGCCATGCCTGGCACTGCCCGACCTGGCCTACCGTCGGGTAACCCCTGCCACACGCCGCTCGATCATTGGCGATCACAGTATCCGATCTACAGGTCTGAACTATTGCTCTCATGACCGTCAACGGCAACAGGGTCAATGGACGTGGGTTCGATATCGTGCGGGTCGGCGATGATCGGGGCGCAGGCGGCACCGAGGCAGGCCGCCCCCAACGCGCACTATGGCCGAGATGCAGATTCCTGCCAGGTCTGGGAGCGTGGTGCGAAGAAGATGATGCCGGCCGAGACAATCACGGCGCCGAGCGCGTCGTAGCGGTCCGGTCCTCTATCGGATGGGGGGCAATGCCGGCGTGACCGTTCCCTGCTCGCAGGACGGCGTCGAGCAGTCCGGGGAAGCGGGCGTCGAGATCGGCGTGGCGCAAGGAGCAGAGGCGCTGGGTTCCCACGGCGCGCATGGCAATCACGCCGGTCTCGCGCAGCACCTTGAAGTGGTGGGAGAGGGTTGCCTTGGCCAGCGGTATCCCAAACGATCCGCAGGCGCGCTCGCCAGACCGCGCGAGCGACTGGACGATCTGCAGTCGGACGGGGTCGCTCAGCGCGTAGAGCACGGCCGGCAGCGAGAGGTCAGCGATCACCGGATGCTGGAGGGTTCGCATGCTTGTATCATGCCACAACCGGTGCTACGGTTCCATTGTTCGCTAGTGATAGAACAATCAGACGTTTGGCGCTGTACGGAGTTCGGCTATGCCGCAGCCGCCCGCGACGAGAGTACCCGCGCTCATCCGGCGTAACACGCTGCTCATCGCTGCCTCACAGGCCTTCGTCGGCACCGGTACCCAGGTGATTCCTGCGGTTGGCGCCGTCGTAATGGAGCGGGTCTTCAGTGCCGTGGTTCTGGCGGCGCTGCCCACGAGCCTACTGGGCATCAGCCGGACGCTTGTCGCCTATCCCACCGGCAAGATTAGTGATGCCTACGGCCGCAAACCGGGGCTGCTCGCCGGCCTCGGGCTGGCGCTGCTCGGCACCGTGCTCGTGGGCGTGGCGATTCTCTGGGCGTCGATGGTTGCCTTTCTCGTGGGGGTGCTGCTGTTCGGGATGGGTATTGGTGCGGCCCAACAACTGCGGGTAGCCGCGGCCGACATGTATCCCCCGAGCCGACGGGCTGAGGGCCTCGGCTACGTCCTCACCGGTTCGCTCGTCGGTGCCCTGGGCGGGCCGGTGCTCATCACCCTGGCGACGGCCCTCGCCACCCGCTGGTCCGTGGATGAGCTCGCCGTGCCATGGCTGCTGATCCCGGCGGTGGTCGTTCCTAGCATGTTCCTCGTGCTCCTCGTTCGACCGGACCCGAAAGAGATCGCCGGCAATCTGGAGCGGTATTATCCCGGGGAGATCCGCACCGCCCCACCGCCCGCGGATGTGGTCCAGCCCACGTTCGCGACCTTCGTCCGCCACTACCCCAAGCGGACGGCCTTCATGACCAGTTTCGCGCTCCAGGGCGCGATGGTGATGGTTATGGCGTTGACGTCGCTGACGCTGTCGCATCATGGCCATGACCTGCCAGCGATATCGCTCTCGGTCTCCATCCATGTGATCGGCATGTTCGGCTTCTCGCTGCCGCTGGGCCGGCTGGCCGACCGCCTCGGCCGGCGCACGGTGATGCTCAGTGGGTTGGCGATCACGGCGGCTGGTGGTTTCCTCGTCGGCTTCACGGAGGGCTACGGGCTGATTACGGCGGGAACGTTCCTCGTCGGCGTCGGCTGGTCATGCGGGAATATCGCGACGACCGCCCTGCTGGCCGATACGACGACGCCGGCAGAGCGGGGACGCGCCATCGGCGTCAACGACACCTTTAGCTCGGCCTCGGGGATTGGCCTACCGCTCATCGGCAGCGTGATTGCCAGCCAGTGGGGCATCGGCCTGGTTGGCCTGCTCACGGTGGCCCTGATGGTGCCGCCCGCCGTGATGTTGCTCCGCCTGCGCGAGGTGCGTCCCGGGGAGTACGACGTGGTTCCGGCGCCGCTGCCCGTCCGTACCCATGAGCGGCCACCGCGTGCGACTCCCCCGAACACGGAGGTGCACGGCACGCCCACCGTTCGCGCGGACGATGGTCGCGGGGTCGGCTGAGGCGCTGCATCGGTGCAGCAACACGCGGGCGTCGCAGCATCCTGCAACTTCGTCGATGCGATGCATGTCGAGGAAGTTGGCGTAATAGAAGGGGGACGAACATGGCACGAACGACTGTTGCATTCATCCAGCGAGGGTTAGCCTTTGCGCACGCAGCCTTACGGGATGCGCGGAATGGCACCGATGATCAGCTCCACTTCGTCCCACCGAGCGGCAGCCACTCGATCGCCTGGTGCTTGTGGCACACCGCGCGGATCGAGGATCTGATCATCAATCGCCTTGTGCAAGGCGGCCCTGTGCTGTGGGATCCCGCGTGGGCGGAACGCATCGGCCTTCCCTTCGAGGGATTCGGGACCGGCATGAGCGATGCCGATGCGCAGCAGATCCGCATTCGCGACATGGATGCCTTCGCGGCCTATCAGGAGGCGGTGTGGGCCGCCACCGAAAAGTTCCTGGACGAGGTGGACGACGAAGCGCTCGACCGCGAGCTACCGAGCCGAACCGGCACCGAGACCGTTGGCGAATCGATCCTCCTGCACATGATCGGGCACTTCAATGGGCACCGGGGAGAGATTAATACGCTCCGCGGGATGCAAGGGATGCCCACCGTGATGGCTGCGCAGGGGACGCACTGACGCGCCGGCCGGGTCCCGCCGGAGGGAACTCACGGCGTCGACGACGATCCGTTCCGTCTTGATTCGAGTGGCAAGCCCGCTTCACGGAGAGCACCACAATGTCAGGTAATCCCGCATTCCAGGACTACTACGAAGATAAGTACGCCCACTGCTACGGCTGCGGCCGCCTGAATGAGCATGGGCTGAAGATCAAGAGCTACTGGGCAGGCGACGAGAGCATCTGCCGGTTCACGCCAAACGACTATTACACCGGCGGTTTCCCCGAGTACCTCTACGGCGGGCTGATCGCTTCGCTGATCGACTGCCACGCCGCGGGGACCGCGTCGGCCGCAAACGCACAGGCCACGGGCATCGACCTGAGCACGCGCGGCCCGAACCGATTTGTGACATCTTCCCTGAAGGTGCACTATCTCGCCCCGACCCCGATGGGTGTCGAGTTGGAAGTCCGTGCGCGCGTCCGAGAGATGCAGGGCAGGAGAGTATGGCTGGACGTCTCACTCGGCCCAGGGACCGCGATGACGGCCAAGGGTGAGGTGCTCATGGTGCAGCTCCCAGAATGAGGACCGGGGCGCCGGCTGCACCGGCGACCTTCGCCTTCACCGGCGCGGGAGTTGATCATGCTATCCACCCCGTTGTGTACCCTCTTGGGCATCGACCATCCGGTGCTGAATGCCCCGATGAGCGGCACGGCCACCGCCGATCTGGCGGCCGCCGTCTCGCTGGCGGGCGGGTTCGGCATGCTCGGCGGTACCAGCCCCGGCGGGCCGGACTGGCTCCGCACCCAAATCCGGGCCGTGCGCGCCAGGACCGACCGCCCCTTCGGGGTGGGCTTCATCTCCTCGTTCCCCGGGATCGATGACCTGGTCCAGGTCGCCCTCGAGGAGCGCGTGGCGGCCATCAACCACTCCTTCGCCGATCCAACCCCCTCCGTTGCGCCGGCCCATGCCCGCAGCGTGCGCGTATTTGCCCAGGTGCAGACCGTGGCGCAGGCGACCCGCGCGGCGCGTGCCGGCGTGGATGTCATCATTGCGCAGGGCACCGAAGCCGGCGGGCACACCGGCCAGGCCGGCACGCTGGCGCTGGTGCCGGCGGTGGTGGAGGCGGTCGGGGGCACCCCCGTGGTGGCCGCAGGCGGTATCGCCGATGGCCGGGGCCTCGCCGCTGTGTTGCTCTTGGGGGCGACGGGCGGCTGGCTGGGGACGCGGTTCGTGGCCAGCGCGGAGTGGGGCGGTGGGGCATGGGAACAGCAGGCGGTCGTGGCCGCGACCGCCGACGACACGGTGCGGACCTCCGTCTATGACCAGGTGCGCGGCGCGTCCTTTCCCGAGGGTATCGCCGACCGGGTGCTGGCCAACGCGTTCACAGCCGCATGGGAGGGACGCACGGACGACATCGCGGCACGACAGGCGGAGCTGCGCCGCGAGTTAGAGGCGGCCGCCCAGCGGAGCGACCCGACGGTCGTCGATATCAGTGCCGGCGTCGCTGTCGGGCTGATCTCCTCAGTTGAACCGGCCGGGACCATTGTCCGGCGCATCATGGAGGAGGCCGAACGCGTCCTCCGTGACCGCTCCGCGGTGCTGCTCCGCTAAGCACCATCCCGGTCACGACCGCGTGGCTACGCTCCCCGACGGGTGGCTCGGCGGCAGACCGACGTTCGAGATTGCCGGCGCTCGACAACAGTGCGCGGGTCCAGGTCGGGGCGCGGCTTGTGCCGCCGATGATCACGAGCGGCGGCACAAGCCTACCGCAGCGCACCGCTGCGGCACGTGCCGTGTGGTCACACCGGATGGAGTGCGGCGATAACCCGTTCCAGGACCGTGTCCCACGGTCGGGCGGGGACGGCCGGCAGGCCAAGCCGCTCCGCCTCGCGCCGCAGCCACTCGCTGTAGTACCAACTGGCCCGCGCCCGCCGCGGCTGCTCCTCGCCGGCGCGCACACGGAAGTTGCGCAGGATCTGGTGCTCCTCCTCCTCGTAGAGGAAGACGGCGCGCACCTGCCCGTCGGCGGGGACGCCGTCGTAGGCGATCCGGACGGCGAGCGCCGGGAGCAGGAAGTCCCCTTCGAGCACGACCGGGGCGCGGGTGGCGAGGTGGTTGGCGATCACGAGCTCCATCGCGACCGACATCTCGCCGGCGACGCTGAGCGTGTGCGCCAGCATCTGCTCGTCGTCCATGGCCAGCACCTCGGCGGTGTGCAGGCGGAAGTAGTGCAGCGCCGGCTGCTGCTCCGAGGTGGTCAGGCGCTCCAGGACGTTCTGGAAGTCATCCATCTCGGTCAGCCCGACGGCGAAATGGTGCGCCAGCCGGTAGCTGACCATCGTCTTACCGACCCCGCTGGCGCCGCCGAGCATCACCACCTGCCAGTCGCGCCGCGTTTCCATGCCACGAGTCCAATCCGGCTGCGCCTTTGCCGTGCCGACTGCGCCACCTCCATCCCATGGTGTCACAGCCCACCGTGCGCAGCAGCACGTTCAAGGTTGTGAGACACCCTCGAAGTGCGTCAATGTGGGAGGTTATTGGAGCGGCTCTCACCTGTGTTCGAGAACTCACCCCTGATGCGTTGCTCGCCGCTGAGTCCGCGGGCTTGGTGCCGCGGGCCGGGCGGGGTCTGCAACGATGGCAACTGCTGGAGAACAGCAGGAGGTCGACCGCTTCAGCTGAGCTGCTCGGCCAGCGCGACGATGAAGCCCTCAGGGTGGCGGACGTAGCAGAGCCGATACGTATCTTCGTATTGCACCACTTCGCCGACCAGTTCGGCGCCGTGGGCGCGCAGGCGCGCGACGACGTCGCCGATGTCGTCGACGGCGAACATGATGCGGCAGATCCCGAGTGCGTTCACTGGAGCGTGCTCGGACCCAGTTCTGATTGCTTCCGGCGTGTGGAACTTGTCCAGCTCGATCCGTCCGTGGCCATCCGGCGTGCGCATCATCGCGAGGGTAGCACGGACGTTCTGAAGGCCGACGAGACGATCGACCGAGGGACCCTCGACGATCGTCTCGCTCTCCAACTCGAGTCCGAGCTCGAGGAAGAAGGCCTTCGCGGCTTCGAGGGCGTCGACGACGATGAGGACATTGTCCATCCGGAGAAGCGTCATGACCCGAGCATAGCACGGGAAGCGCTCGACTCTCTCGCCCGACGGCGCACCGGAACGGTTCAGATAGAAGGTGAAAGGAGCAAGGGGAAGCGGATCATCCGGTGCTGGTCAGCAGTCGAAGACAAACCAACACACATGATTGCGCAACCGCTGGTCGTCAAGGACGAGCGCACGAATCGCCCCTGGGAGCTGGTCGCGCTGCCACCGGCACTCGCGTCGCCCGGCGCTCTCGCCCTCTCTTTCCGGCGCAGCGGCGCGTGCGGCCTTGATCGCATAGGCGGCCGCACCGAGCTCGTGGGCGGCGACGTGTGCGACCACCGCCGCCTGGGCGGCAGCGTACGCGGCATGCCGTGCCGCCCCACGCAGGTCTCTGGCCGCGGCGTTGGCATGGCCGGCCGCCGTGCGCGCCTGGGACATCGTGATCTCGCCGCGCGCCCATGCCCGCGCCTGCTCAATTGCGTGACGCGGCCGCTCATCTCCCGGTTGTGCTTGTTCGAAGCAATGGAGGACATGCTCCGCGCATGCGGCAGCCCATGTTGCAAGAAGCTGATGATGAGCGTCGCTCAGCGTGCCGCCCCGACGAACGGTGATCAATCTCGGATCGCGGGGTTTGGTGAGAATCATCGGGTCATCGAGCCAGTTACTGCGGCGCCGGCACGTCTCAGCCGGTGGTCCGGCGGGGGCACCCCGCGCCATAAAGGAAGTTCTGGCCGACGCGGCGGACGGCGATGTCCCAGCCCAGCCCGTGCAGGCGGGTGGCAAGCGCGGCGGGCTGCCAGAACACTTTGACGACGTCGAACGCCTGCCCGTCCCGCAGCGTGCGGCGCGCGACCGGCACGCCGCCGACCGGGCGCACGTCCCCGGCGTCACCGGCACGGTCATCATCATCGACGAAGGCTACCCGCCCGTCCGGTGCCAGGCACCGCTGCACCAACTCCCAGAAGGCGTCGAAGGTACTCGGCGGCACGTGCGAGAGCCAAAAGCCGAAGAACACCAGGTCGTAGGTCTGGCCCGGTACCCACGCGAACAGGTCGGCCTGCATGTACCGGACCCGGGGGTTCGCCACCCGTGCCCGGTTGATGGCGAGCATGCGCGGGGAGGCGTCGAGGGCGGTCACCGACTGAGCGGAGCGCGCCAACTCGCGCGTGAAATCCCCGGTGCCGCAGGCCAGTTCGAGCACCGCACTGCGGGGCTGCGCCTCCTCGACCAGGGTCCGACCCAGAGCCGCCGGCAGCAAGCCGGGGACCGTGCGGTTCGGCGGCGCGACGCTCACGTAGTCGTCGGCGCGGGCATCGTAGTAGCTCCGCTGCTCGGCCAGCAGCGCCGCGAGACCGGGGATATCGTCGGGATGGTTCCGGCTCGTCACGGCGACTCCATCCATTGATGCGGTGCAGTATACGAGGTCATCGGGCCAGCCGTGCGAGAGCGCCTGCCTGAGGGACAGACCGACCGCGCGCCGCACAACACGTGGTCCGAGATCCGGCGTTATCGGACCCGGGATTGGGCTGCAACGGTCGCCTGACAGGACTTTCCCAAATGGCGCGCTGCTGGCGAGGTCGATCGCTCGGGGGTATACCTACATCACGGTCGCCCAGCGAGTAAGAGGAACCAGAACACGACGAGGATACTCAGCTCGATCGGAATGATGAGCTTGTAGATGACGGGGCGTGGTCCCGTGGTGACGAGCCAGCCAAGCCACGCGCCCCAGCCGATACCAGGCACGATGAGCGACGGCGCGAGGACGACCGCGTAGAACCCCGGCGATGGCGGTTCGTTCGCTTGCGGCCCCAAAACAATCGAGGCGA
The DNA here is from genome assembly GCA_050184225.1 of Dehalococcoidia bacterium. Lineage (GTDB taxonomy): Bacteria > Chloroflexota > Dehalococcoidia > CAUJGQ01 > CAUJGQ01 > JBFXAN01. Next base: position 2,598 of record JBFXAN010000144.1, on the reverse strand, counting down.
AGTAGGCAGCGGCGGCAGTGCCGCCGATACCAGCGCCTACCGCCGCACCAACGAGTCCGCGAGGAGGCTGCCGCATCGTCATGGCATCACGGTCCTGAGCGAGCACCGCGGTCGCCAGCGGGGCGCAGGCCAGCCAACGGCTCCTCTGCCGTGCCCGGCCGCGACGGTGACGACCTCGCGCTCGTCGAACTATGTATCTGACATGCCAGGTGACGATCCGGTGCTCGATTGAGGTTACTCGCGCTCGATCCTTCGCAGCCCGTGCGTGGGCGTCCACCACTCGACGACGAGTATCGTGGCCTCGTCGTTGAGGTGGGTGTGCACGACCTCAGCGATGTCGGCGTGGAAGCGGTCGCCGTCTGGTCCCTCGGTGATCGGTCCGGCAACGATCGCGCGACCCGAGATTTTCGCCTCGCCCGGCCATTGCGCCTCGGAGCCCTCGATCGGGTCGACCGTGGCGCTGTGCAGGGCGAACCGCGGATCCCGATGGAGATCGGCGCCCTTGCGGGCGTTCGGCATCGAGCCAAAGACCAGTTCGCCGTCCTCGAAGACCGCCTCGATCCCGGAGATCCGCGGCGACCCGTCGGTTCGCACGGTGGCAAGTGTCTTGTGTCTGTGGGCGTCGAACAGCGCCCGCACGCGCTGCGCGAACTCCGGCGCTGCCTGTTCGACGTCTCGCCACGCCGTCATATGCCCAGTATCGCACGGATGACCGACGGGGCCAGCGCCTTGCGGTGCTGATGGTCAGCGCTCAGGCGACGCGGTGTCGTACTCCGCGCGATTGGCGAGCACTTCGTCCATGTGTGCCTCGGCCCACGCTTTGATGCCGCGCATCATGTCTTGGAGCGAGCGACCGAGATCGGTTAGTTCGTAGGTGACCGTGACCGGCACGGTCGGCGTCACGGTGCGGGTGACCAAGCCGTCGCGCTCGAGGGAGCGCAGCGTCTGGGTGAGCATCTTCTGGCTGACGCCGGCCAGCCGGCGGGACAGCTCGGAGTAGCGCATCGACCGCGGCGCATCGACGCGGTCGACCCCGGGAGGGTGCGGGCCATCGCTTCCGAGCGCGGTCAGGGTCAGCGCGACCCACTTGTCGGAGATCCGGTCGAGCAACTGGCGGCTGGGGCAGCCCGCCAGGAACGCGTCGTACTCCACCTTCGCCTGTGCCCGTTGCTGGGCCGCCGTCATCGTTGGCATCGACCGCTCCTTCCTACTCCTGAATTGGGGAACCCATGCGCTTCCCCAACCCCCTCCGGACGGGGGCTCCGCCCCCGATACCCCCCGAGGGGGGAGCTACGCACCTCGCTGTGCGTACTTCCCAACGAAGAGCTACCTATCCATAGTGAAGTATGACCCCGTCGAAGACAAGTCACAAGGAGCGAATCCGTGAGCACCACCACCTTCCGCAGCGCCGTCGTCCGCACCCCGGGCGGACCCGACGCGATCGAGATCATCGACGTTCCCGTCGTCGCGCCCGGTCCGGGCGAGGTCCGAGTTACGATTGCCGCCGCGCCTGTCAACCCCGTCGACCTCGCGGTCGCGGGCGGCCGGCTCCACGCCATGGGACTGATCAACCAGCCCGAACGGACCGGCCTCGGCTGGGACTTCGCCGGCACCGTCGTCGCCACCGGCCCCGGCGTCGACCTGGCCGCCGGCACCCGGGTCGCCGGCCTGGTGGCCAGCTTCGACCGCGACTTCGGCACCTACGCCGAGCAGATCATCGTGCCGGCCAGCGAGCTCGCCGTCGTGCCCGAGGGGCTGGACCTGGTCGCGGCGTCGACGGTGCCGCTCAACGGGCTGGCCGCCGCCCAGATCGTCGACCTGCTCGGCGACGCGCCCACCGACGGCAACCGGCTGCTGGTGACCGGGGCGGCCGGCGCGGTCGGGGGGTACGTCGCCGCGCTCGCGCGGGACCGTGGCTGGCAGGTGACCGGTCTGGCCAGAGCCGAGGACGAGGCGTTCGTCCGCGGCCTCGACGCCGACTTCACTGTCCACGCCGAGCCGGGCTGGGATGCGGTCGCCGATGGTGCGGTGTTGCAGGAGCGGGGTCTCGCCCTGGTCCGCGACGGCGGGGTCTTCGTCGGCGTTCAGCCGAACGCCAAGCCGGCCGCCGAGCGCGGGATCACCGTCGAAGCGGTCGCGACACACCCCGACGGACATCGTTTGGCCAGCTTGCTCGCACGGACCGCGTCCGGCGAGCTGCCGGCCCGCGTGCATGCGGTCATGCCGCTGGACCAGGTCGCCGACGCCCACCGGGCCATGGCCACGGGCGGGGTGCGTGGTCGCTACGTGCTCACGCCCTGACCCGCCCGTCCACCTAAGCGCTCGCATGCTTCACCCGCGGCAAGACCCGGGCGATCTGCAGCACTGTCGCCGACCGGTCAACTTCACCGTCCGGCACCTATGACGCAGAACCCGTCGAACGCGATGTGAGGCGTAGGTAACCGGCGTCATAAGACTCGGAAGAGATGGGAGTAATACCAATCCCGCATGACTACGCCGCATTCTGGTCGAGCGCCGGGAGCGCAGCGAGGGCGTCCTGAATCCAGGCCCAGCCGGCCAGCGACCGAACGCGGGCGGGGTCGGCATCGAGATCGGTGA
>JBFXAN010000143.1:0-16978 GCA_050184225.1 Dehalococcoidia bacterium | reverse complement strand
TCTTCCGATCTCCTGGAAGGCGAGGGAGATGTGGTCGCCCCATTTCTGGGCGTAGTCGAGGCGGCGCGCCAGCGCGAAGGCATCGAGGTACTGGTCCGGGTCGAGGGTGACGAGCGGTTTCGTGTGGAGCCGGTTCGGGTAATCCTCGCCGGGTTTCTTCGGGCTGCCCCAGATCGGCGTGTGGTCGACGAACATATCGCTCGTCACTTCGACGGCGGCGATGAATCGCTTGATGCCGGTCGCGTAGGCGATCACCGTATCGCCGGGCTTGAACGCGGCGGCCTGTCCCGGTTTGGTGCTCTTCAGACCGAGCAGCGTCCAGCCCAGACCCGCCGTCTTCGTCCAGTTCTCCGGTGAGGTCACGACAATGTAATGGCTCGGCTCATGCGCCATGGCGATCTCCTTGCACACCCCACCGACACCAGTATGCCCGATCGAGGCCGGCAGATCACCGCCGGCCCATAGCAAAGCGGCGGGCCATACAACCCGCCGCTTCGTTTCGTTTTGCGAAAGATACCAGCACCCGGCACGCGACTAGCTGCAGGCGCGCGCTTGTCCCGAGCCATCCGCCGTCTGGAAGCTGGAGCCACAGGCACAGCTCTTGACCGCGTTGGGGTTGAAGATCGTGAAGCCACTCTTCATGATGTCCTCGGTGTAATCCACCTCGGCGCCATCAAGGAGCTTCGCGCTGTCGAGGTCGACAACGACCTTAACGCCGCTGCGCTCGATTACGAGGTCGCCTTCCTCAGCTCCGGCGGCGAGCGCCATGCCGTACTGATACCCAGAGCAGCCACCGCCCACGACGAAGACGCGGAGCGCGCCCTCGGTCATGCCACGCTGATCGAGCAGCGTCTTCGCCTTGACCGCTGCCTGTTCCGTTACTGAGACATTGACATCCGTCGCCTGCACGCTCGTTCCTCCTCAACCGGGACGAAGAAAAGCTCCGCCGCTCCCGGTCTTCATCTTGAGTATACCACGCGGCCGACCGCCTGACCACGAAACCGCGTGCCGGCGGCCCAACGAAAGGCATCCGCACAATCGCCCTGGTACTGCCCGCTCCTTAGACGAGTGGGCGGCCTTCCTTGACACGGCGCTCGACATCAGACGCGCCCTTCGTCTCATAGAACCACGTCGCGATCTGGTCCACCATGTCCTGCAGCTTCTTCGACCCTTCCAGGTCCACGGTCTGCTTACAGGTCGATGCCTGCTTGAGCGTGTTCCAGCAGACCTCATGCAGGTTGGGGTACTTCTCGACATGCGGCGGCTTGAAGTAGTCGCTCCAGAGGATCTGGATCTCGTGCTTCACCTTCTCCGCGTGCTCTTCCTTGACGACGATGTACCGGGTCATCGTGTTGTCATAGGCATCCTGGGCGTCCTGCGAGGCGCCCGCCCCCGGCGGCGCCAGGTCAAGCATCTTCTGCGTGAGCGTGGTCACGGTTTGTGCCGCAATCTGCGCCGACCGCGGATCGTAGATGCCGCAGGGAATATCACAGTGGGCGTGTGCGGTCCGCGGGGCATCGATCCGGTCAAGCAAGGCCAGGGCACGATTCCAGAGCGCCATGAAGAACCTCCGCTACGATATTCGCGGGACCTCCCGCGTCAGATCCGGATTCAGGTCGCATCAATGCAACTGAGACAATTGTGGAAGAACCACCGGCTCACCGCAAGGAACGCCGGGAGTAGAGCATCATGGGCGGTATATCTGGCCGCATTGTTGCTCAGCATTGCTGCTGTGTGTCGCCTTCTTCACCTGCGGCTGAACCGGTTCGTCGTCGCCGGCACAAGCATGGAGCCGTCGCTCGGCGCCGGTGACCGCCTGCTGGTGCTCCATGCTCCTGCCCCATTCCTGCGGCTAGGTCCGGGTGTTATGGTCATCGCCCGCTCGCCTGGATCGCCCGAGCTCGAAGTAGTCAAGCGGATCGCGACGATCAACACCGACCGCGGTCCCACCACATACGTTCTGCTGGGTGACAACCCGCCGGCAAGCACCGACAGCCGGCACTTCGGACCGCTCCCGGCAACGGCGATCAGCGGCCGCGTGCTCTATCGCTACTGGCCGGACCACCGGCGCGGCACAATTCCATGATTCCGCTAAGCACCCGACCCGCCCAGAATCGTCTGCTGCTGCGACAGCTACACCAGTATGCCAAGTTGTAGAGGGTATCCTCGATTGGCTCGTCCCGGGACGGCAATGTGGCGTGTCTACACTATACCCGCGACGCTACACACTGTGTGTACTATGTCGTTGACACGTATTCACGGGCGTCGTAGTATCCGCTGCACGACTGTCTCATATCGATAGACGATGCCTGACGAGGCACGCGCGGAGGCCCTGCCATAGCGATGCTTGCTGACTTGAGTGATGCGGCGGTCGCGGCGACGGTCCTCTGGCAGGGCACGCCGGCGGGGGAGCGTCGTTTCCGACTGGAGGCGCCGCGATGACGGCATCACGACCAACTCGCCTCGTACAGCGGCATATGATCCGGCTGCGACGGTCACCGCTGCTGCTTGCGGCGGTCACACTGCTGGCGGCCGGTGCGCTCGTCGCCCTCGTCCTCGGAGGGCGGCCCGCATCGGGGGCGACGCCGGCGGGCGCGGCCGCCTGCGCACAGTGGGACGTGAGCGGCGTCTGGAGCACCGCCCACGCCGATGGCCGCTACCGCCCCAGCTTCACCTTCCAGCAGAGCGGTACCACAATCACCGGAACGGCAACGCTGACCGCCGCCGAGCAGACCGCTGCCGGCTACACCAGCCCCACCGGGACCGTGACGGGCACGATCGGCGGTGACCAGCTCGACGTGGTGGTAACCTGGTCCGGCCGCAACGGGCCGGTGCAGGGGCGCTACGCCGGCGCGGTCTCGGAGGGACGGGTAAGCGGCATGGCAACGGCCGTTGGCGCCAGCACGGGGATGGGCTGGTCGGGCACCGGCCCCACCCGCTGCGCGGCGACACCATCCCTGCCCGACGCACCCGCCGGGGCGGCGCTGCCCGGACACCCGAAGGCATTCGCCTGGGACTTCAGCGACTGCAGCGAGCGCGACACACGCGGCCAGGGGACGGTGATCGTCGACGGCGCGCGCTGGAACCTGCCGGGCGGCTGTCACGTGCAGTTGCTCACTCCAGGCCAGAGCACGCTGGAGGCGACCTTCACGCTCGACGCCGAGCCGAGCGAGGAGGACCTCTGGACGCTCTTCATCCTCCATCAGACCCCCAACGGCGGCGACCCGGAGAACGGTGCGACGCCCGTGCAGATCACGCTCAACGGCGAGCTCGTCGGCGAGCGCACGCCGGTTGGCGCCGGCTTGGGGCCGGGCGACGCCTGGGCCTTGACCATGGTCAGCCTTGTTGGCTATCTGCGCCGCGGCGAGAACACGCTGCGCTGGACGCTCTCTGCCGACGCGGCCGGCGAGTACTGGCTCAAGTCCTTCGAGGTGATCGGGGCGCTGCCGTTGCCGCCGCCGGGTCCGGACCTACCGCCGGAGACGCCGCCGGACGATGGCATCTGATCCAGGCAATGCCGGTGGGTGGGAGCGACGAAGTCCGCCGGGAAAGGAAGAGCGACGATGGCGCCGCACGAACCCAACGAGAAGCGTGACGACATGCAGCGGGCGGTGGGTCGCCGCTCGCGGCGGCAGATCGTAGCGCCGCTCGCGCTGGCGGCGGTGATGCTCGGTGGCCTCCTGCTCCCGCGCGCTCCCGCCGATGCGCAGCCGACGACGGAGCAACACAGCGGAGAGTTCTCCCTCGCGCGGGCGGCGACCGGCGCGGCCGCGACGTTGTGCTGGATTCCTCTCTTCCCATACTCGACAGGCACGTTGGAGTTCACGATCAATCGGGCGACCGGCAGCGTCGAGGGCCGGCTGGAGGGAAAGGGTGCGGTGGGCTATCGCGACGGGCAGGTGCCGACCTTCCCGGTGGAGGTATTCCCACCGCCCCCGCCTGGTGAGCCGGCGTTCGTCGATCAGCCATGGTCGTTCGTGTCGGCGTACTGCAACCGAGAGAGCCCCGAAGGCGGAGTGCGGCCCATGGAGGTCCGGTATACGTATCGCGGCACGATCACGGCGGCGCTGCAAGGCACCTGGAATCGCGAGACAGGCGAGATCGTGCTGCTCGGAACGGCGGACATTCGCGTCGAGACCACGTTCTACGTCTGCCAACAGACGCAGGGGATTCGGCCGGTCTTTCGCGGGCGCTGCGCGGAGCTCGAGTCTCGTTTTCGGGACGCGGGCGGCAGTTCGAAGGTCACGCTCGAGTTTCGGGGGGTGCGCCGGGCCCCAGAGAGCGCCGAGCGAGAAGGGGGCACCGCGTTTGCGGGCGGCAGCATCGAGGTGTTCGGCCACGCCCCAGACCGCCCACTTGAGGATCAACCTCGGGTGCCGCTCGGCAGACTCACCGACAATGTCGTGTTCGCCCGCACGCTTGCCTCGTGGCAGACCAGGGCCGACGTGCCGGCGCCGCCGAGCCCCAGCCCGACGGCTACACCCACGCCGGCGCCGACGCCAGGGCCGCCGTCGCCGGCTCCTCCGCCGGGGACCGTTTGCACGGACTGCCCGGATGCAGAGTGGGCGGCGCAGACGGCAGAGTCGTGGGCGCAGGGGATGCTTGCTGCCCCCTCCGTCTGCCCGCGCGGCGGTGGCACCTGCGGCCCGGCCAACCCGTCGGTCGTGGCCACGGCGATGGAGCAGTATCGCACCTGCCTGCTGGGCGAGCTGCGCGGGGGTGCGAGCCGCACGGACGCCCGTGCCCGTTGCTTCAACATGCTCCCGATCGGCATTCCCCTCGGGTAGGTTCCCGCACGCGCCGCGCGTGCAGCGCCTCGACACACCTTGGCGGCGCGCGTACGTGACGACGGCTGCCTTCCGGCGATCGTATTCGTTATATCAATCAGGCAGCGATACCCGGCCATCGGCGAACGAGACGAGGTGATCGCGCACCAGACCGTCGAGCAGCCCTTCGAGCCAGGCTCGGTCCGGCTCCGCGTAATCGAGCCGCAACCGCCTGCCGATCTGGTCTTCCGTCAGCGGCCCGCCGCCCGGTTCGGCGCGGAGCATGTCGACAATGCGGCCGCGATAGAACCGTGTCGAGTGCTCGTATCGTTGCGCCGGCTGGGAGGAGGAGGCGACGCGGTACGCCGCCCGCTGCTCGCGGATATGCGCCGCCTTCGGGGATGTGACGCACGAACCCCGGAGCGGACAGGAGGGACAATCAGGTACCGGCAGGCAGACCCGCGCGCCAAGTTCCATGAGTGCTTGGTTCCAGTCCCCCGGCCGGTCGACGGCCAGCGCGCTGTCGGCGAGCGCCTGGACGGCGGACGGCGACCGCGCCGAGTCCGGGCCGTCGTAGACGCGGGTGAGGACGCGGCGGACGTTCGTGTCCACCGCGGCGACTGGTTCATCAAACGCGATCGAGGCCACCGCCCGCGCGGTGTATTCACCGATGCCGGGCAGCGGCCGTAGCGCCCGCGCCGTCGATGGCACCTGACCGCCGTGCTCATCGACGACCACCCGCGCGAGCCGGTGTAAGTTCACCGCCCGCCGGTTGTAACCGAGGCCCGACCACGCGCGGATCACGTCGGCCGCCGTCGCGCCGGCAAGGGCCGCGAGCGTCGGAAAACGCTCGATGAACGCGACGTACTTCGGCACGACCCGCATCACCTGTGTCTGCTGAAGCATCACCTCGGAGACGAGGATGGCGTATGGGTCGCGCGTCCGCCGCCAGGGGAGGTCGCGATGTCCTTCATCCCACCACGCGAGCAGGAGCGTGCGGACATGGTCAGTCGCGGCGGTCGTTGGCAGGGGCGGAAGTTTGGCCGTCATACGTGGTTCGCGTATCAGCATATCGCAGGCCGCATGATTGGCGTGTATGCTGTCCCTGACCGGTTGAGCTATAGGAGGCGCCTTCACCCCGCGCTACCCTCGGAACGAGACGGGCACGGAGGATCGGGCCAAATGACACCGGTTTTGCTCCACACTGACCTACCGCGCAAACTGCTGATTGTGATCGGCAGCGCCCACACCGCCGGCGCATCGCCGCCGGATTGGTCGGACTGTGCCGTCGTCACGGATGTCAGAGCATCGCCCCGATCGGTCAATCGCGCCCTCTCACACCTCGCGGAAGCCGGGCTGATCGAAGGGGTGATGACCGAGGACGGATGGATATCGCTCCGGCCGACCCCGCGCGGACTCGCTCAGGCTGGCAAGCACCTTCGGCCATATCACCCGGGCGCGAACATCACGGCCTTGCCGGCGTCGGTGGCGAAACGATCGGCCGCAGAGCGTTTCTCCGCCACGGTCGACGAGGTGTCACGGGAGTTTCGGACGATCTCACTCTACACCGGCGCCACCTGGCTTCGGACGCGCGAGGCGATGTCACCGCGCCTGACCGCCGTCCGCGCCACCGTGGCCGAAACGTGGCACATGTTCACGACCTTCCCCTGAGCCGCCGCGGCCGGGATCAGCCGGCTGCATGGTAGACTGGATCAGAACGTGCCTCGGGGGATGTGCCTGTGGATAGCAAGCTGCAACAGCTTCATGATGTTCTGGTGGAGATGGGGTCGGTGATCGTCGCCTACTCCGGCGGTGTCGACTCCGCCTTCCTGGCAGCGGCGGCGCATGACGCGCTCGGCAGCCGCGCGCTCGCCGTCACCGGCATCTCGCCCAGCATCCCCCCGGCCGAGCGCGAAGAGGCGGCGGAGATCGCCACCCGGATCGGCATCGAGCACCGTCCGATGGATACCTCCGAGATGGACAATCCGGAGTACGTCGCCAACAATCCCGACCGTTGCTTCTTCTGCAAGGACGAACTGTTCACGAAGCTCTCCGCCATCGCCGAACGGGAGGGCTATGCCTGGGTCGTCGATGGCTACAACACGGACGACCTCGGCGACTACCGGCCGGGACAGCAGGCAGCGCGTCTCCACAATGTCCGCAGTCCCTTCGTCGAAACCGGCATCGGCAAGGCCGATATCCGCCGCTTCTCCCGCGAGCGCGACCTGCCCACCTGGGACAAGCCGGCGATGGCCTGCCTCTCCTCCCGCATTCCCTACGGCACGCCGGTGACGGTTGATGCCTTGGAGAAGATCGGCCTGGCCGAAGCCTATCTTCGCGGCATTGGCATCCGCCAGGTTCGCGTCCGTCATCACGGCGATGTCGCCCGGATTGAGACGGATCTCGACGGCATGCGCATCCTCATGTCTGATGAGCATCGCTCCCAGACCGTGATCAAACTCCAGGCCGTCGGCTACCGGTACGTCACCATGGACCTCCAGGGCTATCGCAGCGGCAGTCTCAACGAAGCGCTCTCCCTCGAACTGGTGCAGCGGTAGAGTTCGGGGTTCGGAGTTACGCGGGCGTTTTGCGCCGTGTACTCTTAAGACTTAGAGCGTGTGCTGTTGTCATCCTGAGCGCAGCGAAGGATCTCGGAGGTCATGTTTCGTCCGAGATCCTTCGCTGCGCTCAGGATGACAGGGTAATTGACGTTCCTCATTCTCCATCACGCTCGCCGAATTCAAAACCGGGAACTCGTCTCACATGCCCGCTATCCTCGGCGTCGATGTCGGCGGCACGTTTACGGACTTTCTGCTCTGGGAAGACGGGCGGCTGCGGATCGACAAACGGCCGTCGACACCAGCTGATCCCTCAGACGGTGTGATCGACGGCCTGGTCGCGATGGGCGCACGGCCGAGCGAAGTCATTCACGGTTCGACCGTCGCCACAAATGCGCTGCTGGAACGGCGCGGCGCCCGCACCGCGCTGGTGACGACGCGCGGCTTCCGCGATGTGCTGGTGATCGGACGTCAGGCCCGTGCCAGGATCTACGATCTGCATCCCACCCGCCCGGAGCCGATCGTTCCCGATGAGCTCCGCCTCGAAATCGACGAGCGGGTTGACAGCGACGGACGGATCCTACTGTCCCCGACCGATGACCAGATTGACGAAGTGCTCCAAACGATCTGCGACCGTGGCGCCAATTCGGTCGCGGTGAGCCTGCTCTTTTCCTTCCTCCAGCCGGAGCACGAGCGGCGGATAGCAGCCCGCGCCCGCGTCCGCGCCATGTCCGTGTCCACCTCCCATGAAGTGCTGCCGGAGTACCGCGAGTACGAGCGCACGAGCACGACCGCCGTCAACGCCTACGTCTCGCCCCTGATGGCGACGTACCTCGGCCGCCTCGAACAACGTGTCCGCGAAAGAGGTGTCCGCCGGCTGCGCGTGATGCAGAGCGATGGCGGCAGTATGAGCGCCGATCTCGCCGCCCGCCTTGCCGTTCGTACCGTGCTCTCTGGCCCGGCCGGCGGCGTCACCGGCGCCTTCGCCGTCGCCCAGGCGGCGGGATTCCCTCAGGCGATCACCTTCGACATGGGCGGCACCTCGACCGACGTTGCGCTCTGCCCCGGCACGATCCCGACCCGCGACGAGATCTCGGTCGGCGGCTTGCCCGTGCGGACGCCGGTCGCCGACGTGCACACCGTCGGCGCCGGCGGGGGCTCGATCGCGCGGCTCGACAGCGGCGGCGCCCTCCGCGTCGGACCGGAGAGCGCCGGCGCCGACCCCGGACCGGCCTGCTATGGGCGGGGCGAGCTGCCCACCGTCTCCGACGCGCAGCTTGCGCTCGGCCGGCTCCGCGCCGATCGCTTCCTCGGCGGCCGGATGCCCCTTTACCCGGACCGGGCACACGGGGCGCTGGAACCACTGGCCGGCGCCTTCGGCAGCGTCGAGGCGGCAGCCTCGGCCACGATCCGCGTCGCCAACAGCAATATGGAGCGGGCGATCCGCGTCGTCTCGGTCGAACGCGGGCACGACCCGCGTGATTTCACCCTCGTCGCCTTCGGCGGCGCCGGTCCGCTGCACGCCTGCGAGCTCGCCGAACTGCTGCGGATTCCGCGCGTGCTGGTCCCGCCCTACCCCGGCGTCCTCTCCGCGCTCGGCATGGTCGCCGCGCCGATCGCGCGTGACTCCTTCCGCTCCTGGCTTCGCACCCTCTCCACCGGCGACGAGACGCGGGACACGCTGCGCGAGGCCGTCGCCGAGCTGAAGCGTCGTACCGCATCCGAATTGTCAGCCGAGGGCCTGCCCACATCACGCGCCGGCTTCGAGTTAAGCCTGGCGATGCGCTACGTCGGCCAGTCGTACGAGTTGCTGGTGCCCGCCCCGTCACTCAAACCAGCCGCGATCCTCGCCGAATTTCACGATGCACACCGCCGCCGCTTCGGCCACGCCGATGAGTCCCGGCCGGTGGAGGCGGTGACGCTGCGCCTCCGCGCCGTCCTCCCTGGCACGCAGATCGACTTCAGCCCCCCCGAAGCCGCGTCGGGACGTCCGCGCATCGGCACGGTTGACGTGACCTTCGACCGCAGCCGCCGCGCCGCCCTCTTCGACCGTGACCGTCTCCGACCCGACGACCGGCTACGGGGACCGGCGATCGTCACGCAGATGGACACAACAACCGTGGTTCCGCCCGGATGGAGCGGCGTTGTCGACAGCCACGGCAACCTGCTGCTGGAGGGCGGGTGATGAGCACTCAGCAGCACCTGATCGTCGTCCGAGGTCTGGAGGATTCGCGATCACACCTCGCCCGGCTGCTGGCAGACGCGCTCCCTGGTCCCACGGTCCATATCCCCGGCGACGACATCGGCCGCCGCTGGATCATCCACCCGCTGGCCGAGCAGCGCCAGGAAGTCGAAACGGTCTATCGCTTGCTGCGCCTCGTGACGATCAGCTTCCTCAAAGACGGCTACAGCGTCGTGCTCGACGCGCCGTTCATCGCCATGGTGGACGGTATCTACGAGCTCCGCACCCAGGAGATCCACGACCTTCGCCGCCTGGCGCACAGCTTCCGCGGCATCGACACCGGCGTCGTCACCCTGGAACCATCGCCGAGCCTGCCCTCACGCCTGGCTGAGGCGCTTCATGCCGACACCATCGAAGGCGAGATCCGCGTCCGCGAAGCCGGTTCAGTCAACGATGCGGACGCCGTGGGCGACATCCTTGCTCGGCTCGGCGTGCGATGAGTGCGATGGCGATGAACGATGCGATGGTAGAATGACCATGCGGACTTTGAATTTGCCGGCAGGAGCGTGAGGGGAATGTCTGACCTGCTGACCATGGAAGAGATCGAAGCCACTTACGACGGCGAGTGGGTGGTGCTCGACCAGATCGAGTCTGGACCCAAGAGGGAGATTCTGCGGGCTAGAGTCGTCTGGCATGGTGCCGATCATGACGAAGCATGGGCACGATCCTACGACACGGATTCGCGTCACATCGCGGTGTTCTATGTCGGGCCGATTCGAGCCGAAGATGAGCCCGTCCTGGTATTGTGAGCAGCGCGACATTTGACCCGCGACGTGACCAGATCACGGTTAGAGTGGAGCTTGTTGGGCCGCAGGCTGTCGTAGAGGCTCGTCTGTTGCTCGATACCGGCGCTGCCTACTCGATGGTACATCCACTTCTTCTCACCCGTATCGGCGTAGACGTGACCGCGCCGCGCTCAAACATTCGCATTGCCACCGTTACTCACATCCGAACGGCACCACTCTACATCGTGCCGGAGGTCCGATCGTTCGGGGTGAGCCGGAATCGCGTCCCAGTGCTTGGCCAACCGCTTCCGACTGCCTCACGGCTCGACGGCCTTCTCGGCTTAAACTTCTTCCGTGGCTATCGCCTGACGATCGATCTACGATCCGGGACAATCGAAATGGAGTAATCGAATGAGGTGCGCCGTTCTATGATGGCGAGGACCCGCACAAAGCAAGTTGCTGATCCCGCCGCCCTCTCGATCATCTATGACCTGCTCGCCTCGGTGGCGGAGGAGATGGGCGTTACGCTCGGCCGGACGGCGCACTCGCCGAACATCAAGGAGCGGCGGGACTACTCCTGCGCCGTCTTCGACCGGCATGGCCGGATGGTGGCGCAGGCGGCGCACATGCCGGTTCACCTCGGCGCCATGCCCTTCGCCGTCCGTGCCGCCGAGCACCTCGCCCCGTTCCGTCCCGGTGACATGATCATCCTCAACGACCCCTATCTCGGCGGCACCCATCTGCCGGATATCTCACTGATCAGTCCGGTGTTTTATCCGGCAGTGGGCAGTGGGCAATCGGCAATCGGGGGTAAGTCAGACGAGCCTCAACTGATCGGTTTCGTGACCAATCGGGCGCATCATGCGGATGTCGGTGGGATGAGTCCGGGGTCGATGCCGGTGGCGCGGGAGCTGTATCAAGAAGGGGTGATCATTCCGCCGCTACGCCTCTACGCCGGCGGCGTCCGCAACGAGGAACTGTTCGAGCTCATGCTCCGCAACATGCGGGTGCCGGAGCAGCGGCGCGGCGACTTCGACGCCCAGATCGCTGCCCAGCGCACCGGCGAGCGGCGGCTGATCGACCTGGCCGAACGCTACGGCCCGGATGCGCTCCAGCACAACATGACGGCGTTGATGGACTATGCCGAGCGGATCACACGCAGCGCGCTGCGGGCGCTGCCGGATGGCGAGTACGAGTTCGAGGACGCGATGGACGATGACGGCGAGGGATCTGGACCGCTGCGTCTCAAGGTGCGGGTCACGCTCCGCGACGGCTCGATGCACTGCGACTTCACCGGCACCGATCCCGCCCGGCCCAGTTCGGTCAACGCGGTCGCGTCCGTCACCCGCTCGGCGGTTTACTATGTCGTCCGCTGTCTGCTCGAAGAGCACACGCCGTCGAACGACGGCTGCTTCCGTCCGGTATCGTTCCATATCCCCGAGGGTTGCCTGCTCAATGCCCAGCCGCCGCTGGCCGTCTCGGCGGGCAACGTCGAGACATCGCAGCGGATCACCGACCTGATGCTGGGAGCGATGGCGCAGGCGTGCCCCGACCGCATCCCGGCCGCCAGTTCTGGCACGATGAACAACCTCACGATCGGTGGCTTCGACCCGCGGCACGACCGCCATTACACGTACTACGAGACGATCTGCGGGGGCGCCGGCGGCGGGCCGCGGGGCGCTGGCCTTTCGGGCGTACACACGCACATGACCAACACCCTGAACACGCCGGTCGAGGCGCTCGAACTGGCGTTCCCATTCCGCATCGAGGAGTACGGGCTGCGTCCCCACACCGGCGGCGAAGGCCGGCAACCCGGCGGCGATGGCGCTGTGCGGCGCTATCGGTTTCTGGCTCCGGCAACGGTAACGATCGTCAGCGAGCGGCGAATCCTCCGGCCCTGGGGACTAAACGGAGGTATGCCAGCGACGGCCGGAGAGAATATCCTCATCCATGCCGACGGCACGCGCGAGCGTCTGCCGGGCAAGACATCGTTCAAGGTGAGCGAGGATGAGGTGGTGGAAATCCGCACGCCCGGCGGCGGCGGCTGGGGCCATAGATAGCTAGTATCCGCTCCGGCCCGCATGTAGAATGACTCTGCCGGGGCTGGGCTATGCCAAGTCGAGTCGAACGCGAGATCGAAGAAATTTTGAACCGGATGGACACCGATCCGTCCGGTCGCAAGCCCGTGCGCATGCGGCGTTCCGTGCGTTCGCGCGTACGCCGTTTCTTCGCGCGATTCCCGAAGCCCCGGCTACCGATACCCGCACTTAACTCTGGTTCGATGATGCTGTGGGGCATCGGGTTGATCCTGTCCTCGTTGATCCTGCAGAGAATCGTCCCTGCACTGACGCCCTTCGTCGTGATCGCGGGGTTGATCCTCTTCTTTGCCAGCTTCATCGTCGCCTTCCGCCACAAGGACGCAGGCTCTGTCGGTGCCGGTGATGCCTACTGGCGCGGCCAGCGCTACGCCCGCTCCGACTTACGCGGTCCTTCCCCCCTCGAACGCCTGAAGACCTGGTGGCGCCAACGGAACCAGCGGCTCTGATCGATCGTACCCTGAGTAGGACGGTGTTTCAGTCGCGCCCGCGGCAGGTCCGCGGTGCAGCGTGGGGTGGTGGCAGTATGGCGACGATCGGTCCTCGATGGCTGCTGGCTGCGGTTCTCGCGGCGGGTGTGGTTTTTGGTGTGGCCTGTTCCGATGACAGCGGCGGCTCGGTTGCGGTCGAGTCACCGCCCGCATCGCCGGCGCAGGGCACGCCCGCCGCCACTCCCCCAACAACGGGCGGCGCGCCATCGCAACCCTCAGCCACGCCGGCCCTGGGGTCTCAACCGAATGCCGAACCTGACGCCAACCGCGCCTTCTCGCACATCCAGAAGCTCGCCGATGAGATCGGCGACCGCGCATCGGGCACCCCGGACGAGCACGCCGCCGCCGAGTATATCGCCGGAACGCTCCGAAGCTACGGCTTCGAGGTCGAGATGCAACGATTCCCGGTGAGCGTCTTCCTCTCCCGCAGCGTTTCCCTCTCCGTCGAATCGCCGCAGCAGCGGAGCTACACCGTGCAGCCGCTCACCAACAGTCAAGGCGGCATGGCGACCGGCGAGATGGTCTATGCCGGCATCGGCAGTCCATCCGACTTCACCGATGCCGTGCGCGGCAAGGTCGTGCTGGTCGAGCGCGGCGAGCTCACCCACCAACAGAAGGCGACGAGCGCCGCGCAGGCCGGTGCCCTCGCCCTCGTCATCTTCAACAACCAGGATGAGTTGTTTCTGGGACAGCTAAACATGAACTCACCGGACATTCCGGTCCTCTCCATGTCCGGAACGGACGGTCGCGCGTTGCGCGATCTGGTCCGCGCCGGCGGCGTGCGCGCGTCCGTCGCCTTTGATGGCGGCCGCAGCGACTCCGAGTCGATCAACGTCGTCGCCCGGGCGCCGGGGTCGCGGGGCGTAGTGATGGTCGGCGGACATTACGACAGCGTCCCCGGCGCGCCGGGCGCCAGCGACAATGCCAGCGGCACCGCCGCCGTGATCGAGATGGCGCGCGTCCAGGCGCTTCGCGGCAATCCGGAGCATGCCTGTTTCGCCGCCTTCGGATCGGAAGAAACCGGGTTGGACGGCAGTCGCTATTATGTCGAATCGCTGAGCACCGAGGACCGGCAGGTGATGCGGTTCATGCTCAACTTCGACATGGTCGCGGTCGGCAGTGAGTGGCTCCTGATCGGCACCCAGTCGTTGCAGGAACAGGGCCAGCAGATCATGAGCGGCATGGGTCTCGCGTCCCGCTTCATCGTGCCGCTCGGATTCAGCAGCGACTACGCCAGCTTCATGAACGCGGGGATTCCCTCCCTCTTCCTGCATCGCTCCGACGATCCACTCCTGCACACCCCGGCAGATGCGAGCGACCGGATCTCGATCGACCAGCTCGGCGAGTCGATGCGGATCGGTTTGGCGTTCCTGGAGGGCATCAACCCGGCGTGACATTCGGCTCCATCTTTGATCGCGCTTCCGCCGCCGTGTAGCATGCGAACGATGCGTCTCGCACCTGGGACAATGCGGTCAACATCCCCTCTGGCAGGTATCGGTGAATCAGCGACATCGCCTTTCCGTCCTGATCCTTGCGTTGTTCCTCGTCGGTCTGGCCGCGTGCGGCGGCGGCGACGGGAACGAGTCGGATGATGCCGCCGCCCGCAACCCAACCGATCCGCGCCGCGTGCCCACGGCGACGGTACCGAGCGAACAGCCGACACCGATCCCAGCGCTCGAATCCGGCGATTCGGGAACCGGCGCCCGTCCGGACAGCTACGTCGTCAAGGCCGGCGATACCCTCGGCGCCGTCGCCGCCAGTCTCGGTGTCAGCGTCGAGGAACTCACCCGCGCGAACCCCAACATCAATCCGCAAAGCCTGCGCATCGGCGACGAGCTTCGGCTGCCGAGCGCGACGCCGACCGCCACCACGGGGCCGCGCGGCCCGGCCACTCCGACAGGTACGCCTGGTGGCACCGCCACTTCCACCGGCACAGGCACACCGACTCGAACCGCTACCGCAACCACGTCTCCAACCGGCACACCCTCCGGCTCTCCGACCCGCACCCCCACGGCCACCGGCACGCCGAGCCGCACTGGCACCGCCACGCCGACGGCCACCGCCGGCGCCGGAACGCGCACTCCGACCGCGACCCCATCGGCAGCGGGCGGCGGCACCTACACCGTCCAGGCGGGCGATACCGGCTGCTCGATCGCCCGCTCTCAAGGCGTCTCCCTTTCGGCCCTCGCCCAGGCCAACAACACCTCCATCGACGGCCTCGCCAGTCTCCGCGTCGGCCAGACCCTCCAGGTGCCGCGCGGCACCGGCGAGAGCCCTGGGTGCTGAGGCGGACCTCTCCCCCGGCCCCTCCCCTCGCAGGGGAGGGGGGTCCTGATCGGGGTGGGGTGCCAGCGTCAACGTCGCGACGGCCTGACTGAGGACTGGTTCGTCTTGGTACCCAAGAACCGGCGAGGCTCCCCTCCCCTGCGAGGGGAGGGGCCGGGGGAGGGGTCCCCTCGTGCTATGATCCCCCCGCATGTCCAACCCAACGCCGCGACCCATGGACCACGAACTCCGCGTCCTCAGAGAAGAGGCGGCCAAAGCTGCCCGCCTGGGCGGCATAGAGCTCCGTGATATGTTCGGTGCGGCCGTCGAGTCGCGGTTCAAAAGCAGCAGCCGGGACTTCGTCACCACCGCCGACCTCGCCTCCGAGAAGCGCATCCTCGGATTTGTCGAGGGCCGGCACCCAGACCACGGCTGGCAGTCGGAAGAGGCGGGAATGCGGGAGGCGTCATCAGCCTATCGCTGGGTGATCGACCCGTTGGATGGTACGTCGAACTACGCCCACGGCTATCCGCATTTCTCCGTGTCGGTGGCCGTGCTCTGGCACGGCCGGTCGATCGCCGGCGCCGTCTACGACCCGATGCGGGACGAGTGTTTCGATGCAGCCGCGGGGCACGGTGCCACACTCAACGGCCGGGCCATGACCGTTTCTCAGATTACCACGCTCGACCGTGCCCTCGTCAGCACCGGCTTCCCGTACGCCCCGGAACGGCGTGCGAAGGTCGCCGACCTCACCGCGCGGGCGATTGAGGCGGTGCAGATGTTACGCCGCAGCGGCTCCGCCGCCCTCGACCTCGCCTATGTGGCAGGCGGCCGGTCCGAGGCGCATTGGGAGTTCTATTTGAACCTGCACGATGTTGCCGCCGGGCTGCTGCTCGTGCGCGAAGCTGGCGGTTCCACGGCAGAGATGCACTATCCCGAATGGCCAGTTGGGTATCTTGCAACCAATGGAACCGTGATCGCGGATGCGGTGCACAGCTTGATCGAGGAGCACTTCGGCGCTGTTTCCCTCACCGAACCGGCTGTGCTGGCCAGAACGTTGCCCCCTTTGACACGAGAGAGAGACCAGGGATCATGAATATTGCAAGCTGGGTTGAGATCGATCGATCGGCGCTGCTGCACAACATCGCGATCTTCCGGCGGCTGGCCGGCGAGCGCATCCTCGCCGCCGTCGTCAAGGGAAACGCCTACGGTCACGGCATGACCGAGGTCGCCGCGACAATCGAGCCAGCGGTCGATTGGTTCGCCGTGAACTCCGTCGATGAAGCGCGGGCGCTCCACGACGACGGCCGGACGAAGCCGATCCTGATCATGGGCGCGACCATCCCGGAACGATGTGACGAGGTCGTGGCGGGCGGCTTCCGTCAGGTCGTGGTCAACTGTGAGAGCGTCAAGGCGCTGGCGGCCGCGGCCGCCCGCCACGGCGTCAGGGCGCGGGTCCACGTCGAAGTCGAAACGGGTACCAACCGGCTTGGCGTCCGGCCGGACGAGTGTGTGCGATTCATCTCGTTCATCCGCACGCTACCGGACCTGGAACTCGAAGGGGTCTACACGCATTTCGCCAATATCGAGGACTCGCTCGATAGCTCCTACGCCGAGCAACAGTTGACCCGGTATCAGCAAACGCTCGGTCGCATCGAAGCCGCGGGTCCGATCCCGATCAAACACACCGCCGCCAGCGCCGCCGCCATGCTGTATCCGCAAACCCACTTCAACCTCCTGCGCATGGGTGTCGGGCTCTATGGCCTCTGGCCATCGCCGCTCACCCGCCAGGCATCCGAATCCGCCGGCAGAGCACTTGAGTTACGACCGGTGCT
>JBFXAN010000142.1:0-17030 GCA_050184225.1 Dehalococcoidia bacterium | reverse complement strand
ACTTGCCGCATCCAGACGAGATACTGGCAGACCACGGTTGATGCTGACTCCCCCTTCCATTGCTGAGGAGTGGGAGTCTGATCGAGCGACTGTTGGTGAAGGATGAGCATCGCGCAGACAAACGAGATACTGCCAGACCATGGTTGACGAGGACTCCCCCTTCCCTGCGAGGGAAGGGGGCCGGGGGTTAGGTAAAGAACCGAACACCCGTCCACCCAACTTTGACGTACACGTCAACCTTGCGCTATGATGCGCTCACCGCGTTGCCGCTGCGCTCTGGGGGGACCACGTGCGTCACCACGTCTTGATCCGATTGCTCGGCTTCATCCGGCCGTACCGGTGGCAGTTTGCCCTGGCTACTCTCGCGGTCTTCGCCTCCGGCGCCTTCGTGCTGGTGCAGCCACAGCTGATCGGCTGGGCCGTCAATATTGGCACCAGCGGCGAGGACAAGCGGCTGCTGCTCGTGGCGGCCGGCGCGATCTTTGCCGCGGCCGTCTGTCGCGGCATCTTCGGCTACATCCAGCAATACGTCGCCGAATGGCTGGCGCAGCACATCGCCTTCGACATCCGCAATCAGATCTACGACCGCCTGCAGAAACTCTCCTACGCCTATCACGACAAGGCGCAGATCGGCCAGATCATGGCCCGCGCCACCGGCGACGTCGAGAGCATCCGTATGTACGTCTCGATGGGCCTGATCCGCATGTCGTACACGATCGTCCTCCTCTTCGCCGCGCTCGGCCTGATGCTCGCGGCCAACTGGCGGCTGGCGCTCGTCTCCTGGGTCTTCCTGCCGATCATCGCCGCCCGCTCGATCTGGATGAACATCGCGCTGCGCCCCGTCTGGGACCGGATCCAGGATGAGCAGGGGGAGATGAGCACCGTCCTCCAGGAGAACCTCTCCGGCATGCGCGTCGTCAAGACCTTCGCCCGTGAGAGCTTTGAAAGCCTCAAGTTCTGGAAAGCGGTGAACAAGCTTTTCGTCGATTCCTACCACGCCAACCGCATCCAGGCGGTCAACACGCCGCTGCTCAACGGCCTCGGCGCCCTCTCCCTGGTCGTCTGCGCCTGGTACGGCGGACACGAGGTCAACGCCGGCCGGCTCAGCCTCGGCGAACTGACCGCGTTCTTCTTCTATCTCACGTTGCTGCAACTACCGATGCGCAGCCTCGGCTTCATGCTCAACAGCTTCGCCCGTGCCACCTCATCCGGCACGCGCGTCTACGAGATCCTCGACGCCGAATCCGCCGTCAAGGAGAAGCCCGATGCGTTCGAGCTCACCAACATCGAGGGCCGCGTCCGCTTCGAAGATGTCTCCTTCGGCTACGACGCCGTCAGTGCCGTCCTCCGCAACATCGATGTCGACGCGCCGCCTGGCCAGATGATCGCGCTGCTCGGCCCGACCGGATCGGGTAAGTCCACGGTCGTCAACCTGCTGCCCCGCTTCTACGACGTCACCGGCGGCCGGATCACGATCGACGATCATGATATTCGCGATGTGACGCTCGCCTCGCTGCGCCGCCAGATCGGCATCGTCCAGCAGGATGTCTTCCTCTTTATCGACACGATCCGCGAAAACATCCGCTACGGCCGCGTCGACGCCACCGACGACGAAGTGATCGAAGCGGCGAAGGTCGCCCGCATCCACGACTTCATCATGACACTGCCGGAAGGCTACGACACCTGGGTGGGTGAGCGCGGCGTCACCCTCTCCGGCGGCCAGAAGCAGCGGATCGCCATCGCCCGGACGCTGCTGCTCGACCCGCGCATCCTCGTCTTCGACGACTCGACATCGAGCGTCGATATGCACACCGAATACCTGATTCAGCAGGCGCTCGCCGACCTGATGCAGGGCCGGACGACCTTCGTCATCGCCCAGCGGCTGCGCACGGTCCAGCGCGCCGACCAGATCCTCGTCCTCCAACGCGGCCGGATCGTCGAGCGCGGCCGTCATGACGAGCTCCTGGCCGCCAACGGACTCTATCAGCAGATCTACGACCTGGAGCTCCGCGACCAGGAGGAGGCGCTGGCGCGTACAGCAGTCGGAGACTAGCGGGGTCGGCGGGGTTCGGCCTTGCCGAGCTCTGCATCCCGAAACGCAACGAGCGAAGCGAGTTTGATCTATGGGTTTTTGGGGAGCGGGCGCCGGCGGCTGGAGCGGCATGGGGCCGGGTGCGATGCGCGGCGCCATGCGCCGCGGCATGGACGGCTGGAACGATGAAGAGCTGGGCAAGCTGTACGACGGCAAGGTCGTCGGCCGGCTGATCCCGTATCTGAAGCCGTACCCGTGGCAGGTCGCAGGCGCCCTGATCGGCGTGCTCGGCTACGCGATCACCTCCTTCAGCCAGCCGCTCATCATCGGCCTCGCCGTCGAGCGGATCCGCCTCGGCGACATGGCCGCGCTCAACCGCTACGGGATCATCCTCGTCGCGATGGCGCTCTCCTCCTGGTTCTTCAACTGGCTTCAGCTCAACTGCAGCGGCTACGTCGGCCACCGGATCCTGCTCAAGCTGCGCGCCGATCTCTTCGACCACCTGCAGCGGCTCTCGCTCGGCTTCTATAACCGGCACGAGGTCGGCCGCGTGATGTCGCGCGTCACATCCGACGTCACGTCGCTCCAGGAACTGATGACCAGCGGCATTCTCACCGTCTTCGCCGACTTCACCGGCCTGTTCGTCGTCGTCACGATCCTCGTCACCCGCGACTGGCAGCTCGCGCTCGTCACCTTCTCGGTCGTCCCGGTGCTGGTGCTGCTGATGTCGATCTGGCAGAAGCACGCCCGCGCCGCCTTCATCCGCACCCGGCAGACGATCTCCGTCGTCTACTCGACGCTCAACGAGAACGTCTCCGGCGTCCGCGTGATCCAGAGCCTCTCCCGCGAGGACGAGAACAGCAAGCGGTTCGGCCAGATCAACTCGACCAACCTCAGCGCCAACGTCCAGGCCGGCCGCCTCACCGCCCTGGTGATGCCGATGGTCGAGATCCTCGTCGCGGTAGCGACCGGCCTCGTCATCCTCGTCGGCGGCTATCAGGTCTACGACGCCGCCCCGGGCGACGCCCGCGCGGCGGCGATCGCCACGCTGATCACCTTCGCCCTCTCCGTCCAGCGCTTCTTCGACCCCGTCCGCGACCTCGTGCTCCAGTACACCCAGATCCAGCGGGCGATGGCCGGCGGCGAACGCATCATCGAAGTGCTGGACACCAAGCCAGAGATCGTTGACGCACCCG
Source organism: Dehalococcoidia bacterium (assembly GCA_050184225.1). Classification (GTDB taxonomy): domain Bacteria; phylum Chloroflexota; class Dehalococcoidia; order CAUJGQ01; family CAUJGQ01; genus JBFXAN01. The sequence goes on along the minus strand of JBFXAN010000142.1, from coordinate 13,802 downwards.
ATGCGATCGAGCTCACCGAGATCAAGGGCGAGGTCGTCTTCGACCACGTCACCTTCCATTACAACGAAGAAGTGACCGTCCTCCACGACATCAACCTGCACGTGCAACCCGGCGAGACGATCGCCTTCGTCGGTCAGACGGGCGCGGGCAAGAGCACGATGACCGCCCTGATCGGCCGGCTCTACGAAGTGAGCGAGGGCCGCCTCCTGATCGACGGCATCGATATCCGCGACATCACCCGAGCGTCGCTGGCGTCGCAGATGAGCGCTGTCCTCCAGGAGCCGTATCTCTTCTCCGGCACCGTCCGCGAGAACATCCGCTACGGCCGCCTGGAAGCGACCGACGAAGAGGTCGAGGAAGCAGCGACGCTCGTCGGTGCCCACGACTTCATCTCCCGCCTGGAGAACGGCTACGACACCGAGCTGCACGAGCGCGGCCAGAATATCTCCGTCGGCCAGCGACAGCTGATCTCCTTCGCCCGCGCGATCATCGCCCGGCCGCGCATCCTCATCCTCGACGAGGCGACCGCCAACATCGACACGCAGACCGAGGTCGTCATCCAGAAGGCGCTCAGAGAACTGCTGCAGGGCCGCACGTCGTTCGTGATCGCCCACCGCCTCTCGACGATCCGCGATGCCTCCCGCATCGTCGTCCTCGAGCGCGGCCGGATCATCGAGATGGGCACCCACGACGAACTGCTCGCCCTCAACGGCAACTACGCCAACCTCTACAAGATGACCTTCGCCCAGACGGACAGCCGCCCCTCCCGCACAACCCCGACCGAGGTGCCGGCGGGAGATTGAACCATCGTCAGGGAGACACGTCCTGCGCTGTGGCTCTCGGTCCGCGGTACACTGTGCAATAGGAGGCATCCTTGATTGCCAAGCCGCACCCAATCCCTCCTCATCCCGGTGTGCCGCATCACACGCGCCGCCCGCGACGGCTGACCGCGCTGGAGCGTGTGATCGAACGAGCAGAGGATCGCTTCGATCAGCGAGAAGCGCGTCGCATCTTCGCTGAGTCCGGGCCGGAAGATTGGACACCGCTGGACGAGATCATCGAACGGCTCAAACTCAATCCGGAACGATAGCAGATGGCCAGTGGGCCAGTGTATCGCGTGCTCTTGTCTACCGAGGCCCGTCGCGCACTGGAGAAGCTGCCATCCAATACTCGGCATCGCCTTGCCATCCGCATTGACGCATTGGCTCTTGATCCTCGTCCGACCGGTACCCGAGCTCTGCAAGGTGCCCAACGATTGCTTCGTCTTCGCGTGGGCGACTACCGCCTCGTCTACTCGGTGGAAGACCGCGATCAGGTAGTGCGGATCGTCCGAGTGGGCCATCGACGCGACATCTATCGTGGCCTGTAACGTGGCGCGCGGTTAACCCATCCGCTGCGTCGTGCCGCTCGGAGTCCACAATCACGGTCGGCATCTACGCTCGGCGTGGCGACACAATTGCCATCTCACTTGGTTCGACCGAGACCGCTGTTCCGCCATCACGACGGACGCGCGAGTCATTGCCTATCATCCACGTCGTCTACTCCGCGGATCGAGGTACGATTGTAACCGCATATCAAGTCTCGGGGCTGGAGCAGATCGGCATTCCAGAGAATGCACAATGGTTAAAGTAGCGCGAGCACAACAACTCCAACCGGATATCGACTATCACCTGAACTATCAGATCGACGCCTGGAACAGCATCCCGGAATACGAAGCGCAATGGTCCACGATGGACTCATCAGAGAGAAGTCTTCCATCTCGAATGGGTTGGCATCACCGAGAGCCGGCTCAAGCAATTGGATCTATGGTCTCGCGAGGGACACCTTTCCACACGTCAACGTGCGCGTTACCACGAATTGCTCCAATTGATCGCACGAAACCGCCTGGCACTGGAGCATCTGCTAAGCACGTAGCCCGCTTGGCGGCCCCTCCCGCGAAACACCGATCAAGGCGACCCCGCGCCCGGTTTTCCTGTCCGGCACCTGCTAATTGCGACTCAAAGCTCCAAGGTCATCAATTCCTCGGCGAAGACAATGTCGCCGTCAAAGATTGCGGCGATATCCCCCAAACCCTTCTCCAGCGGGCCGTGGGAGGAGACGTGCGGTCCCATGTGGACAAGAACCAGCTTCTTCACGCCGGCGTCCCGCGCCAGATGTGCCGCGCCGGTCGTGCCGCACTGTCCGCCTGCTTCCCCTGTTTCGGTCATCACCTCCTGGTTGTCCCAGCACATACAGAGCATCACGTCCGCGCCGCGGGCCAGATCGCGGACGCTGTCGCACGGCTGCGTATCGCCCGTGATCACGACACTGCCGGCATCGCTGTCCAGCCGGTAGGCGAGCGAATCGAGCCAGGGTTGCACGTGTTCGGCGGGCGCGGCGGTCACCCGCCAGTCATGCCCCTGGTGAATCAACCCCGGGCTAACATCCCGCGCGTCGACCGTCGGCGGCCGGCGAGGCAGGACACCGCCGCGGTTGACGTACACCTGCTGGCTCAGCGGATGGTTGACACGCGCCTGCCAGTCATGGGCGAAGGCGCCGTTCTCGCCGAGGATCCGTTCCGTGATCGTCTCGGTCAGTGTAGGGCCGAAGACCTTGAGTTGCTGCTCCTTGCCGGCGCCTTGGTCCCAGCGGCAGAGGAGGAAACAAGGATAGTCGATGTCATGGTCGAAGTGATGGTGGGTGAAGAAGAGGTGGTTGACCTGTGTCGGCCACAGCCCTGCCTTGACCAGCTTGTGCGTGGCGGCGGGGCCGCAGTCAAACATCAGATACTCACCGCCGGCCTCGACGACGTAGGCGGAGCCAAAACGGGTCGGGGTCGGCGTGGGCGTCCCCGCGCCGAGGATGTAGATCGCTGCCATATACGCACCCCAGGAACAGCGCCCGGTCAACCGGACATCGCATACGATGGCGCGATCCTACACCTCACCGAACTCTCGGCGTACCTCCTCGATCGAGCTGCCGCCCGTCTCTCGTATTCCTTGGTGCCGAGCCTACCCCATCCTCCACGTCGTGCCGCTCGGCGAGTCCTCCAGTGTGACGCCGAGGGCCGACAGGCGGCTGCGCACCTGGTCCGCGAGCTGGTACTGCTTGGCGGCGCGTAGCTCGCGCCGGATCTCGATCAGCAGGTCGACGAACGGCTGCGCGGCGACGGCCTCCGACTCCGATTCCTCCAGCCGCAGGCCGAGCACGCCCGCCAGTTCCAGCAGCAGCGCCTGCCCGCCGGCGATGTCGTCGCCCGCGTCGCGGGCACGGTTGACTTCGGTGGCGAGGTCGAAGAGCACGGCGATCGCGGCGGCGGTGTTCAGGTCGTCGTCCATTGCGGCGATGAAGCGGTCGCGATAGGACGAGGCGTCGAGCGCGCGGCCGCTCTCGTTCCGGCCGGGACGGCGGGCGGCAGTGCGTAGCCGTTCGGCGCCGCGCCGGTTGCCCTGCACGCCCTCCTCCGTATAGTTGAGCGGCTTGCGATAGGAACCGCTCAGCACGAACAGGCGGAAGGCGTCGGCGCCGTGCCGGTCCACCACCTCGCGGATGCCGACGACGTTGCCGAGTGACTTCGACATCTTGTCGCCTTCGATGCTCAACATACCGTTGTGCAGCCAGACGCGGACGAATGGCTCGACGCCGGTGTACGCCTCACTCTGGGCGATCTCATTCTCGTGGTGGGGAAAGATCAGGTCGGTGCCGCCGCCGTGCAGGTCAAGCTGCTCGCCGAGGTAGCGCAGCGACATCGCCGAGCACTCGATGTGCCAGCCGGGCCGCCCTGGCCCCCAGGGACTCTCCCACGCCGGCTCACCCGGCTTGGCGCCCTTCCACAGCGCGAAGTCGATCGGGCGTTCCTTGCCGTCGAGCGGGTCGTCGCGGTCTTCGCTCACCAGATTCTCGACGCTCTGGTGCGACAGCTTGCCGTAGTCCGGCTTGCGGCTGACCCGATAATAGACGTCACCTCGCGCCGGATAGGCGTAGCCCTTGTCGACCAACCCCTGGATCACCTCGACGATCGAGGGGATCTCCTCGCTCACGCGCGGCTCGACATGCGCCGGCAGGACGTTGAGCAGTTGCATGTCCTCGGTGTAGCGGTCGGCGTAGCGGCGCGAGAGTTGCAGCGGATCTTCACCGCGTTCGGCGGCGCGATCGATGATCTTGTCGTCGACATCGGTGAAGTTGCGGACGTGCTTCACCTGGTGACCGCGGAATTCGAGGTAACGGCGCAACACGTCGAAGATGACCGAGCTCATTGCATGGCCGATGTGCGCCTCGTCATACGGCGTCACGCCGCAAACGTACATCGAGACGACATCGCCCTGCGGTTGAAACGGCTCAAGCCGGCTGGTGAGCGTGTTGTAGAACTGCATGTCGAACTCCTCGGTTGGCGTTCTCACACCGAGAACGTAGGTAATACAAGAAGCCATCGTTCCTCATGTCATCCTGAGCGGAGCGAAGGATCTCCGGCGCGATCCGACCGCCGAGATCCTTCGCTCCGCTCAGGATGACATGAGGAGCGGTTGACTAATCGAGCGTGCGGAAGCCCGGATCGAGCGACGAAGCCGGGACACCGGATTCTCGTTCCTGCAATCGTGCTTCAAGCTGGCGCACCCGACGTTCGATCTCCTCGATCCGGTCCCACTCCGGATCGGGTAGGCGGACGACAGCATCATCGCCGGGGTCGTGATAGGCGATCACGTGGCCGGGCACGCCGACGACGGTGGCGTAGGGCGGTACATTGGTGACGACCACCGAGCCGGCGCCGATGCGGGCGTGGTCCCCCACCGTGATCGCGCCGATCAACTGCGCGCCCGCGCCGACCAGCACATGGTTGCCCAGTGTCGGGTGGCGCTTCACACGCCGCGTGCTCGTGCCGCCCAGCGTCACGCCCTGGTTCAGATGACAGTCCTCGCCGATCACCACCGTCTCGCCGATGACGACGCCCATGCCGTGGTCGATGAACAGCCCTTCGCCGATCACGGCGCCGGGGTGGATCTCGATCCCGGTGAGGAAGCGGCCCAGGTGGGAGATCAGCCGCGGCAGCAGCGGCACGCCGCTCTGGTGGAGGCGATGCGCGAGGCGGTGCCACTGGCGGGCGTGGAAACCGGGATAGGCGAGCAAGACCTCGAAACGGGAGCGGGCGGCGGGATCGCGCTGCAACGCCACGTCGAGGTCACGAATGATCGATCGGAGAAGGTTCACCGGGATCTCCAGTACTGAGTCCTGATCGCCGAGTACTGAGTGGTGGCATCGGGACGACGCACTCAGCACTCAGTAGAGACTACTCAGCACCGGCGACGCCGTCCCATGGGACACGCGCAACGGACCAACCGTGCGGGCAGATGTTCGACCATTGACGCCGCTTGCTCCTGACCGGACAAACCGGACGGCAGGGCGATTGTACCAGAGCGATGGCTTCTGATGCGCCGTTCAGAACACTATGGCCGTGCCGGTGGCTCACGCCTGGTCGTGGGAGCGACACACGCCGGGTGATAGACGATCACCTCCATCATGCGCACCGCCGTACCGCCGAACGCGCAGAGCGGATCATCCAGGGAATGGGAGGTGGTCATCACTGACGCCGCATCCGGTACACTGACATTGTGAAGAGTATCGCATTGGTCGGCGTTCTCACGCTGTTCGTCGTCGCGCTCGGCGGTGTGATCTACCGCGCCGCCGGCGCGGACACGAGCGACGCCGTCACCGTCGAGCAGGACGACCGGCCGGCAGACGCACAACTTTCCCAACGGCTGGCGATCGCCTACGGCGCACTGCGGGATGCGGCGGGCACACGCCGGCTCCCCGAGGTCCATCGTTACGCGGCGGTCGCCATCGATGCGATCGCCGGTCCCGCCGGCCGGCACGGCCGCGACACCGCGCCGGCGGGGGGCATCCTGCCGGAGGACGCCACCCAGATCGGGACAACGCCGGGGCTTGCCCTTCGCGCCTACGACGCCGCGCCGTCACAGAGTCCCTTACGCGCCGCGATCGACCAGCGGGTGATCGGCGGCGTCGCCGGCTGGCGCACCCCCGCCGAACAGTACGACGCGATCGACCGCGCCGTCGCCGCATACGGACCAGAGAACGACACGATCAGTGACCTCCCGGGTGAATCAACCCGCGCCCTCGCCTGGGCACTCCTCACCCTCCGGACCGACGACGTGAACACCGCCCACGACATCGCCGGCCGCGGCGCCGACGCAGCCCGCGAAGCCCTCGACGCCGTCCGCATCGCCCGCGCGGCCGAGCGATAACGGATAGAACCACAGAGACGCAGAGGCGCAGAGAGTTTTCATTTAGAGATCTCTGCAGCCTCTGCGTCTCTGTGGTTCAATTCGATGTCTACTCTACGACGACGGTAGCCGGAGTGCTGCAGCCGCCGGAGTCGCAGGCTTGGAGGTGGAACTCGACGCTACCGACGAGGGCTCCGAGCCGCCCAGTCCGAGAAAGCCCTTGCTGTTGCAGCCCTGGATGGTCAGTGTGTAGGTGCGGTTCCAGGCGCCGGGGTTCAGCGTCCAGCCGAAGGTCGAGCCTTCGAGGTCGTACTCCTTGATCAGTTCGCCCGGCGCCCGCAGCTCGATGTTGTACCACTCCCAGCCGCCGCTCCAGCGGATGAAGAGCACGCCGCTCGACTTTGCGAAGAATTCGGTGACACCACCGCCCGGCTGTGCCGCGCAGAACATTGCCGGTGTCCCGCCCGGCACAGATAGGGGCGTGTCAGCGTCCTGTCATCGGTCTGCCATCGGTGTTGAGCAGGACGGACCGCCATGCTGGTGACGACAACACACCGGGGACACACCCCACAGGAGGACAATCATGAAGCTGCATATCACATCATCGAAGGTGGGCCGGCTGGCGATCGTCGCGCTGGCCGCAGCAGGCATCGCCGCCGGCGCCGGTGTCGCTTCGGCGAACACCAATTCGCTGGCGACGCCGCGCGTGCTGGAGGTCCAGCCGGCGGGCGCGACGTCGATCCAGTTCACCTGGCAGGATCGCGAGGCACGGGAGACGCACTACGCCGTCACGCTGTACGGCATGTCCGCCGAGGGTTGGGCGGACGGCGTAATCCGCGAGCTGACGGCGCCGGCGGTGCCGGGTCAGGGCGGCACGGGTGAGATGACGATCCGCGACCTGCGGCCGGGCACCGGCTACTGCGTCGCCGTCCGGGCGGTCGCGGGCATCGGCCCGGCGCAGGAGGACTCGCACTCGTCGAACGAGATGTGCACGCGCACGCTGAAGACGGGCGGACCGGGACACCAGGTTCCGGGCGCAGGACGGCCGGTCGATGGACCGCCGGCGACGCCGAAGATCTTGCGGGCGGAATTCTCCCGCGGTATCGCGCCGGGCGTTGAGATTAGTTGGAACGACGTGCAGGGAGAAACATCCTACTACCTGATCGCGACGAACCTGCTCACCGGCATCGGCCGCCCGATCGCGACCGACCTGCCGGCGAACACGACGCTGTTCCTTGACACCGACGCGATCTTCGAGGAGGGACCGATTCTTTACGAGCTGCGGGCGTGCAACGACTTCGGTTGCAGCGACGCGGCGACCGTGGAGGTCAAGTAACCCCTGACCATCGCCACACCGCCTGAGCCGCCGGCCGTACATGCCGGCGGCTTTTGGCGTGTGCGTGCTGAATGCTTTCGGAAGCCGCTGCATGAGGCGACTCCCGAGCACGAGATCGAGCGGTCCGTCACTGGCGTCGCAACCGGCCTGGAGTACCGTGGAGGGAATCAGGTAGGCCGCTGCTTGCTATCCGTGGGAGGTATCCAATGGTCGCGCGATTGGCCTTGCCAGGTCTTGCCGTACTGCTCACGATCGCCATTGCATTCACTCCTATACCGCCGGCCGCACTCGCGCAGCCGGATTGTGACACGCTCCAGCCGGGCGTCTGGTCCGGCCACTTTGAGGCGCAGTGGACGTTGCGCTGGACCGCCGAACTGGGCAACCAGCCGGTGAGTCGGGATACCGCTCCCGCCGTCTGGGAGAGCACGCGCAGCGTCCGCGGCGATATTGACCTGCATGTGCCGGAGCCGGGGACGGACGGCACGCCGACCGTGATCGGCGTCGTGCGGGCGACGTATCGGACCGAGACGATGGCGACGCGGGAGGACGGAGCACGACAGTCGCGACACGAGATCGGGCTGCTCAGCGGCGGCGCGCCGGTGTTGCCCGCCGATCGCCCGCTTGTCGCCGGCAACGCGATCATCTGGATGGGCGCGTGGTGGACCCGGCCGGCCGGTATCGCCGATGCGATGTTCAGTTCCACATTCGTGTCTCAGTCGGCGGATGGGCGAACGCTGTACGGCGACGGGCATGTCGTCGCTCGCCCGGCCGATCCGATCGCCTTGACGGTGGAATCGGTGGATTGCCGTAAGGTCACGGGAACCGTGGACCCGGCCGTGTTTGGCCTGCCGCAGCTTCCGCCGGATGCCGGATTGACGGTGACGGTGACGACGGCCACGCTCACCCTCAACCACATACCGCCGCTGATGGCGCCCGCACGGGCCGCGGGAAGGATTGACGATGCAGGCATTTCTCGAAACTGAACGGCTGCTCCTGCGCCGGTTCACCACGGCTGACGTGGACAACCTCTTCGCGCTCGACGGCGACCCCGCGGTGATGCGCTACCTCTCCGGCGGCGCAGCCACGCCGCGCGACGTGATCGAGCGCGACATCCTGCCCCGGTTCCTCCGCTCCTACGAGCCGGACGCCGGGTTCGGCTACTGGGCGGCGGAGGAGCGGGCGACCGGAGCGTTTGTCGGCTGGTTCAGTTTCCATCCGCCGGACGGGGCCGGCCGCGACAACATTGAGCTGGGCTACCGGCTGCGGCGTGCCGCCTGGGGCAAAGGCTACGCCACGGAAGGAGCGCGGGCGCTGATCCGCAAGGGGTTCACCGAGCAGGGCGTCCGCCGCGTGTTCGCCACAACCTACCAGGACAACCTCGCCTCCCGTCGGGTGATGGAGAAGCTGGGGATGACGCTGGTGCGGACGTTCCGCATCACCCCCACCGACCTCGGCGCGCACGGCACCTATCACGTCACGTCCACGGATGTCTGGGATGGCGACGATGTTGAGTATGCGCTGGAGCGGGAAGAGTGGCAGCGTCGGGAAGCACGTACATTCGGAACAGCACAGGGCCGACCACACGCTTGACAACTTTACACCTGTTAAGCACACTGCTAGGCACAAGCCCTTCGGCGTCCACCGCCGTCGCTCTGGGGACGACCGGGTTCAGAGCATGACACGGCGTTTGGTCCGGCACAGGCCGGCCGCGCATCGATCCTTTGATGCCGGCGATAGACGGTCCCGCAACGACGGGAGCGTTGTGGTATGTGCGAGGGGACGTCCATGGGACAGCTCGAGGTCAGCGAGATCTCGCTCAACTTCGGGGCGGTCCGGGCGCTGGACCGGATCAGCCTCGCGGTGCAGCCTGGTGCCATCGTCTCGATCATTGGTCCCAACGGCGCGGGCAAGACCAGCCTGCTCAATGTGATCTCGCGGATCTACCGGCCCTCATCCGGCACGGTCACCTTCGAGGGCCGGGACATCACCCACCTGCCCCGCCATACGATTGTCCGCCTGGGCATTGCCCGCACCTTCCAGAACATCGCCCTGTTCAAGGGGCTGTCCGTCCTCGCCAACGTGATGCTCGGCCGGCATATCCACATGCGTACCGGACTGTGGGACGCCGTACTCTACGCCGGCCGCGCCTCCCGCGACGAGGCGCGCAACCGCGCGTACTGCGACGAGGTGATCGAGTTCCTCGGCCTGACGCCGCATCGGGACCAGATCGTCGGCGCGCTGCCCTACGGCGTGCAAAAGCGGGTGGAGCTGGCGCGGGCGCTCGCCGCCGAGCCGAAGCTGCTGCTGCTCGACGAGCCGATGGCGGGCATGACCGTCGAAGAGAAAGAGGAGATGGTCGCCGCCATCCTCGACACCAACGAAAACCGTGGCGTGACGATCGTCCTGATCGAGCACGACATGGGTGTTGTCATGGACATCTCCCAGAACATCGTCGTGCTCGACTTCGGCGAGAAGATCGCCGAGGGCACGCCGGATGCGATCCGGCGCGATCCGCACGTGATCCGCGCCTACCTCGGCGAAGAGGACAGCCTCTTGCAGGAGAAGGAACGCGCGTCGGAGCGGGCTTCCGTCGAGGCCGCCGCCGCCGAGCATCGCGCCTGAGTGTCGGGTTCCGGGCGTCCCACCCCTGCTCGGAACCCGGCACTCGGATCGGAGGGAGCCGTGGAGCTGGTACACGATCTGCCGGCGCTGGCATTCTTCCTCTTCGAGGAGCGGTTCCGTCAGACGCTCGTCGTCGGGCTGGTGATCGGGTCGCTGTACGCGCTGATCGCGCTCGGTTTCGTCCTGATCTACAAGGCGAGCGAGGTGGTGAACTTCGCCCAGGGGGAGTTCGTCATGCTCGGCGGCTTCATCGCTGTCGTGCTGGTGACCGACTACGATCTGCCGCTGGCGATCGTCTTTCCCCTGGTCGTGGTCATCGGCCTGGCGCTCGGCTTCCTGATCGAGCGGACGATGCTCCGGCCACTGATCGGCAAGCCGCTGATCGCGATCGTGATGGCGACGATCGGGCTGGCGGCGATCCTGCGCGGCAGCGTCGCCATTCTCTGGCGGCCGGATACGCGCGTCTTCCCCGACCTCAACATCCTCGGCATCAAGCCGTTCGACCCCGCCATCATCGAGGTCTTCGACACGCCGCTGCGCAAGAGCGACCTCTGGGCGGTCGGCCTGGCGATCTTCTTCATCGGGCTCTTCACCGTCTTCTTCCGCTACACGCGGACCGGCATCGCCATGCAGGCGGTGGCGGACGACCAGCCGGCGGCGCAGGCGATGGGGATCAGCGTGCGACAGGTGTTCGCGATCACCTGGTCCGTCGCCCTGATCGTCGCCTTCATCGGCGGAATGCTGCTCGGCAACCGCCAGGGGGTGAGCGTCGCCGGCCTGTCGGTGATCGGGCTGAAGGTCTTCCCGGCGGTGGTGCTCGGCGGGCTGGAGAGCCTCGTCGGCGCGATCGTCGGCGGCGTGATCATCGGCCTGCTCGAGCAGTTCACCGGCGCCTACCTCAACCCGCCGATCGAAGCCGCGGGGATCAACGCGGGCGGGCTCGACGGCGTGATGCCGTTTGTCGCCCTGATCGTGATCCTGATGATCCGCCCACACGGTCTCTTCGGGAGAGAGCACATTCAGCGCGTCTAGGTGGTGCGATGGTCGAAGAAACGCGGCACCAACCGACCGGGAGACTCGCGACGCAACCCTCCGTCCGCGCGGCGGCGCTCGCCCAACGGCTTCCCCTGCGCGCGATCGTCGCCTGGCTGGCGCTGCTGCTGCTGATCCTGGCGATCCCGATGGTGTTCAACACGGTCTGGATGAACACGATCAATCTGATCCTGGTCGCCATTGTCGCCGTCACCGGCCTCAACCTGCTCGTCGGCTACACCGGCCAGATCTCGCTCGGTCACGCCGCCTTCGCGATGATCGGCGGCTTCACCGTCGCCCTGATGTTCGACCACTGGCCGGGGCTGCGCACCAGCCCGTGGCAGCTCTACCTGACCCTGCCCGCCGCCGGTCTGTCGGCGACGCTGGTCGGCACGCTGTTCGGCGTGCCCTCCCTCCGGGTGAAGGGGCTATACCTGGCGATCGCCACGCTCGCCGCCCATCCGATCCTCACCTGGATCGTCGAGCATCTCTATCCGGAGCTGACCGTGGAGGGCGTGCCGTTCTCCTCGCTGCCGGTGGCGCGGCCGGTCCTCGCCATTCCCGGTTGGACCCATACGGTGCGGACCGATATCGACCGCTACCACCTGTTCATCATCCTCGCCGTGCTCGGCATCGTCATCGCCCGCAACATCGTCCGCACGCGGGTCGGCCGCGCCTTCATCGCGATCCGCGACAACGACATCGCCGCCGAGTCCTCCGGCATCTCGCTGTTCAAGTACAAGCTGCTCGCCTTCGCGGTCAGTTCGTTCTACGCCGGGGTCGCCGGCGCGATGTTGGTCTACTACTTTCGCACCGCCACCGTCGAGAGCTTCACGATCGCCCGGTCGATCGAGTATCTGGCGATGGCGATCATCGGCGGCCTGGGCAGCCTCGCCGGGCCGGTGTTCGGCGCGATCTTCATCATCGTCGTGCCGATCCTCGTGCGCGATCGAGTCGTGCTGCCGGTGGCCGACACGATACCTCGCCTGCACCAGTACTTCGACTTCGTCCGCGAGGTGTTGTTCGGGGTGCTGATCATCGCCTTCATCATCCTGGAGCCGGAGGGCCTGTATAAGCTCTGGCTGCGTCTGAAAGCGGCGGTGCTGCACTGGATTGCCACACTCACAGGAAATCGGACACGACCCGCGGGCGAGGGCGCGCGGGAGAGCGGCTAACGGGTGCGATGGGCCGGGCGCGAGGGACCGGCTCCGTGTAGGAGGGGGAACGCCCCCAGAAGTCCAAGGGGAGGCAGGACGTGGCAGCGAACGATTGGGCACGCAGACGTTGGGCGCGACGCCGGTTCCTCACCGGTGCCGGCGCCCTCGGCGGGGCGGCGTTCCTCGCCGCCTGTGGTGGCGGCGACGACGATGACGAAGCCGCGCAGCAGGCAACCCCGGCGAGCGGTGGGACAGCCGCCGCCGGCGGACAGGCGACACCGGCCGGGCGCCAGGTGTCGGCGACGAAGATCGGCAGCTTCATCGACCGCACCGGCCCGACCGCTAACGTCGGCAATCCGGTCGGCCAGGGCAACGCCGACTTCATCGCCTACGCCAATGCCAACAACCTGGCCGGCCGCCAGGTAGAGGCGGTCGAGTTCGACCACAGCTACGCGGTCGATAAATCAAAGGAGGGATACAAGAAGTTCGTCGAACAGGAGAACGTCTCCGCGATCCTCAGCTACGGCACGCCGATCACCGACGCACTGGCGCCGGCGGCAGCGGAGGACGAGGTGCCGCTCTACACACCCGGCTTCGGCCTGTCCGAGTCCGGCAACGGCACGAAGTATCCATATCTGTATGTGGGCGCCGCCTCGTATACCTCGCAGGCGATGGCGCTGCTCCAGCACTTCAAGGACAGCTGGAAGGACAGCTCGCGCAAGGCGAAGGTTTACTTCCTCTACTACGGCAACGCCGCCGGGCGCGACCCGCTGGAGGCGATCCGCGGACAGGCGCCGAAGATGGACCTCGACCTGGTCGGCACGCTCGAGGTGCCGGCGACGACGACCGATCTCACCCAGCAGATGCTGGAAGTGAAGTCCAAGGAGCCGGACTACGTCATGACCCACTTCTTCGGCGCGATGCCGGCGCTGGGGATGAAGGGGGCGCAGCAGGCCGGGATCGCGCCGGAGAAGTACTTCTCCTTCGTCTGGGGCGGTGGTGACGGCGACTTCAAGGCGGCCGGTCCCGCCGCCGACAACACCCACACGCTCCAGTTCACGACCCTGCTCAGCGAGAACCCCGAAGTCTGGCAGAAGATGAAAGACTGGCACACCAAGCAGGGCAAGCCGATCGACGAGAGCAAGATCTCCGACTCGGTGTACTACATCCGCGGCGTCTTCAACATGGGCCTGATCTTCGAGTCGATCCGCCAGGCGGGCGACGAGGACAAGATCACCGGCCAGGACGTGAAGAAGGGCGCCGACAGCATCAAGGACTTTACCAACGGCGGCCTCTCCCCCGGCATCACGATGAGCGCCTCCGACCACGACGGCACGCGCAAGGTGAAGATCTACCAGTGGAAGAACGGCAAGCAGAACCTGGTCAAGGATTGGTTCGAGGGGCCGAGGCCGAGCTAGGGCCCCAACCCCCCCCCCCCCC
>JBFXAN010000141.1:0-17061 GCA_050184225.1 Dehalococcoidia bacterium | reverse complement strand
CGTCCGCGCCGCTTTGGAGCGGATCGCCGGGGCATTGGAACCCGAAGACCGAGCGGATAACCGACCGGCTGCCGGGAGTTGAATCTACGGCACGACGCGGCTGAATCTGGACCTACTTAACCAGACCTTAAATCGGCACTAAACCTTCTCGCGTGATTGTGGCGCGAGCATCCGCCGGTTCGTCGGGAGCCGGATGATGTCGAAGCAGGATACCCCGATCGGGCGATGGGCCATGCGTCGCGCATCATTGATGATGCATGCAACGGGCGGTTCTCTCAGCCAAGGCGGGGTGCTGAGAGAACCGCCCGTTTTTGTCATGACCACGGGGGTGTGGTGTCATGATCTTCCCTCCGGCTTACCGAACACCCGCAGACGCCGGTACGCTGTAATCATGAACGAGGGGGAGCGCCAGCTACTGGGTGTCGTGGTGATCTGCGGCATGCTCATCGGCGCAGTGTTCGCGACGTGGCCGCGAGGCACGCCGGCCGTGGTTGCACCGGCCTCGATCGTATGCTCGTCGGCGGGAGATCCGGCGACGGCGGTCGAGCGGGCCTGGGGTCTGTGGCCGGAAGATGAGTCCTGCTCGGAGCGACACATCCCCTAAGCGAGCGAACTTCGGCCTTTCCGATAGTTTATCGATCGTTCACCAACCAATCCCGTATCATGTCACTCTCGCGTATCAGACGACGATCCGAGAGCAACGGAGAGGGATTGGTCATGTCGTCGACCCTCGGGTTGCTGCGCCTGGTAGGCATGGCGATGTCTATCGTCCTGCTGGGCGTGGGGTGGTCCGCACGATCGCACGCACAAACGGGCAGCAGCCGGCTCCTGGTCGGCATGCAGCCGGGTGTGAGCGACGCCGCGCTTTCGCGGTTGCTTGATGCTGCCGGTGCGCGGCTGATCGATCGCGTGCCAGAGTTGGATCTGCTCGTCATGGAGCCATCCTATGGGGCGACATCCGCGTTGCTGCAGCGACTACGCCGGCATCCGGAGGTGCGCTATGTCGAGGCGGACGCTCCTCTGGCCGTGACCAGCACGCCGAGCGATCCGCTGTATCTTGACGGCGCGCAATGGAATCTCGATATGATCCGCGCGCCCGCGGCCTGGGCGATGCTACCTCCGGGGGGCACGTCGATGGTGGCGGTGCTCGACACGGGCATCGACGCGGCGCACCCCGACCTGGCCAGGCAAGTGCTGCGGATGGGTTGTAACGCCGAGTTGCGGAGCGGTTGCTCGCTTGCCGCCGATGGCACACCGCCGCGCGATAACAATGGACACGGCACGCACGTGGCCGGCATCATCGGCGCGGCAACCGACAACGGTGTTGGGGTCGCATCGGTCGGTGGTGGCCGCGTGTCGATCCTTGCCGTGCGGATCGCCCCGAACGCCAGCCTGCTGGTCGATGGCTATCGGGCAATTGCCGCCGTCGTCTATGCGGTGCAGAGCGGCGCCAAGGTAATCAACATGAGCTTCGGCGGTCCATGTGGGATGCGGCAAACCGATCCCTGGCGGGATGCGGTGAGCTATGCGCACGATCGCGACGTGCTGATCGTGGCGGCCGCCGGCAATGATGGCGATTGTGCCGAGGGCCGGTATCCCGCCAGTGACCCCCGCGTACTCTCGGTGGCGGCAGTGGACCGCGACCGATCGATCGCACGCTTCTCGACCCGCGGCCCCTGGGTGAGCGTGGCGGCGCCGGGAGTCGGGATCGTCTCGACCGATCTGGGCGGCTATGCGCGGAAGAGCGGCACATCGATGGCGGCGCCGCATGTCTCAGCGCTCGCCGCGCTGCTCTATCAGGTGCCGGGTGCGACCAAAGCGAAGGTGATGGAGTGGATCACGGCGACGTGCAGCGGCGCTGTCGCCGGCGCCCGGTGTGGCGGCGTGATCGACGCGTACCGCGCCGTTCATCTTGCCGTGGCCGGCCTCGATCCTGGTGCAGCCAGGTAGCCGGCGGCATCACGCCGCCACACCGATCGTCCTCCTGTTGAAAGGGCCGTCGCCGATCATCTAGGCGGCTGCGCTGGTCACATCGGATCGAGCAGCGGCGGTCGCCTGCGTGCAGGTCGCATCTCGCGGTGCGGCATCGATCGAGAGGAACACACCACAACCGAGGCAGCGGTAGCGGCTGATCTTGTCAACCTCTCCCATATCCTCGATGTTCTCCCACATCGGCGAGAGTGACTCATGCCGGCAATGCAGCGCGTCTGCTTTCGTATCTTTTGTGCGAGAGTTGCTAAAGATCTTCGGAAACAGAGCCATAATCATCCCCTCCCACGCACTATTACAAACACAACGCTCACTGTATGATGCGTCGATAGTGACACTCATGCGATGTTGTTGTGTCGTTCCAGCTGATACTGCAACGCTATCCGGCACGCCTCAATTTCTTCCTCAACAGTAAGCGACGAGTAGTCGATGATATGCGATGTTCCTCTCTCGGATTATTGAGGCGGCTGTTGAGGTTGGTCTGATATGGCTTCCGGTGCGATGAGACAGGTTCCACCTCGCCCGCTGCTGGACTCGGTCACGCTCACGGCTGTGCTTGCGGCGGCCGGAGCAGCCGTGTTGTTTTGGACGCCCGTGCTGGTTGTCTGGACGACGGTGGTTGCCCTCCGGCAGCGCCTCCCGCGTCGCGCGCTCGCACGGTGACGTGTGCCGGCCGCAGGACGCGCACGTCCGTTTGCCACGGGGTCGGTCTGGATTCTGGGGGAATTGCCTCGGATCTGCAGAAGGATCGCGGTTTCGCCGGCGGTCTACCGCGTGCGCGGATGCCGGCCAACGGGGAAGAAGAGGGAGCAGAGTCAGGCGAACCTGACCCTGCGGTGGTCTGTCGCTGCGCCTACGCCGCGAGGGCGACGGCCCGCCGATCGCGGACGCGGATGCAGGTGGTGTGTTGCCAGGTGCGGCGTTGGGTGTGCCAGACGCACGGCTCGCCGTGCCGCACCTCGCGCCAGCATACGGCGCATGGTCCGAGCGTGTCCTGGGTGTAGCTTCTCGCGTGCATCATGGCCGTCCTCCCGCTCGATTGCTTCGTGCCTCAAACCGCCACTCATCTAGATCGAGGATGCCGCAGACGGGAGACGGCGACAGCGGACGCCGGTCGTGAGTTCGCAGGGGCATCCGGCCCGCTCACTGGTGCAACCGTAGGGGGAGGATCCATGTACGAGCGGACAGCCGGTGATCCATCCTCCGGACGGGAACCGGCGGCCGGCGCGCGGGTGGCACCGATCGGGCTTCAGGCGGATGTGCCGGCGGAGGCGTCACCATCAAGTCAAAAGAAAGACTTGGTGCCTTGGTGGTGACGCACTGTGGTCAGAGCGTGCGCATGGAGGGCAGCCGGACGAATGCGATGCCGGCGAGGAGCAGGACGACGCTCCCCATCACCGATACCGCCAAGGGCGCACCCCAGAGGTCGGCGAGCACGCCGGCGAAGAGGCTGCCGGCGGGGAGCAGGCCCTGGTTGAGCATGTAGATGCCCATCACGCGGCCGCGTAATTCATCCGGGGCTGTGATCTGGAGCAGTGTCTGATTGGTCGTCATGTAGCACATCTGGAACATGCCGACGAGCACCAGCAGGCCCATGCTCAGCGGGAACGAGCGCGACTGGGAGAAGAGGACGAGGGACACGCCCAGCGCGATCAACGAGCCGAACAGCAGCAAACCCTTGCGTTTGATATCGCCGGCACTGGCGATCGTGAGCGTGCCGATCACGGCGCCGACACCGGGCGCGGCCATCAGCAGACCGAAGCCCCCCGGACCGAGGCCGAGCACATCCTTGGCGAAGACCGGCATCAACGAGATGTACGGCAGCGCGATCACGACGGGAACGAGTGCGAGCGTCATCTGCGCGCGCAGCGTCGGATGCCGCCAGACGTAGCGGGCGCCCTCGGCGAGATTGCGACGGACCGACACATCACGGGTGGCGTTCTCCATCGGCGGGATGTGCATCTGCCAGACCATCATCGTAACGCCGACGTAGGCCATCGCCTGCAGGTAGAAGTTGCCGGCGATGCCGATCGCGGCGATCAGGAGCCCGGCCAGCGACGGACCGATGATGCGCGTCATGTTGAAGCCGGCCGAGTTCAGCGCGAGCGCATTCATCAGCGCGCTGCGGGGCACGAGGTTGGGCACGACCGACTGGCGGACGGGCATGTTGAACGCCCAGGCAACGCCGGTGAGCAGCGAGAAGAGGACGATGTTCCAGACGGCCGCGTGGCCGGTGGCGATGACCGTGGCGAAGATCGCCGTCACCGTCATCAGAAAGAGCTGGGTCGAGAGCATCAGCCGTTTGCGCTCGATCCGGTCCGCGGCGACACCGCCGAACGGCCCGAGCACCAGCAACGGCAGCGACCGCAGACCGTTGACCATGCCGAGCAGGAACGGCGACCCGGTCAGCGCGTAGGTGAGCCAGCCGATCGAAACCTGTTGAATCCACTGGCCGGAACTGGAAAAGAGCGTGCTGAACCAGAGCAGCCGATAGTCGCGGTAGCGAAGCGAGGCGAAGGTGCGCAATCCGCCGGAGGGCGCCTGCTCCTCCAGGTGCGTTCGCGGTGCTGGTTCTGTCGCCTGCTCGGTGGCTATCGGGCCTGCCTGTGTCGTCATCTGATAGGGTGAGCCTCAAGAAGAGATGGGGTGTTGTGGTCGGTGTGCTTGAGTTAAGTTAAACTTAATGATACAGCAACAGTGAATGTTTGTGCAAGTCGCGGGCGATGCCTGCGGAGGGGCAGTGGCCGATGATGGCTGAGACAACCGAACATCTGGAACGGGCGGTTTCAGTATTTTCCCAGGCGGCACGGTTGCTGGACGGCCCGCGCCTGCACGCCTGGGACGAGCGCGGTCTGACCTTGCCGCAGCTGCGAATCCTCTTTCGTGTGCGGCAGGAGCCGGGGATCGGCGTCAAGGAGCTGGCGCAGGCGTTCGACGTCAGCACCAGCAACGTTACCCAACAGGTAGACAAGCTGGTGACGCGCGGGCTGCTGGCGCGGGCGGAGCGCCCAGCGGACCGGCGGCAGGTGTCGCTCACGGTCACCGAGGAGGGCAGTCAGGTTGCGGGCGAGATCTCGCTCGCGACCCGCGGCTATCTGCGCGAGCAACTGGCGCGGATGGAACCCGACGACCTTGACACACTCGTCACGATGCTCGGCCGTCTGCTCGCGCACGCGACGCCGCCGGCGCCATCAACGGTTAACTCCGGCCGGCGGGGATGATCGGCAGCACGATCTGTGAGGGATGTGCCTGGTCCACGTGGACGCGGTTCGTCGCCGCCTGCACGCTCTGCTCCGTCCCTTCCGGTCCGCCCGTATTCGGGTTGATATCGAAATGCGGGAAGTTGCTGGAGGCGATGTCGAGCCGGATGCGGTGGCCGCTCTTGAACAGGTTGCCCGTCGGAAACGGTGTGATCGCGATCTCATAGATCTCGCCCGGCATCATCGGCGACGGCCGCTCCCAGGAGTCGCGATAGCGCATCCGCAGAATGCCATCGGTCAGGTTCATCGCGAAACCGTGCGGATAGTCCACGCTCGGCGGGTAGTTGTCGATCAGCTTCGCGGCGAAATCAGTGTCGGGACAGTCCGACGACACCCACAGCCGCACGGTGATCGGCCCCGTGACCTCGACATCCTCTTCGAGCGGGGGCGTCTGGAAGACGAGCACATCCGGCCGTGACGCCAGCGGCAGATACGGCGGCCGCGACCCGAAGAAGCGCGGCTCTTCGCGCTGGTCGAAGGCGCCCCCCTCCATCACCGGCGCG
Source organism: Dehalococcoidia bacterium (assembly GCA_050184225.1). Lineage (GTDB taxonomy): Bacteria > Chloroflexota > Dehalococcoidia > CAUJGQ01 > CAUJGQ01 > JBFXAN01. Next base: position 11,309 of record JBFXAN010000141.1, on the reverse strand, counting down.
CCCGACGAGATCGTGCCGCCGATCGTGGGAACGGGGTGCCGCGGATCGGCGGTGTAAGCACGCGGCGCCGCATCATGCTCCGGCGCTGCCGGCGAGAGCGCGCCATCGCCATGCAGGTAGTACAGTGTGAAGCGCGTGCCGGGCAGCGGCCAATCCGTCTCGGCGCGCCAGCGGCCGCCGTGGTCAAGCCGGCCTTCGGCCGTCCGCTGTCCGCTGCCCCCGCCCATGATGAAGATACGCACGGCGGGTTCGGCGTCCATGCCGTTGTCGATACCCCGCGTCCAGCGGTCGAACCAGCGCCGCCGCAGCGCCAGGTAATCCTCGGCGCCTTGTCCGTCGAGCGTGGCATCAGGACCGAAGTCGACATCGCCGGCGTAGGTGACGGAGCGGTTGCCGTGCGTCCACGGACCGAGGATCAGCCGCACCGGTCCCCGCTTACGGGCGGCGAGCGCGACGTAGTTATCGGTGGCGGTGCGGGTGTAGGGGTCGTACCAGGAGGACATGTGGACCATCGGCACATCGGCGAACTGGTCGTAGAATCCCTCGGCGTAGATGCCGGCCTGCTGCCAGAACGCGTCGAACGTCCCGTGCGTCCACTGCTCGAAGAGGTATGCCTCATACTCCGGCGCCCAGCGGACGGGCGAGTGCCCGCGCTTCCACGGCATCCGCGTGAACCACTCTTTAAGATCGACTGAGGCCATCGCCGCGCTCGCGACTGGGTCGGCTTGGACAGATGGACTGACGCGGGCGTTGGTGAAGGCCCAGGTCGCCTGCTTCAGCTCGAAGGCGCCGCCCTGGCGGATGCCGCTCTGGTAGGCATTCGAGAATCCACCCGAATCGAGGAACATCGCCGCCAGCCCCGGCGGATTGAGACACGCCAGCGCGGCCTGGGTGTGGGCGGCGTAGGAGAGCCCCATCGTGCAGACGGCGCCGTTGCACCACGGCTGTTGTGTCAGCCACGCCACGGTGTCATAGCCGTCGTTCGCGTCGCTCAGGTACTTGACGAACTCGCCCTCCGACGCATAGCGGCCGCGGCAGTCTTGAAAGACGACGGCGTACCCATGCCGGACGAAATACGCCGCCACATCCTCCCGTGTGAACGGCGTCGCGGAGGCAGCAGTACGTTCGGCGCGGCTGATCTGCGCCTTACCGTAGGGCGTACGCTCCATGATCACCGGGAACGCTCCATCGACCGGCTGCCCATCCCGCGCGGGACGGTAGACATCACACGCCAGTCGCACGCCATCGCGCATCGCCACCATCACATCCCGCTCGACGACCATCTCCCCAGTTGCAAGCGCACTTCGTTCTGTCGCCGTCACTCGAGCACCTCCATCGCAACCAACACCACGTCCTCCCGCCGGTCCCGCCGAGCACCGTACAGCGGCCCGTTCGATCACGCGAGGGACTTATGCGGCATCAATTGCCATACGCGCGTTGTGCGGGTAAGCGCGACCGACCTATCATCGCAATCACCTCAAGGAGTCCCCGTGGCGCTACGATCTGCCTGTCGAGATCGGAATGGCATTCGGATCGAGTGCGATGAGGAGAATTGGCTCGTACATGAACGGCGCCACGAGGAGATTCGAGGTCACGAATCCTGGGTACGCGAGACAATTGAGAACCCATTTGCTGAATACCAAAGCGACACGCATCGGAACCCTCGAGTGCTCTACCGACAGTATGACTTCGGTTCGCCGATCGGCCGGACGTGGCTTCGTGTGGTCGTAGCGTACAATAGGAATCGAATGACTCGCCGGACAAGCGGGGCATTTGTTTCAGCGTTCGCGGTTCCCGGCCCAAAGCGTGGAGAGCAACTGCTATGGCCGCAGTAGATCAATTGACTCCCGGCGCGAATCAGGCAGAGCCGGAATTTCCAGACCCCCGCCGACTCCTGCTCGTCTATGATGCCAAGCGCGATACGCTTCTGCTCGCGCGAAGAGATGCCGGCCCAGCACTATCTGTCGATCTCGATGATGGTGTTTGGATGCGATATGTGCCTGAATCAAACCAGGTGGTTGGCGTCGAGATCGAGGACTATGCTCGGGGCTTCCTTCGGATACACCCGACACTCGCGCGGCAATGGCGCGCAGCACGCACACGGCGATTTTTTGGTGCTGCCCCCAGAGTCAGTCGCGAGCGCTTCAAGCAATCGCTTCTTGGATACGCCCGTCGATCCTTTGCCGCACACCCTCGCCAGATCACCATGCCCTTGACGCCAACCGAGAACGATTCGCATGCGATACACCGTGATCCTGGTTCCCGACGCTGAAGACCGGATCTCTGCACTGGTTCCGGCCGCTCCTGGCTGCTTCAGCGTTGGGGACACAGCGACGGAGGCATTGGACCACGTCCGCAATGCCATCCGCGGCTGGTTGGAGGTCGAGGCTATTGCCGGCCGGCAGCCACCAGTGGAGACATCGGCTGTGGTTACAACTGGTGTCGCGCAGGCATTGGCGATCATCGACGAGATGAAGGACGCTGGCGAATTGCCAGCGTCCCATGGCTACGAATTGGAAGTGACCACCGTTGACGTCAATCCGGCGATCCCGGCCTGATGGCGAGACTCACCCAGACGATCAGACACGAACAGGAATGCCGAACGGCCGAAGCAGCGGCTCGATTTCGTCGCGACAGGGAACATAGCGCAGATCGACACCAGCGTGGGCGTTGACGATCTCGACAGCGACGATGCTGCCATCTTCGACTTCGTCGACATTTACCCAGACGCTTCCCGCCTCACGGGTACGGGCGATTGCCGCCTTACTGAACTCGATATAGATGATGTCACCTTCGTCGTCATGTGAGACGCGGGGGAAATCTTCGGCCATCAACGTCCCTCGGTTGCCAGCCTATGCCGATACTAGTTCTCGAATGCCATCCGCGAGCGTATCGACAACCCGTCCTTCGGCGATATTTGCTTGCACGAGGATGGCGGCGGCCAACGCAACAGCCGCTTCCGCCATCCCTTCCAGTGCTTCAGGCGGGTTCGTCACCAGGTCGCGAACACCGAAGATATCAATGCCCACGATCTTCAGCGTGTCGGGCTCGACGCTGAAGTAGATACGATTGTCAACGCTTTCTGTACTCGCTTCGACGGTTGGTCCGATCGTTACCGAGATCGCATCCTCATCTGGATCGTATTCAGCACGAACGCCGAGCGAATGGCTGCGCGCGGCGAGGTCACGGTTCGCGTCCACGATTGCGCGAATCATCTCGACATATTCAGCCTCTAGCTGGTTCATTAGTTCATCGGGAGTCGCATCCATCGCAAAACACAGTGCCCACATAAGGCGCACTGACCTCAATGAAAGATCCCCGCCGCCGTGAATTCGGTGATCTCATCTTCGCTCATGCCGAGGACGTCGCGGCAGATGTCGAAGGTGTGTTCGCCGAGCAGGGGGGCGGCGCGGAAGGGGCCGGGGTCGAGGCCGGAGATGCGGAAGGACTGGCCGTGGACGGCGTGGTTGCCCAGTTCCGGGTGGTCGACGCGGCGGAAGAAGCGGCGGTGCTGGAGCTGCGGGTCTTCGAAGAGATCCTGCGCGCGTTCGACGACGCCAGCGGCGATGCCTGCTGCCTGGAGTCGCTCGGCGAGGGCGAACGGCTCTTGCTCGATCGTCCACTCGGCGATCAGGCGGTCGAGCTCGGCCTCATTCGCTTTACGGTCGGGTAGGGTGGCGAAGCGTGGGTCTGCGGCGGCGTCCGCGTGGCCGAGCGCGGCGCAGAGGGCTGCCCACTCCGCGTCGGTGGTGACGGTGATTGCGATCCAGCGGTCGTCGCCCTGGCAGCGGTAGGCGTTGTTCGGCGATGCGTAGTCCTCGTGGTTGCCGCGCCGGGTCGCCATCTGATCGTTCATCTGGAGATCGAGCAGCGACGGGGTGAGGAAGTGAGCGGAGGTCTCAAGCTGGGCGTGGTCGATGTACTGACCGCGGCCGGTGGCGTCGCGCACATCGAGCGCGACGAGGATCGCGCTGAGCAGGAACGGCCAGGAGATGAAGTCGGTGTAGGCGGAATACGGACCCAGCGGTTCCTCCCCCGCCAGGCCGGTGAGGTCGTACCAGCCGCTCATCGCGCTGGCGATCTGACCGTAGCCGCGGTGTTTGGCGTGCGGTCCGGTTTGCCCCTGCAGGCAGTGGCTGGCCATGATGATGCGCGGGTTCCAGGCGCTCACCTGCTCGTAGGTGAAGCCCCAGCGGGCGAAGACACCGGGGACGAACGCCTCGACGAGCACATCGGAGCGTTCGATTAGACGGCGCACGATCTCCCGCGCCTCCGGCAGTTGCATGTTGAGCGCCATCGAGAGCTTGCCGGCGTTGTAGGCGGCGAAGTAGCCGGAGCGATTGAGGCCAGCGGTGCCCGCGCGGTAGGGCGTCGCGAAGCGAAGCGTGTCGGGGTGTGCCTCCGACTCGATCTTGATCACCTGCGCACCGAAGTCGGCCAGATGCCGCACCGCCGACGGCCCGGCGACGGTCGTGGAGAAGTCGAGCACCCGCAGGCCGGCGAGGGGCAAGGGATGGCCCTCACCCGGTTCGCTTCGCTCACGGCGCCCCCTCTCCCGTCGGGACGGGAGAGGGGGCGGACTGAGTGACCTCGGTTGAACAGTGTGGCCGTGCGGCTCCCGTTCCGGCAGGCGGAAGGAGATACTAGTAGGATTCGGCAAACTGAGGCTCCCCTCTCCCGCTTCGGCGGGAGAGGGGTCGGGGGTGAGGGCCGCCCCGAAGACCTCCTCGTTGTGCTCCCCCACTCCTGGTGGCGTGCCGCGTGGCTCCCAGGCGCCGTCGCTCAGCCGGATCGGCGGGCCGGGGACGCGCACCGACCCGCGCCCGCCGTCGAGTTCAATCGTTCGCCACGCCTTGCGACTTGTAAGCTGCACGTCTTCGGTGAGATCGCGCAGGGTCTGTACGGGCGCCAGCATGATGCCCCGGCCGATCGCCCACTCGAAAAGCTCGGCCTTGCGCTTCGTCAGGAAATACGCGCCGAAGGTTTCGGCCAGGCGGGACGCCATCTCCGGTCCGGTGGTGATCAGATCGAAGGTGTCCCAGTCCTGCTCCCGCAGCCAGCCCGGCGCCATCCCGTGCTCGGCCATCCAGCCCACCATCGCGCGGGTGTTCTTCCCGCCGATGTGTCCGGTCTGAAAGAGCCAGACGACATACCCGTCGGCGCAACGGAAGACGTTGGGCAACCGAAGCACACCACCCATATCCCGCTGCGCCCCCTGGCGGCTCAGGTTGATGCCGAGCAGATCCCAGAACTGATAGGTGTGCGTCAGCATCCACATGCCGGTGTCGCGCATCGCCTGATCGACATGCGTGCCCTGGCCGGTGCGCTGGCGCTGGCGCAATGCGAGCAGGGTGCCTGCTACCGCCTGCATGCTGCCGTGCAGGTACGTCTGATACGGCGCCGATGGCTTGATCGGCGTGTCGTCCTTCGGACCGGTCATGTAGAGGTAGCCGCTCATCGCCAGTTGCACCAGGTCCGAGCCGCGTCGATTCGCGTACGGACCCGTCTGGCCGAACGGAGAGATCGAGGTCAGGATCAGACCGGGGTTCTGTTCCCGCAGCCGCGTGTAGCCCAGCCCATAGCGGTCGAGCGTGCCCGGCGCATACGACTCGATCAGCACGTCCGCCGTGCCGATGAGCCGACGGACGTGGTCGCGTCCTGTTTCCGTCTCCAGGTCGGCGGTGACGCTGCGCTTGCCCAGGCTATAGGCCGTCCAGTACAGCCCGGCTTCTGAGCCATCGGGGCCGAGAGCGAGCGGGGGCAGCGTCCGTGCGGGATCGCCGCCCGGCGGCTCGACCTTGATCACATCGGCGCCAAGGTCGGCGAATGCCTTGCCCGCGGGCAGCTGTGGAGCGCCCGGCAGTTCGACGACGCGATAGGCGGCGAGCGGACGCGGGGCGTCGCTTTGAATCGGGGTTGCGTCTCCCTGTTCCATCGATACGGCTCAGCGACCCTTGAACTGCGGCTGCCGCTTCTCGAGGAAGGCCCGCACGCCTTCGCGATGGTCCTCCGTCTGCCGCGCCAGCGACTGGGCGCGGGTGGCGACGGTCAGGTGTTCGGCCAGCGTCTGATCGTAACCCTGGAGGACGAGCTGCTTGATCAGCGCCATCGAGACCGTGGGGCCATGCGCCAGCTTCGCCGCCATCTCTAGCGCGGTCGACATCAGTTCTTCGTGCGGGACGACCCGGTTCGCCAGACCGATCTGCGCCGCCTCGGTGCCGTCGATCGGCTCGCCGGTGAACTGCATCCAGAGCGTCCGCGTCAGGCCGATCATCTTGGGCAACTGCCAGGCGCTGCCGTCTGCCGGGATCAGGCCGTTCCGCACGAACGCCTCGCTGAAGCGCGCCTTCTCCGAGGCGACGCGGAAGTCGCAGGTGAGGGCGATGCCGCAGCCCAATCCATAGGCCGCACCGTTCACGGCTGCGATCGACGGCTTCTGGAGGGTGTGCAACCGGAGCACGATGTCTGGACCGCCCGGCGTGCGGCTGATCCGCGCGGTGTAGCTCGGGTCGAGCCGTTCCCACGGCGGCGGCGGTGGCGGTTCGCCGGATGCCTGGCGTTGCTGGATCGCCCGGTCGAAGCCGCGGACGTTGGCGCCGGAGCAGAACGCCGGGTCCGCGCCGGTGATCACGAGCACGCGCAGGTCCGGGTCTTCGGCGAAGCGATCGACTTCGCCGATCAACTCAGTGGAGAGGGTCTCCGTCAGCGAATTGCGGGTCGCCGGGTCGTTCAGCGTCAGCACGAGCACGCCGTCCGCCGTCGTCTCCGAGGTCAGCATCTCAAACGTCATCACGTCCTCCTGATACGAACCACAGAGACGCAGAGGGCGCAGAGGTTTGTATGTTGGATTCCACTGAATCCTCTGCGCCCTCTGCGTCTCTGTGGTGAAATCTCTCCCGTTGGTTCTAGGCCGTCCGCAGACGAGGGTCAAGGGCGTCGCGCAGGGCATCACCGAAAAGGTTGAAGCCGAAGACGGCGAGGCTGATCGCGATCCCTGGGAAAATCGCCATCCACGGCGCCACGCGGATGAACTGCTGCGCCGCGCCGCTGAGCATGATCCCCCAGGATGGCTCCGGCGGCGGCGTGCCGACGCCGAGAAAGCTCAGCGCTGCTTCCGAGAGGATCGCGGCGCCGAACCCCGCTGTCGCCATCACGATGATCGGCGCCAAGACATTGGGAAAGATGTGACGGAAGACGATGCGGGTGTGGCCGGAACCCATACTCCGCGACGCTTCGATGAATGGTTGCGCCATCACCCCCAGCGCCGAGGCGCGCACCACCCGGGCGATACGCGGGATCGAGACGATGCCCACGGCGATCACCACGTTCGTCGTGCTCGGCCCGAGCACCGCCACGATCGCCAGCGCCAGGATGATCGTCGGGAAGGCGAAGAGGGCGTCCACCAGCCGTTGCAGCCAGAAGTCGGTCGCGCCGCCGAAGTAGGCGCAGGCAAGGCCGGTGAACGTGCCGAAGACGACGCCCAGGCCGACGGCGATGAAGCCGACCTGCAGCGAGATCCGCGCGCCGTAGACGATCCGGCTGAAGATGTCCCGTCCCAGTTCGTCTGTGCCGAAGAAATGCTCGCGGCTTGGCGCCTGCAACCGTTCCTGAGAACTCAGCGAATATTGATCGTGGGTGGCGATCACCGGCGCGAAGATCGCGACCAGCGCCAACAGCGCGATCAGAGCACCACCGACCGCGCCGAGCGGGTAGCGCCGAATGAAGCGGGTGACGCCGTGGTAGACGTCATGGACCGCGCCGGCCGGCCGGGGAGTCGGGAGGAGGATGGCGTCCGCGGTCGATCCCGTTGTCTGTGCCATGTCAATCTCCTACCTCGATCGCGGCTACGTAAGCCGGATGCGCGGGTCGAGCTTCGTGTAGATCACATCGGTGACGAGATTGATCAAGACGAAGATCCCGGCGAACAGCAGCACCAGCGTCTGCACCACCATGAAGTCCCGGTGTGCGATCGCGTCGACCAGATAGCGCCCCACACCGGGCAGGTTGAAGACGGTCTCCATGACGACGGTGCCGCCCAGGATGTAGCCGAACTGGATCGCGGAGAGCGTCACCACCGGCAGCAACGAATTGCGGATCGCGTGCCGGATGATCACGGTGCGTTCGCCCAGTCCCTTGGAGCGGGCGGTCCGGACGTAATCCTCGCGCATCACTTCGAGGAGCGAGGATCGTGTCATCCGGCTGATGATCGCCGCCTGGCTGAAACCGAGCGCGAGCGCCGGCCAGATCACCTGCTGGATGTTCTTCCAGGGGTCTTCGGTGAAGCCGACGTAGCCCAGCGGCGGCGTCCACTCGAACTGGTAGACGAGGAAGAGGATGATCATCGTGCCGACCCAGAAGTTCGGCAGCGACAGCCCCGTGATCGAGAAGATGCGGGTGACGTAGTCGACCCACGTTCCCTGTTTGACCGCCGAGATCACGCCGGTCGGGATCGCGATCAGGATCGAGAGGATCGACGCGAGCAGCGCCAGTTCCAGCGAGAGCGGGAACCGGCGTTTCAGCTCGTCGAAGACCGGTTCGCCGCTCCAGAGTGAGTTACCGACATCGAGCCGGACCACGCCCCACAGCCAATCCGCATACTGCACCGGCAGCGGTCGGTTCAGACCAAGCTCCTCCCGAATTTTCGCGACATCTTCCGCCCGGGCGTCGCCCTCGCCACCAGGGCCGATCAGGATCATCCGCGCCACGTCACCGGGCAGGATGTTCATCAACGAGAAGACGATGATCGAAACGAAGAGCATCGTCGGCACGAGGAAGATGATGCGGCGGGTGATGTATCGCAGCATGGGTGCTCCCTTTGGTCGCCGGCAATCGGCAATGGGCAATCGGCAGTGGGGAACCGGTATCAATCCACCGGTGCCTGCCCCATTGCCGACTGCCGACTGCCCATTGCCGCCCGCTACTTCGCGACCCAGGTCGCCGCGTGCCGGTTGTTGTTATACAGGCCGACGTGCGCTGTGTAGTTTTCGACCTTGTTCCACCAGGTCCAGCGCCGCTCGGCCCAGGCGAGAATCACCTTGCCGTACAACGGCAGTGCTTTCTTCTGCATTTCCTGCACCAGCGTTGCCCGCGCCTGCTGGTCCAGCGTCTGCGACTGCTTGGCGAAGAGGTCGTCGACCTCTTTGGAGCCGAGGCCGCTGTAGTTGCGTGGTGACTCGGACAGGTAGAACTCGGCGAAGACCGCATCCGGATCGTCGAGCGCGATCGCGTGCGCCCAGGGGGCGAGGTCAAAGGCCCGCTCGTTGAGTGCATCGTAGGCGGCCGCGTCCTCCAGAACCTGCGGCTTGGCCTCGATCCCCACCTTCGTCAGGTTGTCCTTGATGAAGATCGAGAGATCCTCGTAGCTCTTGCCGCGACGGGTAAGGATCGTCGTCTCCAGGCCACTCTGCACGCCGGCGGCGCTCAGCAATTGCTTGGCTTCGGCCACCGTCTTGTCGGAGTACGACGCGTAACCGGGGAGCGCCTGCAAGTCTGACGCGGAGAGCGCCCAGCTGCCACCGCCGGGCATGTAACCGCCGAGCGTGCCCTCGCCCTCGTAGAGCAGGTCGATCGACTCCTGGCGGTTCATCGCCAGGCTGATCGCGCGACGCACCCGCTCGTCCCGCCACGGATCGCGGTGGCCGAAGTTGATCGTGTTGAAGCCGTAGCCGTTCAGCCGCTCGACGACCATCCGATCTTTGAGCACCGCCTCGAGCGATGTCAGATCCGACTTGGTCAACAGCGACGTGAAATTGACCTGGCCGGACTGGAAAGACGACACCCTCGATCCGGCGTTCGGGATGATGAACGCGGTCATGCCGGCGAGATATGGCTGGCCCTGCACGAAGTAGCTCGGGTTCGGTTCCATGACGACCCGGTTGCCGCGCAGGTACTCCTTCAGCTTGAAGGGGCCGGTGCCGTTCGTCTTGGTGTTGAAGTCGAAGCCGTTCTTGATGTCTTCGGCAGCGTAGATGCTCATCCAACCCTGGGAGAGGATCGTCAGCAGTGACGGCGCCGGCTGCTTCAACTTGACGACGACAGTTGAGGTATCGGGCGTCTCGATCCCGCTCACGACCGTGAGCGAGTCCTGGCGCGGACTGACGACACCGCTCGGGGGATTGGCGACCCGCTCGATCGTGGCTTTGACGTCGGCCGAGGTGAACGCCTTGTCGTCATGGAACGTGACACCTTCGTTCAGCTTGAAGGTGTACGTGAGGCCGTCGCCGCTCAACTCCCAGCTCTTCGCCAGGTCGCCGATGATCGTGTCCGGCTTTTCCTGGGCCTGGTCGGGGTCGAATTGGACGAGATTGTTGTAGATCGGCGCCATCGACATGTTGACGAGGTAGGTCGAATTGGCGTGCATATCCAGGTTGGGCGGATCGCCGCCCAGCATGAAGTTCAGCTGGCCGCCGCGCACCGGTTCCTTCTGCCCTGCTGCTGTGGTCCCGGCCGGGGCGGCAGCACCGCCCGCGCCGCCGCTCTGTGAGGGCGTGTCGTCGCCGCTGCCTCCGCACGCCGACAGAAAGGCGGCGCCCGCGCTGCCGAGGGCGGCGCTACCAAGCAGCCGCCGACGGCTCAGAACCGAACGAAAGTCACTCCTTCCGTGTAGACGCACCATGCAGGAATTCGCCCCCTCCCTGGTGACCGGAAACCAACCTTGACCGACGAAACCGCACCGCCGCTGCCAGGGCCGGCCGATTCACCGTATGCGGCCATTCTTGATCCCGCGAATCCGCTTTGCAATGTCACGGCATTGCAAAATTCTGACACGCGTCAGCCGATCTTTGCACATAGAATCACAGGCATCGACTCCCATAGACGTCAATCTCGCAACCAAAATGGGTTTATAAGCCCGCAGCGGTAGATTCGTAGTCATAACGGAGCCCGCGGAATCCGTCCGCCGACGTCTCAGAAGATTTGACACTTGTCAAACGCGGCGGTAACGTTCGCCGCGATGGACCTCGGCCGCTGTCCGGAGGGGTGAGCGTCTAACGCTCGCCCTGACGCAGCCCCCGGCCGCCGGTCTTATGCGTGCGGTTTCCAGGTTCGGGAGGACGAGGGCCGTGGCGGACGATGACCGGCTGCTCGGCGATGTCACCGTGCTGGACCTCAGCCGGGACATTTCCGGCGCGTTCTGTACCAAGCTGCTCGCCGCGCTCGGCGCGCGCGTGGTGATGGTGGAGCCGCCCGCCGGTGGATTGCTCCGATCGCGCGGTCCCTTCAAGGATGACGCACCCAACCCGGAGGGAAGCGGCGCGTTCCTTTACCTCAACATGGCCAAGGAGAGCATCACCGTCAATCTCGCCACGGCG
>JBFXAN010000140.1:0-17247 GCA_050184225.1 Dehalococcoidia bacterium | reverse complement strand
CGCCGGGCTTGGTCGCAAAGGACGCAAAGCCGACGGCCGCAACCGGGACCTGCAGCCAGGTGGTGATGACGAAGGTCTGGGTGAAGCCGTGCGTGACGACGATGTGGTCGTGGTCCCGGTCGGCGAACAGTTCCCGCACGCAGGCGTCGACCCGGGTTGCGACTTCGCGGCGGGTCTCGGCGCCGGGGATGGGACCGCGGTGGTCGAGCCGGTCGTGGTCGGGGGCGGGCACCTGATGCTGGGCGAGCCAGGCGTTCGGCCGCCCTTCGGCCTCGCCGAAGCTGATCTCCCGCAACCGGGGATCGGCGGTGACGGGGATGTCGAGGGTGGTGGCGATGATCTGCGCGGTTTCGGTACAGCGGGCGAGGTCGGAGGTCGTGATCCGCAGCGGCAGCCTCGCATCGCGACGGCGGCGCTCGATTTCCTGGGCGATCTGACGGGCGGCGTGGCGCCCCTCCGGGGTCAAGTGCGAGTCGTACCAGCCGCCGACGAGGTCACGCGCGGTGTGCTCGGCGGGCGGGTGGGTCACGACGTAGAGGTCATGCATGGGCATCGTCTCCTGGGTGTGGGCCGTTGACATTCTACCGTCGCCGACCGTCGCCGTGATGCTTCTGCCCCGGAACGGACGGACATGCTCAGGCCGTCGAGTCCGGTGTTGAGGTAAGTTCGCTGCAATACACCGGGAGGGTGAGCAGCATCATGACTCGAATCATCAACCGGCTCGCGTGGCTGTGCCTGGGGGTCCTTGCCCTGGCCGCCGCCGGGCTGGCTGTGTATCTGATCAATCCGCTCGGTGAGAGCGGGCAGGATGGAACGGCGTCGGTGGGAACCAACGAAGCAGATGCCGGCGACGGTACCGTGGCCCCAGCGTCGCCGGCACCATCGGTGCAGGTGCCGCTACGCCGTGCGCTTGTCAATGATACCGTGGATCAGGTGCATGGCCACGCCTTCACCCTGCACACGATTACCGGCGGCACCGAGCGCATCCTGCTCCAGCCGGACGCGATCATTGCGGCGGTGACAACGTCGTCCGGCGCCGCCTCCCTCACCGTCGGCGACTGGATTCAGGTCACGACCAAGACGATCTCTCGCGATCCCTTCGCCCTACCAGAGGATACGGGTCAAGTGACGACCATCAATGTCCCGTACGGTGCATCGCTCAGTCCGGCACCGTCGCCGTCGGCGTGGTGTCCTCCTGTGTACGGTGTTCGCATCGGGACGGTGCTGGCGGTGGGGGACGGACACCTTCGCCTCGAGACACCGTGTGGCGAGGAGACGCTCGACATGCCGCCCGCGGTTGAGGTGCGCCGCTACCGGCCGGTGGCGGTGACCGACCTCGCCGCCGGCCAGCAGGTGACTGTCGGCGGCGAGCGGCTGCCCGATGGCTCCCTCAGCGGGCGGGTCGTCCATATCAGCGAGTGAGCGGCACAGCGTCCCACTTCGCCGAAACAGTGTGCGTCACCGAACGGCTGCCGATAGGTGAGCATCCTCCGGCGGGCCGGCTCAATCCATAACGTACGGTTGTGTCATGCTGGAAGCTGGTCCCACACAGGCCGAAGGACGTTTGTATGTCGGTCGAGGCCGCGCCGCCGGCGATGGCCAACCTGTTCGCGCGTGGACAGAGCATTCGCCGGTTGGTGCTGCGCCTCTCCTGGCCGGTGGCGGCCGAGCGGTTGGCGCTGAGCGTGCTCACGGCGGTTGATGCGCTGCTGGTGGGGCGCTACATCGGCGCGGAGGCGGTGGCGGCCGTCGGCTTGGGGTCGCTCTGGTTGTGGCTGCCGCTGGCCGGGGCCGGCGGGGCCGAGGTGGGCACGACCGCCCTGGTCGCGCGTGACGTCGGCGCCGGTGATCGGGCGGCCGTCGAACGGTCCACCCGTGCGGCGCTGCTGACCGCGCTCCTCTGGGGTGTGCTGTCTGGGCTGGCGATGTTCGCCGCCGCGCCGGTCTTGATGCGGGTGATCGGGGCCGAACCCGAGGTGGCGAGGCTCGGACCGGAGTTCCTCCGACCGGCCGCGGCCGGCATGCCCTTTCTGGTGGTGATGTACGCGGCCAACGGCGCGCTGCGTGGCACGGGCGACACCGTGCGGCCGATGCTCGTCCTGCTCGTCCTCAACGTCGTCAACCTTGTCGTCACCTTCGTGCTGATCAGCGGCGTCGTGGGGATCGAGCTCGGCACCGCCGCCTCCGGCTGGGGCTACTTCGGCGCCGCGGTTGTCGGTTGCATCATTTCATTGATCTGGCTGGCGTGGAGCGGCCGCGCATTCGGCAACTCCCCGCGGACGTGGTGGCCGGGCCGGCGCTCGCTGCGCCGCTTCATCGGGCTGGCCGGGCCGGTCACGATCGAGGAGTTCCAGTTCATCGCCGCGTTCCTGGTCTACACCCGGATCATCGCTGGCCAGGGCACCGATGCGGTGGCAGCGCACACGATCGCCCTGCGCCTGCAGGAGGCGGCGCTCGTGCCCGGCTTTGCGCTCGGCACGGCGGCGACGGCGCTGGTCGGCCAGGCGCTGGGCATGCGCCGGCCCGATCTGGCGGCCGGCTCGGCGCGGGCGGCACGCGGGGCGGCGCTCGTGGTCGGCCTCGCCATGTTCGTGGTCGTGATGCTCACGGCGCCGTTGCTCACCGGTGCGTTTGTCGACGACCCGGCGGTGGTGGACACCGCCGCCACGTTGATGCGGATCTTCGCACTCGCCCTGCCGATGATGGGTGTGGGGGCGGCGATCGCCGGCGCGCTGCGCGGCGCCGGTGATGTCGGCATCGTCCTGCTGATCGCCAGCGCCTGCATCTGGCTGGTGCGGCTGCCGGTGGCGGCGCTGGGCGTGTTTGTGCTCGGCTGGGGTGTGCCCGGCGCGTGGATGGGCGCTGCCACCGAGATCAACGTGCGTGGTCTTGCCTACAGTGTCCGCTTCCGCTCCGGACGTTGGCAACGCATCCGGCTCTGACCGGTAGCGCACGTCACAGGTTGTGAGACCGTAACCCGCGACGCGTCGACGACACGGTTGAGGCGCGGGTCGAAGACTGAGAACGGGCACACGGAATCGATTGGGCGAAGTCCGAAGGACCGTGCTACCGGGAGAGCCCGAGGACCGCCGCCGCCTCTGCCACGGTCGCCGGGCGGCATCCGAGCCGTTCGATGAGGTCCACGCAGGCGGAGACCAGCTCGACGTTCGATGGGGTGTCCGTTCCGGCGTAGTCCTCCAGGCCGACACGCAGGTGGCCGCCGCGCCGGACGGCCTCCTCGGCGATGGTCGTGAGGATATCACCGCCAAGCACGGCGACGCTCCACGGGAGGCCAGTGCCCTCCAGCATCGCGAGGTAGGCGCTGAGCGACGGGGACGTGGGCGGCAGGCCGAAGCCGGGAGAACCGCCGCTGAAGTAGAGTTTGATCAGGGCGCCGGCCGGCAGCGCCCCGGCGGCGTGATAGCCAAGCGCCGCGCGGAGGAAGCCCGGCTCGAAGATCGATACGCTCGGGCCGAGCCGATACCGGGCGCAGCTATCGATCATGGAGCGGGTGTCGGCATACGTATTCAGATAGACCGCGTCGGAAGCAGAGGGCCGGCCATCCGGATCGCGCCCAGCGAAGTTCGTGGAGCCGGGATCGACGAGGCCCATGCGGAGGTGTCCGGCATCGGCCAGGGTCTCGACGTGCGCATACCGCTCCGCCATCGTCACGCCCGGCGCGCCGCCGCCCATTGTCGGATAGAGAATCGCCTCAGGTACGCGCGTTCGGATGCGCGCGTATGCCTCGATGTACGGCGCGGCGGCGTGGACCGGACAACCGATGACCGGCTCATCGTTGTGGTTATGGATGATGGACGCGCCCGCGTCCATGCAGGCAAAGGCATCCTCGACGATCTCATCGATCGTGCGAGGCACGCGCGGGTTGCGCGCTTTCGACGTCCCACCATTGAGTGCGGCTTCGATGATGACCGGTGGCCTGTTCATGGCATGTCTCCCGCGCAACAAGAATCGAAAGCATGGCTCGGCGAGCCGGCAGTGCAATCATAATCGCCCTCTGCCTGATCTGGTGACTTCTGGATGCCGCTGCTCGCGAACCCACGCGATGAACGCGGCTGCCACGGACGCCGCCGCTCTCTCCCGTGTCGTGACCAGATACAGTGGCCGGCGGAGCGGAAGATCCGCCAACCGGACGGCTGCGACCCGCTCACGGTGGCGGCCGGCCAGCGCTAGTGAGGATACCCACCCCAGACCATGGCCACCCGCCACCGCGGAGAGCACCGCCTGGGTTGTGGAAAGTTGCATCACCACCTGGTGCGACGGTAGCCGGAGGCCATGGACCGCCAGCGCGCGGTGCAGGCTGAGCAGTGTCCCGGAGCCGCCTTCTCGCTCCACGAAGCGCGCGCCGGTCAGTTCTGCGAGCGCTACCGTTTCCTGTGCGGCCAGGGGATGATTGGTCGGAACGGCCAGGACCACCTCGTCTTCGGCGATCGCCTCGTAGCGGAGGCCGCGGGCCGGCAGACGGGCGCCGGCGAAGCCCACGTCCGCCGGCCCCTGCCGCAACGCCGCCACGACCGCGGCCGTGTCTGTGATCGTCACGTGCGAACGAACCGACGGGTAGCGCGCGCCGAAGGCCGCGACGAGGTCCGGCACGATGAACTCGCCCGGCGTCGTGCTGGCGACGATCCGCAGCTCACCCACCAGCGATGCGGGTTGCGTGCCCAGTTCTTGCAGGAGCTGCTCGTACCGCGCCAACACCGCCGCCGCGTAGGCGACCACCTGCTGTCCCGCCACGGTCATCGTGACGCCATCACGCCGGCGGACGAAGAGCGGCACACCCAGTGCACGTTCGACCTTCTGCACTTGCCGGCTGACACCAGGCTGGGTCAGGCGCAGCGCGGCCGCCGCCTCGCTGAAGCTGCCGAGACGGGCGACCGCGACGAGGGCGCGCAACTGGGTCAAGTCCATCACTCACCCGTGCCTCCATACCGATACGTCATACATCGATGCACCATTCATGCCAAATGGGTAGACTAACAGGGAGCCTGGGAAGGCCAGGGCGAGCACCGTTGTGCGACACGGCTGATGACGAATAACGACGAGACGGCAGACAACGCCTTTGCAGTGGTGGCGCTGACACCGATCACCATCGTCGATGGGGGCAACCGCTCCGCCGGGGCGGGGGTGCTCTTGCAGGTGCGGACGGCGCTCGCGCCGCTCCCGCCGGGAGCGGTAGTTGAGGTGCGTTCAACCGAGCCGAGCGTCCGGGAAGACCTCGCCGCCTGGTGTCGCCTGACGGGCAACGCGCTCGTGTCGGCGGCAGACGCCGGCGCGTATACGACCTACTTCGTGCGCAAGGGCGGCGGCGCCGCGCGCTGGGACACGCCGGATTGGGGCATCCGCATGCCCCAGCGTCGAGAGGGCACCCTCGATCTGCGCGACTGGTTCACCGGCCGCCGCGCGACGGTGCCGGACGAGGCGTCCACCTACTTCGGCTTCATCCCCCGCGGTGCCGTGGCGGAGCCCGGATTGCCGGAGTATCCGTTTCGTCTCAATCATAAGGCCGATGTCTGGGTCGACACGCTCGCCGACCTCTACGAACAGGCGACGGCACAGCAGTGGAACGCAAGCACCGACATTCCATGGTCGGAGCTGCGACCGCTGCCGGACGACCTCGAGCGTGCCGTCTGCCAAGCGATGACCTTCCTCGCCGAGAACGAATACGCCGCGCTCTACATCCCGGCGAAGTTCCTGCCGCGGATCAATGCTCAGTATATCGAGGCGGTCCTCTTCCTCAGCACGGTGATCAACGACGAGGCACGGCATATCGAAGCCTTCACCAAGCGGGCTCTCGCCAACGGCGGTGGCCTCCAGGTGGCGGCCGCGCTGACCGAATGGTCGTTGTACAGCCTGCTCATCCAGGAAGACTACTTCCGCTCCAGCTTCCTGTTGCACGTCCTGGGCGAGGGCACCTTCCTCGACCTGCTGGAGTTCATCGAACAGCACGCACCCGAGCCGGTGACAGCCGAGATCGTGCGCCGCGCCCGACTGGACGAGGGCCGCCACGTCGCCTACGGCATCGCCCATGTGCGCGAACAGCTGCGGCAGGAGCCGGCCCGCGTCGATGAGCTGATTGCGGCGACGGAGGAGCGGGCGGCGGCCTTGCAGGCGACGACGGGTGCGAATCCGGTTTTGATGGAAGCGCTGGCCGTGCTTGCCGGCGGCGGTGCTGCGCCCGACCAGATGGCGCGCGGACTGGCGGCGGTGCGCTCCCTTTTCCAGACCATGGCCGAGCATCGCGTGCGCCGGCTGCGCCAGATCGGCCTCGACCGCGCCACGGCCGAGCAGCTGTCCGCCTTGCACACGCCCAACTTCATGTAGCCGCCGCACGGCGGCAGACGACCAGGAGGCCTTCATGACCACCGTCAGTCCCGATCATGAGCCCGTGGAGGCGGCCGCGCGACGGCTCGCGGAGGATGTTCTCCGTCCCGGCGCTGCAACGATCGACCGCGAACGACGCTATCCGACGGAGAACCTCCGGACGCTTGGGGAGGCCGGCCTGCTCGGTCTGCTGGTGCCTGAGGCGCACGGTGGCCGGGGCGGCTCGCTCGCGGACCTGGCCCGCGTGTGCGAGCCACTCGGCTGGGGATGTGCGTCGACGGCGATGTGCTTTCTGATGCACAGCTGTGGCTGCGCGCTCCTCGCGGCGAGCACGACCGATGACCAAGGCGGGCGCTGGCTGCGCCCGGCCGCCACCGGCGGCGCGATCGCCACGCTGGCCTTCAGTGAACGGGTGACCGGCGCCCACTTCTACCAGCCCGACATCCGCGTCACCCGGCAGGACGGCACTTTCCAGCTCTCCGGTCGGAAGAGCTTCGTGACGAGCGGTGGCCACGCCCAGCTCTATCCCGTCCTTGTGCAGGCATCCGGCGCGGAAGGGCTCGATATCCTCGTCGTCACGCCGGATCTGGACGGCGTGCAGTTCGAGGGACGGTGGGACGGGCTGGGGATGGCGGGTAACTCCAGCATCGCCCTCAGCCTCACGGATGTGGCCGTGCCCGTCGCCAACCTCCTCGGCGAGGAAGGCGGCGGCCTCGCCCTCGTCTTCAACGTCGTCGCGCCAACGTTCCTGGTGGGGCTGGCCGCCGTCAACACTGGCATCGCCCAGGCGGCGCTCGACGTGGCCGTCGAACATGCCACAGAACGTCGCTACGCCGACGGCACAGGATTGGCGGCGGTACCCGTGATCCAGGCGTACCTTGCCGAGATGAGCATCGCCGTGCAGGCAGCGCGCCAGCTCGTCCACGAGGCGGCCCGGGCGGCGACGGCGGGTGAAGAGACCGCACTGCCGCTGGTGATGCAGGCGAAAGTGGCGGCGACCGAAGCGGCGGCGACGGTGACCGCGCGCGGGATGCGGGTGGGCGGCGGTATCGCCTACAGCCGGCAGTCCGCGCTGGAGCGGCACTGGCGCGACGCCCAGGCGGGCGCGGTGATGGCGCCGACCAACGAGGTCCTGAAGGGATGGCTCGGGAAGCTTCTTGCCGGGCTGCCGCTGTTCTAGTTGCTGCCAGGAGCGTTGAGGATGACCGCAGGCACCATCCGCGTTGGGGCCGTCGCCTACGACCCGAAGGTCGTCACCATCTGGGAAGGGATGCGCGACTACTTCCGCGAGGCAGGCATCCCGACCGATTACGTTCTCTTCTCCAACTATGAGGCTCAGGTGGCGGCCTTGCTCGCCGGCCAGATCGAGATCGCCTGGAACACGAACGTCGCCTATGTGCGCTGTGAGCAGCAGCTCGGCGGGCAGTGCCAGGTGCTGGCGATGCGCAACACCGACCGCGAGTTCACGACTCGCCTGGTGGTGCGTGCCGGCAGCGACATCGATGGCGTCACCGATCTCCGCGGCAAGCGATTGGCCCTGGGTAGTGCCGACTCGGCGCAGGCGGCGATTCTGCCGCTCCACTATCTGCGCCAGGCCGGGCTTGACCCCGAGCGTGACGTGACGCTCGTGCGCTTCGACCTGGACGTGGGCAAGCATGGCGATACGGGCACGAGCGAGCTGGAAGTCCTCCGCGCTGTCCATGAGAACCGGGCGGACGCCGGCATGGTCGGGCATGCGGTCTGGCTGCAGCAACTGGAGCAGGGCGGGGTGAACAGCGCGCTGGTGCACTCGGTGTGGACCTCGCCGCCCTACAGCCACTGCAACTTCACCGCCCGGCCCGACTTCGACCCCGGCGGGGCAGCGCAATGGACGGCGGCCCTCCTGCAGATGGCATACAACGACCCGCGCTGGCGCCGGCTGATGGACCTGGAAGGGCTGACGGCCTGGTTGCCCGGTGAGAAGGACGGCTACGAGACGCTCACGCAGGCGCTCAGCGAGCGGTCCCAGACCAGTGCCCCTGCATGAGGCCGACACTCGTGCAGGATTGGCCCGTCATCGAGGTGTTGTCGGAAGACCACGTCGGTCGACCATAAGGACAAGCGTGCGATCCTGCTGTCCGATCGTGATCCCACCGGACAGCATCGCCCTATTTCCCTTATGGAGGGCTGGCGGCCGGTGAAGTTAGGGGTGCGCTTCTCCACGGAGGCGTTCACCCCTTCCTTGAAGTCCTCCATGCCGAAGAGGATGCGGTGAGAAGAGAACGGTGCGGGCGTTTGCTCACCGCCGAAGGTGCGCGAACGTTTCGCGGGCGTCTCGGAGCACTCGGCGCCATCGTTCCTCGCCGCCCGTCTCTCTACGGGCGTATGCCGGTTGCGGCATGATCTCGAACCCGTCGATCAGAAGTACCACGACATCTTCCACGCCGATGCGATTGGTCGGAAGGTGGAGCTTCTGGAGCAACCGGCCGGCGGCTGTGAAGTCACCATAGATATGAAGGTGTGGGAACGGCACCGACGCTTCGCCCCGACCCTCCGGATGATAGTGATAGCCGAGCAGGCGTCGCTCCTGGCCGTCATAGATCGTGAAGATGTAGCTGAGGATCGTCACGAGCGGTTCGTCGTGGGCATCTTCCTCCACAATGAACTCGTGCTCGATGGAGAGGAAGAGCCGTCCACGACGGCGCGCCCGCTCGGTTTGGAACGTGAGTAACTGCGAGTGGCCGCGAGTGGAAGACGTACCGGGAGCAACGAAGAGACCGTCACCAGTGATACAACGCAGCACCAGGGCGACGGTCTCGCGAAATGTGATTCCAGCGTCGCGCGCCCTACGTGCTCGCACCATTGCGCCATGGGTCTACACCGACGATCGGCAGGAGCACCGCGAGTTCCAGCGCATCGGGGTTGTCATCCGGGTCATCATAGAAACCCGTGTGCCAGCGGCGGATGAACTCCGGCAGGTCGATCCCGAGCCGCCGCTGCACGCGCTCTTCAAGGAGCATGCGACTCTGATCAGGAGTCAGTTCCTGCATTTGGTGAGTGCGTGATGCTGCTGTCATCAGGACATCTCCTGTATCGGCACACCGGCACGTGCCTGCCACCATCCTCGCACGATTGACCGAACGTGAACAGTTGCACCGATCTGGCGCGTTAGCGGCCGGTGAAGGTGGGGGTACGCTTTTCCATGAAGGCGTTCACCCCTTCCTTGAAGTCCTCCATGCCGAAGAGGACGCGCAGGTGCACCATCAGGTGGTCGACGGTTGTCTCGTAGGTTTCGTTGAGGCCGAGGCGCATCATCCGCTTGGTCGCCTGGACGGCGGCGGGGGCGTTGGCGGCGATCTCCTGCGCCCAGGCGCGGGCGGTGGGCATCAGCTCGGCGTCGGGCACGACGGTGTTGACGAGGCCGGCGTCTTTGCACTCCTGGGCGTTGAGGGTTTGGCCGCGGAAGAACATCTCGGATGCCTTGGCCCAGCCGGCCAGGCGGGGGAGCAGCCAGGAGCCGCCGCTCTCCGGCAGCAGGTTGCGGCGGGCGGTGACGGCGGCGAGCTTGCCGTTCTCGCCGGCGATGCGGATGTCGCAGAGCAGGGCGAGGTCCATGCCGTAGCCGGCGGCGGCGCCGTTGAGCGCGCAGATCACCGGCTTGTCCATGTTCCAGAGGACCGTCGGCGGCGAGCTGTGCAGGTCGAAGAGTTGCTGCGGCCGGGCTGTGGCGCCGGCGCGGGCGCCGGGACCGCTGTCGACGAGGTCGAGGCCGGAGCAGAAGCCGCGGCCGGCGCCAGTGATGATCACCACCCGCACCTCCGGATCGCGGTTCGCCTCGACGAGCAGGCGGGAGAAGGCGGTCAGCATCGGACCGCTGATCGCGTTGAGGCGTTCGGGACGGTTGAACGTCAGGATGAGGACGTGCCCCTCGCGCTCGGCCAGGAGTTGGTCGGTGCCGGTATCGATCGACGGTCGCTCGGTGGTAGTCATGGGATCTTCCTATCCGCTCTTGAATTTGGCAATGTAGCGGTGCTGCGGGTCGCTTGAGCGTATCACTTGCGCCATGCCGCGATTCGATACAGCGGCGCGCACGGCCCACGAGATCGAACTTGCATGCCGGGCCTATGCCGGCCGTTGCATCAGTACGCGACCGCTGGGGGTGATGCCTGTCACGCGGTCCAGATCGACGATGAGGGCAAGACCCTTGCGATCCGGGTCGAGGTTCCGCTCTGCCTCGGGCGATCGCTCGTAGACGGCCGTCCGCGTTGCGTCATGCGCGTCGATGTGGCCGCGTCCTTCGAAGGTTAGTATCGTGCGCGGTTGTGGATTGCGATACAGCAGTGTGATGCGCGGATTGGCGGCCAGCGCCCGCAGGAGACCGCCCTCGGGGTTGCGGACCCAGATCGCCAGCTGGTCGTCGCCGTGGACCTGGGTGCTGCCGCGGAAGGAGAGGCGGGGCTGGCCCCGCTCGTCCACGTACGCCACGACGACGGGCGTGCCGTTGGCGAGCGCGCCATTGATAGCGTCGCGCATCTCCTCTGTGAGCTGGATCGGGATGGGGGTAGTGTCGGCTACCATTTGCGTCCTCCTCTTGACCGTACGTCGACGCGCAGCGGTCTGGGCGCCAGGGTGATGCGACGGGCCGCCTGGACAGGATCCGGGCGGGGACGGTTGACGCGCTTCGTGTGTTCGGCCGACGGCTGTCCAGGCAGGGATTCGAGGTGCCGGCGCGTGGATCGCCGGGCACGGGCGCATCAACTGCGTCGGCCCGTGCCCGGCGACTTTGACTAGGGAGTGGCCGCCGGCGCCGGTTTCGGCGCGAACTCGTTGACCAGACCCGCGCCGATCGTCTGCTGGAAGACCTCGGCCAGTTCATCCAAGGTCCACATCGGACCCGGCGCGAAGATGGTGCGCTCGACGGTCGGGATGGTGTAGAGACCGATGCGGTTGCCGCTGACCATGAAGTCGCGGCCGTTGATGTTGGCGGCGTCATCGGTGCACAGGTACACCACCAGCGGCGCGATCGCCTCCGGCGCCATCGCGCCGAGGCCGCCACCTCCGCGGCGAACACCCGCCGCCTCAGAGCGGCGACGTGCCTCCTCCATCTCGGGACTGATCGTCAGCCGGGTGGCAGCGCCGGGGCGGATCGCGTTGCAGGTGGCGCCGTAGCGGCCGAGGTCGCGTGCCACCGTGCGCGTCAGGCCGACGATGCCTTCCTTGGCGGCGGCATAGTTGGCCTGGCCCATGTTTCCCAGCCCGGAGGAGGAGCCGGTGTTGATGATCCGGCCCGATCGTTGCTGACGGAAGACCTGGCCGGCCGCTTTCGTGGTCGCGAAGTGGCCCTTGAGGTGAACGGCGATGATGATGTCCCATTCCGCTTCGGACATGTTGAAGACCATCCTGTCGCGGAGGATGCCGGCGTTGTTGACGAGGATGTCCAGGCGGCCGAAGGTGTCCAACGCCTGCTTGACCATGGTCTCGCCCGCGTGCATGGTCGAGACGTCGTCGTAGTTGGCGACGGCGCGGCCACCCTTGGCCTTGATCTCCTCGACGACCTCGTCGGCCGGGTTCTGCGACGCGCCCGTCCCGTCCGGCGCGCCGCCGAAGTCGTTCACCACAACCGCGGCGCCCTCTTCGGCCAGCAGCAGCGCCTCACCGCGGCCGATACCACGGCCGCCACCGGTCACGATCGCTACCTTTCCTTCCAGCCTGTTCGCCATCTACTTCTCTCCCTCAGTATCGATCGCACGTCCGGCCACACAACCCGCGATCCCGGAGCGACGTCGTTGTGTTGAACGTTGGTCAGCCGCGGGGCAGGCCGAGGCCGCGGGTGGCGATCACGTTGCGCTGGATCTCGCTGGAGCCGCCGGCGATCGTCGAGGAGACGGCGCCGACGTAGCGGTTGCCGGTGTTGCCGCCGAGGACGGCGTACGGGTTGTCGCGGTCGGTGAAGAGGCCGCGCATGCCGGCCATGTGCAGCGCCAGCGCCGCGATCCGCTGCCCCATCTCGGACATGTACAGCTTCGTCATACTCGCTTCGTGGTTCGGGATCTGGCCGGCGGCCTGCATCGAGATGACGCGATAGGAGAGCCAGCGGGCGACGTTCGCGTCGATCCAGCGGTCGGCGAACTCCAGCCGGAGCGATTTGCGCTGGTCGAAGGTCAGCTTCGACCGTTCGGTCTCGGCATAGTTGAGCAGCCGTTCGAGCTGCTTGCGCACGCCGACGGCGTTGCCGATGCCGGACCGCTCGAAGTCGAGCAGGGTGGCGCCGACGTACCAGCCACGGTTCTCCTCGCCGACGCGCTGCGAGGCGGGGACGCGGACATTGTCGAAGAAGACCTCGTTGAAGCCGTGCTGACTGGCCATATTGATCAGCGGGCGGACGCTGACGCCGGGCGACTTCATGTCGAAGAGGAACATGGATATGCCGCGGTGCTTCGGCGCATCGGGGTCGGTGCGGGCGAGCATGTACATCCAGTCGGTGCGGTGGGCGCCGGAGGTCCAGATCTTCTGGCCGTTGATCACGTAGTCGTCGCCGTCGCGGACGGCGCGGGTCTGGAGGGAGGCGAGGTCGGAGCCGGCGCCCGGCTCGGAGTAGCCCTGGCACCACTGGATCTCGCCCTTGATGATCGCGGGGAGGAAGCGGTCCTTCTGCTCCTCGCTGCCGTGGGCGATCAGCGTCGGGCCGATCATCATCACGCCGAAGCCGCCGACGTTGGGCGCTTCCGCCTCGGCGAACTCCTCGTTCATGATGAACTGGTCCTTGGCGCTCATGTCGGCGCCGCCGTACTGCGTCGGCCAGTGCGGCGCGATCCAACCCTTGGTCGCCACCCGCTGTCGCCACTCGCGCATCGCCTCGTCGCGGTCGCCGTCCTCTTCACCGTACATCGGGCCACGGACCGCGTCGGGTAACTGCTCCTGCAGGAAGGTGCGTACCTCCTGGCGCCAGGTCGCTTCGGCCGGGGAATCGCGGAAGTCCATTGCTCGCTCCTTGCGTGTGTCGACACTGCTGGGATGGGCCGTGCGCCGGCCGATGCGTTGCGCTGATCTTCGAGGTGGATCAGATAAGAGTCAAGAGTTTGATTCTCGTTTCGGGCCGGGCCGGCCAATCGGACGATCACTGCCGGTTCGATTCGACGCGATCGTCGGTATAGAATCAGGTTGCAGTTCTTCTGACCCTCGCTCAGGCGCGGGGCCGGCTGTCAGGGTAGGAGTGATGGTGACGGAATCGCAACCCGGCGTGCGTCTGCCGCGCACGCGTCAGGCGCGACGCGAGCGGATCGTGACGGCTGGGTTCGAGTTGCTGCTCGCCGCCGACTACGACAGCGTCCAGATGCGCGATGTGGCCGAACGCGCCGGTGTGGCGCTGGCGACCGTCTACCGCTACTTTCCATCGAAGGAGCAGCTCTTCGGCCATGTGCTGATGCGCTGGCACGAAGACCGCTGGCAGCGGTTGGGCGGCCGCAGCAACGGCCGCACGAATCGCGAACGGCTGACCGATGTCGCGCTGCGGACGGTCGCCGCGTATGAGAAGGAGCCGCAGTTCCTGACGCTGAAGTTCCGGCTCGAGCAGTCGGGCGACCCCGCCGTCAGCGACTACCTCGAATACATCGGCCGCGGCTCGTTCCGGATGTTTCGCGCGAAGCTCGACGGACTCACGGATGAGGACGCGGCGACGATCGTCGTGATCGTGATCTCGGTGATCATGGCCGAGATCAACCGCTGGGTGCGGGACCGGCGGCGGATCGACCAGGTCCGGTCGCAGGTGGCCCGGACGATCGAGCTGCTGCTGGAGTTCGCCGACCCGGCCTATCTTCAACGACTTCGCGCCCCCTAGGAACTACCCGTTACCTCAACCACCAACCGTGGTGCGTAGGATTCACCCACCTGCCACGTCATTACGCCGTTGGCAGCCACCGGCGCGCGTTCTCGCCGCCGCGTATCCCGGCGCTCCCTGCGAACTGTGCGGGCCAACTGTACGAGTTGTATCTGGGCGGATCGCCCGTTGCTGCCGACGATGACATGAGACGCACCGGCGATCCCGGCCGGCAGAGTGCCGGCGGCGCGGAGCCAAGGAGGACGATCATGCACCACGCACCACGCATCTGGACCGCCGCCCGGACGGCCGCGGTCGCCAGCATCTTTATCGGTCTGCTCCTGCTTGCCGGCGTTGGCACCGCCGCCGCCGAAGTTGAGAAGCCGCATTCCGTCGGTGGGTTTGCCAACGCCCCCGGCTGGATCACCGTCACATGGGCGTATGACGGCGACCCCTATGACGTCGCGACGTTTGTCATCAAACGCCAGAACCCGGACCAGACGATCGTCGACGCCGGCTGGGCCGATGCCGGTCGTAGCGACTTCACCGACAAGTTCCTGCAAGCGAACACCACCTACCGGTACTACGTGTGTGCCTATTCCTACGCCAACGAGCTGGGAGTGGTCGATTACGCATGCGCGGATGAACTATCGCCGCCGATCACGACGCTTCCGGCCGAGATGGAGCAGCCCCCACCGCCGGCCCCGGCTCCCGTCCCGCCGCCGGCGCCGGTGCTCAACGCCACACCGCGCGGGCCAACCCAGGTCTATCTCACCTGGGAGCATCCCGGCTACGAGGCCCGACTCACGCGGGCGACGCTCTACCGCGACGGCGCCGCGATCTACGAGGCGCTGCAGCCCGGCAACTTCGACTCGGACCATGTCGACAATGTCGAGGCCGGCTCGACCCACCGCTATCACTTCTGCTTCCGCAACCCCGACGGCGAGACGTGCGGCGCGCCCGTCACCGTTTCCACACCCGCCGCGCCTCAGCCGCCCACCGGCGCGCTGACCCCACCCAGGAACGTCCGGGAACGGCAAGGCGACGACGGCGTCACCCTCACCTGGGAGCTTGGTACCGGGGCCACTTACTACCAGGTCCAGTGCGTCGACATCTCAACCGGGGGCCGGTGCGGACTGCCATACTCAACCGCAGATGGACATCGGGCCGTGGCCGTACCGGAGTCCGGGAACCTGAATCTGTGGGAGGTGACGAGCTACACCCTCAAGGACGAGGACGTGTTCCATCCACGCTATTATGTCGTGCGCGTCTGCAGCGCAAATGCGGGCGATGGCGCGGGACCGATGCCGGACCCGACCGCCTGCGCGCCCGACATGGTGATCTTCCCCCGCCCCACGGGGACGGTCGACTATGGCGGCAGCAGCCGGCCGGGGCCGAACGGCTGCCGGGGCGGCTATGTGTGGCGGTGGGCGTTCGAAGGCGACAAGGTCTGCGTCGAGCCGGCCCGCGTCTACGACGTCGTCGCGGACAACGTGCAGGCTGCCGCGCGCCGTTCACCCAACGGTGGTCCCTACGGCCCGGACACCTGTCTTCAGGGCTACGTCTGGCGTGAGGCCTACGACGGCGATGTCGTCTGCGTCACACCTGAGGAACGCGCCAGGGTCGCTGCTGAAAACGCCGGCCACGGGCGCTGAACCGCACCACACTCGCCCGGACCATGTCCGCAAGACACCTGCTTGATGCCTCACGCAGCGTCAAGCAGGTGTCTTGTGGCACTCCTCACCTTACGGCACCCGGATCGCGCCGGGATTACGGTGAGATCAGGGCGAAGGCGGGGGTGAGTTGTTGCAGTGTCCAGGGAATGTTCAACGCCGCTGGAAAGCGCAGCGCCGCTACCGTTTCCAGATCGACCGTGACGTAGCGGTGCTGTTGCACCGCAGCCAGCGATTGAAAGAGTGGGTTTTCTTCCAGGCTCCGGCGCAATTCGTCGTTGTTGTAGCTCATGATCAGCAGGTCGGCGTCCAAGAGCGCCATTTGTTCAAAGCTGACCGCGCCGCTGGTGTTGGTCGCCGAGAAGGGGTGCAGCGTCGCCAGGGTGGGTGCGACGATCAGCCCAAGCTGCTGGAAGAATTGGACGGCGAAGTCTTTCTCGGAGTAGATGGTGGCGATCTGACCGGGCGCATACAGGAGAGAGAGGCTGAAGGTCTTGCCCTGCAGCGCGGGATACCGTGCCTTGGTCGCCTGGATGGTTTGCTCGGTTTCGGCGATCACCTGGGCCGCCTGCTGGGACCGGCCCAGGGCGGTCCCGATCACGTGCAGGCGTTCCTGCCAGGACTCACCGGCGGGTAGCGTCTGATAGGCGATCGTGGGTGCGATCCGCGACAGCGTGCCAAACGCCTGCTCCACGGCAAAACTACCGGTGGCCAGAATCAGATCTGGATTCAGGGCGGCGATCTGTTCAAAGGGTACTTCCGTGCCCGCCGGCAGCAGCGTCGTTGTGCCGGGGTCGATCCGGCCGCTCAACCAGATGGGCACGCCGCTGGGATTGTAGACATCACGTGTGGTGGCGACCGGCGTGACGCCCAGCGCCACCGCCGCATCCAAGTCCATGACAGAGAGCGTGACCACGCGCCGCGGGGCGGCTTTCAGCTCGGCAGTACCCAACTTGTGAGTGACCGTCACCGGAAATGCAGGTGCGGCCGTCGATGCCATGGGTGGCGTCGCGGCGCGGGCGGGTGTTGCCGTGACGTCGCCGGACAGACGGCTGGTGGCGTCATCGCTGCTGCCGCAGGCCACCAGGGTCAGGCCAAGGAAGACGGCAACGAGCACTGCGCCACGCAGGGCGGCCACAAGAAGCTTCGATCGCCCGCGTGGCGTCATCGACCCACCGTCCCGGGGGTGCGGGCGACGACGCAGAGGGGGCCTTCAATCGTGACATCAACCTCGACGAATCCGGCCTGCTCCAGCCGTTGCGCGATCGTGGCCGGGTCGAGCGGTACACAGATATCACCGTCGTGTAGATCACGGAAGGGCGGACTATCGTGGCTGTCGACGGCGAGGAGCACACCACCCGGGTGGAGCACCCGGGCGAGCTGCGCGTAGTGTTGGTCCTGCACTGCCGGCGTGGGGACGTGATGGAGCAGGTTGTAGGT
>JBFXAN010000139.1:0-17319 GCA_050184225.1 Dehalococcoidia bacterium | reverse complement strand
AAGCCCGCGCTCCCGGGTGCATTAGTTTGACCGCGCCTTGCTAGCTTGCCAGGCCTCGTTCGAACGCGATGCGATCCGCCCACTCAGGGAAGTCGATCAACGGGTTGCGATTGCCCTGCTTCTCGAAGATCGCCATGTTGCGATGGCGCTCGTACTCGCCGGGCAGTTCCGCCTCGTGCCACTGCAACAGAATCCGGATGCGGTCCGGCGTTAGCTCCTTGGCGGTGCGGTCGATCTCACCGGGATAGCGAATGAGGAAATAGAGCGTCGCTCGAGCGACCGCACCCTTGCCCTCGCTCGGCTCGAACTTGCGGTCGGCGCTCTTGCCGCAATCGTGCCGGATTGCCTCCTCGAAGTCGGGGAAGTCGAAGTACGGCGTATTGCTTCGGAAGCTGTTGCAGCGCGACTCGCAGGCAAAGAGATGGTGAAGGTCTCCGCGCATCGGCTCGCGCTTGGTGAACCACGACTGCGGCACCACGTGCTCGCAGTTGTACGGGAACTGCGCCTCAAGGAGGTTGAGCTCCGCGGCTTGTACCTCCGCGTCTCGTGCAGACTCGGCCGCGCGTATCTCTTCAAGATGCCGGGAGTACTGCGCCCGCCGCTCATCGGCAATGAAGTCGGCGCGGATCAGTTCGTCCGCCGTGAATGCCTTGCCGGAGTAGATACTCCGCAACGTCTTGTCAGGATGCAGATCGACGAAAGGGTAGACATGCCGGCTGGGTGCGTACGATGGCTGTTCGGTGTGCGTGTCCGTCACGAGCTGGTGGAGTGCCTGGTAGAGAGCAGACGGGTCCAACTGTTCGGCAAGAATGCCACGATAGTACGTGTCGCGGGCCTGGCCGTCAGCGATCGGATCGTAGTAGGTCCGCGCCCGTTCGGCAGCCGCGGCATCGAGCGCGCCCTGCAGGGCGTCATCCGCGACGGTCGAGACCCTCCGGACATTGATGGGAGGACGGGTGCTGATCTGGTCGGTACGCGGCCGCGAGACGGCAACCGACGGTTGCCCGAGGTGCAGCGTGATGTGCAAGGGGACGGTGAAGGAGCCGGTCGTCGCCGGCACGCTGCTGGTGGACGCGCTCGGCGCCACGTCCGGGATCGGGACGGTTGATGTCGTTCCATTCCAGCGCTGCTCGCCAACCGGCCCGGTTGCAGCCGTAACCATGGACAACTCAGAGGCGAGCAGCGCATCGCGCAGCCGTCCGCGCTCGCCGGTCAGCTGTTGCGCCCGGATGTGCCGGACGATCCGGCTGATGCGGATGCCTTCATTGGCGATCCACTTGATCCGGTGTTCGCCACACTCCGGCGTCCAGATCGATCCGTCCATCGCGAGGATGTTGCCGTTTCCGTCCCTGGCCGGCACGCCGGAGTGATGAAGACCGACGATCTCCCACTGGTCGTTGAACAAGGGCGATCCCGACGAACCGGGGGCGGTATCGGTCTTGTAGTGCAGAAAGTTCTCCAAGAGGTCGACGAGCCGGTTTTCACGGAGGGCGATCTGTTTCGGTTCGCCGTTCGGATGCTGAATGATCGTGATACATTCGCCGAGCAGGATCTTGCCCTGCTCTTCGATCAACCGGCACCATCCGAACTGCTGGAGACCCATGCGGTTGTGCGCCGTTTCTGACACGGCGACAAGGGTGAAATCCAGCGCCCCATCAGTGACAAAGAAGGTTGCCGGCTCGAGATCGAAGAGTGTCGTGGGCAACGGCAGGCCGGTGGCATCGTCCTGGAAGTTGAACTCAACCTGGCTGCATTCTGCCGCGGCTTCGTCTTCGAGCACGTGATTGTTCGTCATCAACAACCGCGGCGAGACGAGGAAGCCGGTTCCGTAACCAACGACCTCACCGCTCCGGTCACGAATGCGGACCCGTCCAATTGCGCGGGCAGCGGCAAGGC
Source organism: Dehalococcoidia bacterium (assembly GCA_050184225.1). Lineage (GTDB taxonomy): Bacteria > Chloroflexota > Dehalococcoidia > CAUJGQ01 > CAUJGQ01 > JBFXAN01. The sequence continues at coordinate 15,423 of JBFXAN010000139.1, read as the reverse complement.
CCTGCTCGAGATAGTTCACTGCAAACAGATCGCTGTCGCCGATCACCCGCTCCAACACGTCCACTGAGGTCATTGGTCCGGGCGCGGATTGAGACGCAATCACGGCTGCCCCAACCACCTCGGCCGACTTCTCCCGGCTCAACCGGCGGAGCCGCTGCTCCACCCGCTCCCGCGTGTCGACCCGCATCGGCGTCTGGTAGCGGAGCTTCTCCTCAGTCGCCTCGCGGGTCGTCGTGCGTTCCCGGTAGCGATGTTCTGCTGCATCGATGACCGATGTCGGTACGCTCATGACCTCACCTCGGTAGAGCAAGCAATCGACGTCATAACCTGGACATAGATCTGCGACAGCACGTCATTGTTGTAAGGCACGGCGTCCGTTAGCTGGCTGGTTGACCACACCGTTGATTAGTGAACGCGCTCGCTTCGGCCATTCGGGCACGCAATACTCAGAGTGGAAGCGGTATGATCACACCTTGTGTCCATTTGAACGGATGGATCTCTAGATCGATAATTCTGCACTGACTGCAATGGGTAATCGAAATATGTCGGATAATGTATGTTGTCTATTAGTGTAGTAGATGCTGCCCCAGACATCACCTCGGAACCGGCCTTGCCACGCGCTAAAGCATTCGCCTACGTCGTTTAGTGATCAGGTTCGGGTCGAGGAAGGCCGTCCGCCGATTGCGGGTGTGCTGATTCGGCCCCCGCGCGTGCACCAGCATTGGGGAGGCGAAGATGGAACTCGTAGAAACGACTGTTGCCACTGACATGGACCCCCGATTACAGCAGTTCGCGGATCGCAGACGGCGCGGAATCAACACGGTTGCCACGGAATCGACCGACGCCGGCGAGATCGCCGTGGTTGCCAAGGTCAACGACCTCGAGGCATGGCGGGCGATGAGCGAGGTGCGCGAAGGTGCGGTGCTGGGCGCCGGGAGCAACGCTGGCGAGTGGCTCGTCACAGCCCGCATTCCCCTCTCGCGTCTGGAGAGCGTGCGCCTGGCAGATCCGGTGATCAGTCTCAAGGCCGCGCAGGGGATCAAACCGGCGCTGTCGGCCACGATTGAAGAGATCGAGTCGCGCGGCGACCTGCTGCCATCGGACACCCTCGGACAGCAAGGTGCGGGCGTGGTCGTCGGCATTGTCGACTTCGGTGGTGACGTTGCCCACCAGAACTTCCGCCAGGCGGGCGGCACGACGCGCTTGCTCGCACTCTGGAATCAGAGCGGACCGATCCGGCCCGACAGCCCCTTCGGCTACGGCCGGCTCTACTCCACCGCCGAAATCAACCAGGCGTTGCTGACCGCCGATCCCTATGCCACACTGGGCTACCGGCCCGCACGACGATCGCACGGAACGCATGTCATGGACATCGCCGCCGGCAACGGCCGCGGCAGCGGTACGACCGGGGTCGCCCCCAACGCCGAACTGGTCTTCGTCGAACTGGCCGCCAGTGACATTCCCTGGGGCAGCCCCGATGTCGTCGGTTCGACCTTCGGCGATTCAGTCCAACTGCTCGAGGCGATGCGCTTCATCTTCGACCTCGCCGGCACGCGGCCATGTGTGATCAATCTTAGCCTGGGCACCAACGGTGGCCCCCACGACGGCACAACCCTCGTTGAGCAGGGCATCGATGCGATGCTCCACGAGGCGCCGAACCGGGCCGTCGTGATCGCCGCCTCCAATTCCTTCGACGACGGCATCCACGCCGGCGGCACGGTGCCGGCCAACGGTCATGTTGACTTGAAGTGGAATGTGCCGGCGCAGGACTTCACCCACAACGAGCTTGAGGTCTGGTACCAGGCGGGCGACGAGTTCCGTCTGGAGATCCTGATGCCGAACGGCACGAGCCTGGGCAGCGTCGCGCTCGGCGAGAACGCCAGGGTGAACGATGACGACGGCAAGACGCTGATCTTCGCCGCCCACCGTCGCCAGGACCCGAACAACGGCGACAATGTGATCGGCGTCTTTTTGGAGTCGGGCCTGCCGGCAGGAACCTGGACGATGCGGCTGCACGGCGTCGCCGTTGCCGATGGCCGGTTCCACGCATGGGTGGAACGGGACGACCGCAGCCCGTCCCAGTTCGCCCCGCCCCATGATGGCGGTTCCACGCTCGGCTCGATCTCCTGCAGCCGGACAAGCATCGCCGTTGGGTCGTATGATGGGCACAAGCCCAACCTCCCGCTGTCGTTCTTCTCCAGCGCCGGGCCGACCCGAGATGGACGAGAAAAGCCGGAGGTGAGCGCGCCGGGGCATGCCGTGATGGCCGCCGATGCAGGCACCGGCGTGGGCGTGGTGCGCATGTCGGGGACGAGCATGGCGGCGCCGGCCGTCACCGGTGTGGTCGCGCTGCTGCTCGCGGAGGCCGCCGAACGCGGCATCAGCCTCACCGCCGAGCAGATCCGCGAGGTCGTCGTCGATTCGGCTCGACGGGATCCGCCCGCCGGCACCGCGTGGCACGATCGCTTCGGCGCCGGCCGCGTGCATGCCAAGGGCGCCGTCGCCGCTGTGCAGGCGATGACGCGGCCCGCAACCGATGGGACAGGGCGGCACCGGCGCCGTCGCGGAGCGACACGAGGTTCAGATGCCACGCGAACGGGCACACGAGAATGAGGAGCGCACGGACCAGGACGCGGAGGCACCTCCGCGCCTTGGTCCGCTGACCACGTCGCCTGAGGATGAGCTCGGCAAGGAAGAACTGAACATCACCGCAGAGGCTCTTTCCGCCGGAAGCTCCGATCGCGTGGCCGTGGTCATGAGGGTTTCCGAAGAGAGCTATGTCCCGGCGGGCGTAGCCGTCCGTGCCAGGATCAGCCCGACGATCTTCACGGCGGAGCTGACCCGCGAGGAGATCGATCGGCTGCAGCGCGATCCGAAGCTGGTCTCGATCGGGACCGCGCGGGATGTTCGGCCGGCGCAGGAGTAAGAGCAAAGCGGCCGATCCGGCTCTTGCCGCGCTACTGAATTACTTCCAGCGTCGAAGCCACCACACCGATCACGCTGACGCGTCGTTTGCTCTGGACATGGCGTCGGCGTATTCTTCGGCCCATGGAAGACACGACACATGACCCACACCGCATTGGACCGCTGTCCGGCGTTCGCGTGATCGAAGTCGGTGGCGAGAACGGGCAGTGGGCCGGCAAGCTGCTCGCCGATATGGGGGCCGGCGTGATCAAGGTCGAGCCGCCGGACGGTTGCCGCGAACGCCGGATCGGTCCATTCGCCGAGGATACGCCCGACCCAAATCGCTCGCTCTTCTTCTGGGCATCGAATACCAGCAAGCGCGGCGTCACGCTCGCACTCGATCACCCCGACGCTCCGGCGCTGCTCCGTCGAGCGCTCGCCGACGCCGATGTGCTGATCGAAAGCCTGCCGCCCGGCACTCTGGCGGCGCGCGGGCTCGCGCCCGCCGATCTCGTCGCAGACCTCCCCCGGCTGATCGTCGCCTCGGTGTCACCGTTCGGCCAAACCGGTCCCTGGCGCGACTTTGCCGCGACCGACCTCACCCAGATTGCACTCGGCGGTCCAATGGCGAGTTGTGGTTACGATGCCGAGGACGATCCCGACGCACCGCCGATCCGTCCAGCCGGCCACCACGCGGCCGCAATGGCGGGCGTCTACGCCGCGAACGCGGTGATGGCGGCACTGCTGGCTCGGTCGAGTAGCGGCGCCGGCCAGTGCATCGACATCTCGGTACACGAGGCCTGCGCGGCGACAACCGAAGGGGCATTCCCCCAGTGGGAATATTCCGGACAGATCGTCCGCCGTCAGACCGGCCGCCATGCTTCGCCGGTCTATACCCAGCCGTGGCAGCACCGCTGCATGGACGGACGCTACATCAACCTGATGGGCGGCGGCATCCCCCGCAATCCTACGTCCTGGCGTCCCCTCGTCCGGTGGATGGCCGAGAAAGACCTAGCCGGCGACCTCGAAGATCCGCGCTTCGAACAGACGATGTATGTCCCGGTCGCCGAGCGCCGCGGCAATCCCGACGTGGCGTATGTGATGGATACGCTCCACGGCTTCGTCCGTGCCCTGCCGGCCGAGGAGGTCTATCGCGGCGGTCAGGCGGCGCGGCTCCCGTACGGATTCATCCGCTCGCCGGAGGAGAACCTGTCCGACCCGCATTGGGAAGACCGCGGCTATTTCCGCACGCTCGACCATCCCGAGTTGGGCCGGGCCTATCCGTATCCGGGCGTGCCGTACCGCTTCACCGGCACGCCGGGTGGACCGCATCACCGGGCGCCGCTCCTCGGCGAGCACAACGTCGCCGTCTACTGCGGCGAGCTCGGCCTCTCCCGTGATGACCTGCGCCGTTACTTCGAGGCGGGAGTAATATAGCACCGTCCCGCCTGGGAGCGCGGACATCTTGTCAGCAATGGCGTCGAGCAACCATGCGGGCTGGAAGCCCGCGCTCCCAGGGAACGGCGTCCTTACTCGGTGCTAGAGACCCTTCTCGCGGCAGAGTTCCTCGTCGAAGAGGATGTTGCCCGTGTATTTCTGCGGATTCTGCTCGCAGATCCAGACCGTGGCCTTGCCCATCGCCACGGCTTCTTCGAACTCGAGGTCGGGGTTCTCCTTGTCGTTCTGGGCAAAGACGTTGCCGGGCGTCTTGATCCGTCCCTGCGGCGACAGGACGTTGACCGAGATGTTCTCGTCCTGTACTTCCATCGCCAGCGATTGCGAGAATCGTTCAAGACCGGCTTTGACCATGCCGTAGAACGCGCCGCCCCGCCGTGCCCGCTGCTCCTCGTTGTAGGGTCCGGGTCCGGGGAAGACGCCGGCACGCGAGGAGACGTTGATGATATGCCCGCCGCCGGACTGGGCCATCGGGTCGATCACATAGCGGATCGCCATCAGCAACCCGCGCAGGTCGACCCGCCACATCAGGTCCAGGTGCCGCGGCTGGACCGTGCGGATCGTTCCCGGAACGAGGATCGCCGCGTTGTTGAAGAGGATGTCGAGCCGGCCAAACGTGTCCATCGTCTGTTTGGCCATCGCCTCAAGCTCTTCGTCCTTGGTGACATCGACCTTGATCGGCAACGCCTTCCGGCCCCGCTCCTCGACCTCCTTCGCCACGCTGTAGATCGTCCCCGGCAGCCGCGGGTCGGTGACCTGCTCCGTCCGCGCCGCGATAACAACATCCGCCCCTGCCTCTGCCAACGCCACGGCGACATCGCGGCCGATGCCGCGACTTCCGCCGACGATCACCGCCACTTTCCCATCTAATGACATGCCCATCCTCCGATAGCGGAATTGGTTATGCGGTGATGATGGTGGCGTTCCAGGTTCAGCGCAACCCTGGCAAGAAATACGACGAGGGGCGATCACATCCGGCTACCGCGGCGCCGGCTCACGCTCTATCTGCCAGAGGATGTGCTGGACGACGCGCCCGGTGCGGTCGAACCCCGCGCTACAGTGGACGAGCACCGGCTTCGGCAGCCGGCAGAACGCGCCCCAGGCGCGGTCGAGCTGTTCGAGCGTGAACGGCTCCGCCTGCCCGTCGGCCGTGGGAATATGCGCCACGGCGAAGCCGGAGTTGACGTAATGCTGGACGAGTCCACCGGGAAGAGTGCGGTCGTAGAGCGGCAGTTGGTCCCCGGCGAGCAGACAGATGATCGAGGCGATGCCCGCCGCGCGCATGTCATCTACCCAGGCATCGACCGTCGTCCGCGGCACCCGATGCTCCGCTCCCGGCCGATAGCCGGGGCGCGGGCTGATCGCCAGCGTTCCCTCAAGGATCCACGTGGGCATCGCCGACTACACCACATACGTCGCGCACGCGACGCTATTCTCGCGTTCGGCGCTGCGCCGCGATGTCGATCACCTCGACGCCGTCCGGACCGGCAACGACCAGCATGGCCGTGAGTCCAACAAACAGGCCGCTGTCCACGACGCCGGGCAGTTGCTTGATCGCCGCTTCGAGTGCCGCCGGGTCGGGGATACCACCAAAGCGACAGTCGATCACGTAGTTGCCGTTGTCCGTCACCGTGGGGCCGTTACCCGCGATACGAAGCTCGGCGTCACAGCCAAGCAACGCTAATCCCTGCTGTGCCGTCCGCCAACCGAAAGGCAGCACCTCGACCGGAAGCGGATAAGCAGCCGCCCCGAGCACGTCGACGAGCTTGCTGCTATCGACGACGATGATCTGCTGCCGGGTCGCCCGCGCCACCAGTTTCTCACGGGTGAGGGCGCCGCCGGCGCCCTTGATCAAGTTGTATTGCGGGTCTACTTCATCGGCGCCGTCGATCGTCACATCAATCGACGCGACATCATTGAGGGAGACCACGGCGATGCCGAGTTCCCGCGCGTGCCGGGCGCTGGCCTCTGATGTCGGTACGCCGGTGATCTGCAGCCCTTCGCGCACGCGGACGGCGAGTCCCCGGATCGCGTATTCGGCCGTGCTGCCGGTGCCCAATCCAACGACCTGACCGTCCCGCACGAACGCAAGAGCCTGCTCCGCTGCCTGGCGCTTGAACATCGAGGCATTCATGGTCCCCATCCTACACGAACCTCCGGACACGGACAGCTTGGCTGAAGCGATGCAGTTGACATACGGATTTAGTTAGATCAAAGCTGTATCATTAGGTCGTGCGAACATACACTAGCCGTGCGGAGGCTGATCATGGTCCGAACGCTCTCACTCGCTATGCTCGCGCTCTGCCTGGTGATCGCGGCCGGGTGCGGCGAGGGTGACAACGACGCCGCGTCTTCGGCAGCAACACCGGCGCCGCGGGCATCGGTGGCAGCCGCCGCGACGAACCAGCCGACGGCGACCGCGACGGCGGCATCGAGCCGGCCGGTCCTTCCCGTTACTGTCACGGACAAGGATGGACGTTCGGTCACTGTTACCGATGTCAGCCGGATCATCCCCCTCAATGGTGACATCGCCGAAGTGATCTGGGCGCTCGGCCTCGGCGATAACGTCATCGCCACCGATACCAGCGCGACCTACCCCGAGGCCGCGACGACGTTGCCGAAGATCGGATATCAGCGCCAGCTCTCCGCCGAGGGCGTCCTCTCGCTCAATCCAACCCTTGTGATCGGCAATGAAGCCGCCGGACCGCCCGCCGTGATCGAGCAGATCCGCGGCGCCGGCGTCCCCGTCGTCATTCTGCCCAGCGCGACCACCCTCGATGGCGCCGTCGAGAAGATCCGTGCCGTCGCCGCCGCGCTGGGCGTCCCGGAGCGCGGCGGCCAGATCGCGGCCCAGACGCAGACCGAGATCGCCGCCGCCCAGGCGCTCGCGGCAACCGCAACCTCGAAGCCGCGGGTGGCCTTCCTCTACGTCCGCGGCGCCGCCACCCAGCAACTCGGCGGCAAAGGCACCTCGGCGGACGCGTTGATCGCGGCGGCCGGCGGTGTTGATGCCGGATCGGAGGCGGGTGTCCAGGGCTTTAAGCCGCTCACGCCGGAAGCGCTGGTCACGGCACAGCCGGATGTCCTCCTCCTGCTGATGGCAGGACTCGAGTCTGTGGGCGGCGTCGATGGCCTGCTGACCCTGCCCGGTGTCGCCCAGACACCGGCCGGCAAGAACCGCCGCGTGCTCGACTACGACGATCAGTATCTCCTCGGCATGGGTCCGCGCGTCGGTCAGGCGTTGATGGACCTGGTCAAAGGGCTTCATCCGGAGTTGAAGTAGCGTTTATGACCGCCGGTACGGCACGCCTCCCGCTGACTCAACCGGCTTCGACGCGCAGGCGAACGCGGACGAATTACTTGCTGTTCCCAATGCTCGGCGCACTGCTGGTGCTGGCGCTGCTGCTCAACGCGGGTATCGGCGCCGTGCGGATTGCGCCGGTGCAGTCGCTCGCGATCCTGTTCGATCACCTCGGCATCGACCTCGGTGTCAGCTACACCGGCCAGCAGGACGCGGTGCTCTGGGCGATCCGGATTCCGCGAATGCTGCTCGCCGCGCTTGTCGGCGCCTCGCTCGGCCTGGCCGGTGCGGTGATGCAAGGCGTCTTTCGCAATCCCCTCGCCGATCCGAGCCTGATCGGTGTCTCCAGCGGCGCCGCACTGGGGGCCGTCATCGCGATCGTTTTCGGTGTGACCATCCTCGGCGCGGCTACCCTTCCCGTCGCCGCATTCATCGGTGGCCTGCTCGCCACGCTTGCGGTCTATGGTTGTGCGCGGCATCAGGGTAGGATCGAAGTGGTGACGCTGGTGCTCACTGGTATCGCCCTGAATGCGATCGCCGGCGCCGGCATCGGCTTTGGCACGTTCATGGCGGATGACGCGCAGTTGCGTAGTATCGTGTTCTGGTCGCTCGGTAGCGTCGGCGGCGCCACCTGGACCGCCGTGCTGGCGGTGCTGCCGGCAATCGGGCTAGGTATCATCGTGCTGCCCTGGTGGGGACGCCAGCTCAACCTGCTCGTGCTCGGCGAGCGGGAGGCGCGTCATCTCGGGTTGGCAACAGAACGGGTGCGGTTTCTGTTGATTGTGCTCTCGGCCCTCGTCACCGGCGCGGCCGTCTCCGTCGCCGGCATCGTCGGCTTCGTCGGGCTGGTCGTGCCCCACATCATCCGGCTGATCGCCGGCCCGGATCATCGTACCCTGCTCCCGGCCAGTGCCCTGGGCGGCGCCATCCTGCTCCTCTTCACCGACCTGATCGCCCGCACCGCCGTCATCCCCCGCGAGCTCCCCCTCGGCGTCGTCACGGCAATGCTCGGCGGCCCCTTCTTCCTCTGGCTCGTCTACCGCACCCGCACAATCCACGGCGGCTGGGGATGACCATGAACCAACCGCAAAGACGCAAAGGGTGCAAAGAAGCGCAGAGTCTTCTCGAATGCTTTGCGCTCCTTTGCGCCCTTTGCGTCTTTGCGGTTCAATCCGGTAATCCAGGATGTGCCACACATGCTTGAGGCACGCGCGGTCAGCTTTCATGTCGGGGCACGGGCGCTCGTGCAAGAGGTGTCGCTCGACCTGCGGCCGGGAGAGATCCTCGCGCTCGTTGGCCCCAACGGGGCGGGCAAGTCGACGTTGCTCAGACTCCTGGCCGGTGACTTGCAGCCGAGTGCGGGCGCGGTCCTGCTCGATGAGGCGCCGCTTCGCACCTATGGCGCGCGGGCGCTCGCCTTGCGCCGGGCCGTTCTACCTCAACAGACAGTGCTCCAGTTTGCGTTCAGCGCCCGTGAGGTCGTGCTGATGGGACGAAGCCCGCATCTCGGCTTCGCCGCCTCGGAGCGCGGTCACGATCACGAGGTGGTCGATTGGGCGATGAGCGAAACGGACACGCTTGATCTGGCGGCGCGGTCCTTCCCGACGCTCTCCGGCGGCGAACAGCAGCGAGTTTCACTCGCCCGTGTGCTGGCGCAGGAAGCGCCGATCGTGCTGCTGGATGAGCCGACCGCCTCACTCGACATCCATCATCAAGAACTGGTCATGGAGACGGCACGGTCGATGGCTGCCGGCGGCACGGCGGTGCTCACGGTCCTCCACGACCTCAATCTGGCCGCCGCGGCCGCCGATCGCGTCGCGGTCCTTCACCAAGGTCGCCTGGCGGCCCTCGGACCGCCGCGTGAGGTCTGTACTGAGGAACTCTTGAGCGAGGTCTTCGAGCATCCGATGGCGGTATTGCGTCATCCGGTGCGCGATTGCCCGCTGATCGTACCACTGCCAAGAGACGCCGCCGGTCAGGCGGCCCGTCTCGCGGAAGCAACGAGCCACTAGAATGACAGGAAGCCCGTTCACCGAAAGGAGCACAACACAATGTTTATCGCAATGAACAACTTCAAGGTGGCGCCCGGCCGCGAGGCTGACTTCGAGGAGCGCTGGCGCGACCGTGAGACGTATCTGAATCAGGTTCCCGGCTTTGTCCACTTTGCCCTGCTCAAGGGCGACGAGGCGGGTGAATACATCAGCCACTCGACCTGGGTGAACCGGGACGCCTTCATTGCCTGGACCCAATCGGAGGCGTTCGCCGCCGGTCATCGCCAGGGCAACGTTGCCGGCATCGTCGATGGACCGCCGCACGTCAAACTGTACGAGATGGTCCTCGAGCAGCAGGGCGCCGCCGTCTGACCTCGGATCAGTCGATCCGCTCGTAGGCGGGGATCGTGAGGAACTCGGCAAATCCCTCCGAGAGCGCGACCTCTTCGAAGAGGGCCGCGGCCACTCGATAGCGCGCTGCCGTTGCCGGGTCGCCTGCCGTCCCTGCCGCGAACCGCTGCATCTCCTCCGCCTGGATCTGCCGGACCAGGTCGCGCGACACCGGCCGGCCGTCGTCGAGGCGAACCCCATGGCGGATCCACTGCCAGATCTGCGAGCGTGAGATCTCGGCGGTGGCCGCATCTTCCATCAGGTTATTGATCGCGGCCGCACCAACGCCGCGCAACCACGACTCTAGATACTGAATCGCGACGCCGACGTTCGTGCGCACGCCGGCTTCTGTGACCACGCCGCCATCGATGCGAACGTCGAGCAGTTCAGATGCGACCGTTCGGACATCGTCGCGTCGCCGCTCCACCTGGTTGGCTTTGTCGCCGAGCGCCGCGTCGAATGCCGTCATTGCCGTCGAGACGAGGTCGGGATGTGCGACCCAGGTTCCATCGAATCCGGCGCCGGCTTCGCGCTGCTTGTCGGCCTGCACATTGGTCAACGCGAGGTCATTCACCGCCGCGTCGCGCCGGCTGGGAATGAACGCTGCCATCCCGCCGATCGCGTGGGCGCCGCGCGCGTGGCAGGTCTTCACCAGCAGTTCGGTGTACGCCCGCATGAAGGGGACGGTCATCGTCACCTGCGTCCGGTCAGGCAGCACGAACTCCGGCCGCGTGCGGAACTTCTTGATCATGCTGAAGATGTAGTCCCACCGGCCCGCGTTCAGACCGGCGCTGTGCTCGCGCAACTCGAAGAGGATCTCCTCCATCTCGAAGGCAGCGAGGATCGTCTCGACCAATACCGTCGCCCGAATACTCCCACGTGACAGGTCCAGCCGGTCCTGCGCGAAGAGGAAGGCATCGTTCCAGAGTCGCGCTTCATGATGACTCTCCAGCTTCGGCAGATAGAAGTAGGGTCCGCTGCCCTTGTCCAGCAGCCGGCGGCCGTTGTGATAGACGTACAAGCCGAAGTCGAAGAGGCTGCCGGAAACCGGCTCACCATCGACGAGCAGATGCTTCTCCGGCAGATGCCACCCGCGCGGGCGCACGAACAGCGTCGCGACGTCGTTGTTCAACCGATAGGTCCGGCCATCCGGATTGGCGAATTCGATCGTCCGCTCGATCGCGTCGATCAGGTTGGCGTGCCCCTCGATCAGGTTCTCCCAGGATGGCGTCGTCGCATCCTCGAAGTCCGCCATGAACACCCGCGCGCCGGAATTGAGCGCATTGATCACCATCTTCCGGTCGACCGGACCGGTGATCTCGACCCGCCGATCGTGCAGGTCCGCCGGCGGCCGCGCCACCTGCCACACCCCCTCTCGGATGCCTCGCGTCTCAGCCAGGAAGTCCGGCATCTCGCCAGCATCAAGCCGCGCCTGCCGCTCGACCCGCGCGGCCAGCAGCCGCTGGCGCACTGGATTAAGCTCGCGGTGCAATTCCCCGACAAAGGCCAGCGCCTTTGGTGTCAGGATCTGTTCGGCACGGCCGGACACGGGTGCGATGACTTCGATTTCAGCTGCACGTGTCATACCTAACCCCCCGGCCCCCTTCTCTCGCAGGGAAGGGGGAGTTCTCATCTACCGTGGTCTGCCAGTATCCCGTCTGGCTACACCGACGATTCTCGTTCCACCATGGCTAACCAGTACTCCCCCTTCCCTGCGAGAGAAGGGGGTCGGGGGGTTAGGTACATGCTACCCTGTCCCCATGCGCCGCATTCTACTGCTGATGGCGACCCGCACGTATCGCGCTCGGGCCTTTATGCGCGCGGCGGGACGGTTGGGCGCGCGGGTGACGGTCGGGACCGAGCGCCGCAATGCGCTGGCGCGGGCAGCGCCGGGGACGACCCTCGCTCTCACCTTTCGAGAACCGCTCCAGGCGGTGGAACAGATCGCCGCATTTCACGCGTCGATGCCGATCGATATCATCGTCGGCGTGGACGATGATTCTACCCTGCTGGCGGCAATGGCCGCCGAACGGCTCGGACTCCCGCACAACGCCGTCGATGCTGTCCGCGCGACGGGCAACAAGGCGCTGATGCGCCGGCTGCTGGCCGATGCCGGGGCGCCTTCGCCGTGGTATGCGACCATCCCGCTCGCCGACGATCCCGCCGCCGTTGCTCGGCGCGTGCCCTACCCTTGCGTCGTGAAGCCGATCTTCCTCTCTGCCAGCCGGGGTGTGATTCGTGCCGATACTCCCGATACATTCGTCAGTGCGGTCCACCGGCTGCGTGCCATTCTCGAAGATCCGGAGGTTGCCGCCGCCGGTGGAGACGACGCCCGCCGCTATCTCGTCGAGGCGTTCATTCCCGGCATCGAGGTGGCGCTCGAAGGCATGTTGATCGGCGGCGCGCTCAAGGTGCTGGCGATCTTTGACAAGCCGGATCCCCTCGACGGGCCCTACTTCGAGGAGACGATCTACGTCACGCCGTCCCGGCATTCCGAGGACGAGCAGCGATCGATCGTCGATGCCACCGGACGCGCCGCCGAAGCGCTGGGATTGCGCGAGGGTCCGGTCCACGCCGAGCTTCGATTGAACGCCAACGGCGCGTGGGTGGTGGAGATCGCCGCGCGCACGATCGGTGGGCTTTGCTCCGATACGCTCGAATTCAGCGGCGGTCGTTCGCTCGAAGACCTGGTATTGCTGCACGCTATCGGCGGCGACGTAACGCACGTCGAGCGCGAACCCGAACCATCCGGCGTGATGATGCTGCCAATTCCCGCGCGCGGCGTCCTGCGAGCGGTATCAGGAATCGACGACGCCCGGGCGGTGGAGGGCATCGTCGACCTCACGATCAGCATCCCAATCGGCGATGAAGTCGTTCCGCTCCCGGACGGCAATCGTTATCTGGGCTTCATCTTCGCGCGTGGCAACACACCGGCCGCCGTCGAAGCATCGCTCCGCGAGGCGCATCGGCAGCTGCGGATCGCGATCGAGCCGGCCTACGCCGCGCCCTTGGCCGGTTTGTAGTATGGGTTGTCGCCGGAAGCGTGGTCTGTCTCGTCGACGACCGCGGTGATCTCGGGTACGTCGGAGAAAATGATCGTCTCGATCCCCTGCTTCAACGTCACGTCGGCCATGCCGCAGCCCTGACAGCCGCCGCCCATGCGGATGTATGCCTTGCTTCCCTTGACGCCGAGCAACTCGACCCAGCCGCCGTGTGAGGCAACGCCCGGATTGATCCGGCTTTCGATCACTTCCTGCACGCGAAGCGCCAGCGGTTCCCGCCAAACCGGATTGGGATTGTCGATCTGCAGCCCGCCACCGCCCGCCGACTCGACGAAGTCAATTCGCGCGCCGCGCAGGTCGCCCAGGCTCTCCGGGTCGATCAACACACTGAACGCACCGGCATCGAGCATGAGGTCGCCCGCATCGCGGGAGGTTTCTTCGACCAACCCCATCGCATAGCGAAATCCGCCGGATGTTCGTCCGGTGATCGCCACCCGCAGCGCCAACCCCGGTTTGTTCTGCGCCGCAAGAAAACCCTGCACGCGTTCCCGCGCCGCATCCGTGAAGGTGAGCACCGGCGCGGCGTGACTCAGCTCCTGACGTATGTTCTCGATCGTCATCCGCTCGCCTCCTAGTCCGCTCTGCTCACCACGACTGTACCACGAACGTCGACCACCCGGAGGCGGATTGAACCGCAAAGGCGCGGAGGGCGCAGAGGAACGAAAGGAGGGAATTGTCATGCCGAGCGCAGCGAAGCATCTCGCCGCCGATCGCTATCCTGCGACGAGATACTTCGTCGCTGCCCTTCTCAGCACGACAAGGAATCCTTTGCGCCCCTCTGCGTCCTCCGCGCCTCTGCGGTTCAAGAAATCGGTCACTGTCAGCCGCCCGCTCGCTGTGTGAGAATGGCCACAACAATTCCGCATAAGGAGCGTGGAGCGATGACACCGCCGATCTTGGCAACTGAACAGGGTTCTGCGGTTGGGCAGGGGGATGGGGTGCTGACCGCCGGCCGGCTCGATCAGCTTCGACGCGACTTCGAGTCAAATCGTGCCTACCGGCTGGCGCAGAATGCCGTCACACAGGTGACCGCCGATGATATCGCCCTCAACCGCGCCGTCGTCAACAGTACCGATCAGAGTTTTTCTCACCTGCTGGACGACTGGGCGGTCACAAATCAGAAGGTGTCGGGGCGTTGCTGGATCTTCGCCGGACTCAACCTGCTGCGCCCCGGCACGATGAAGCGACTCAATCTCAAAGAGTTCGAGTTCAGCCAGGCGTATATTCATTTCTGGGATAAGTTCGAGCGGGCGAACTATTTCCTCGAAGCGGTGATCGAGACGTCGGAGCGGCCGCTCGACGATCGCACGGTTGCGTTCCTGCTCGACCACCCGCTCGATGATGGCGGCCAGTGGAACATGTTCGTCAATCTCGTCGGCAAGCACGGCCTCGTGCCGAAGGCGTTCATGCCGGAGACGGAGTCTTCATCCAACACGCGGCGGATGAACAGCATCGCCGTCGCCAAGTTGCGCGAGGGAGCGAAGCTGTTGCGCGATGCGGCGGCCCGTGGCGCGACGGTCGACGACCTGCGCTCGACCAAGGATGACCTGCTTGCGACCGTATACCGCGTTCTCTCGATCCACCTGGGCACGCCGCCGAGCGCGATCGACTGGCAATGGAACGACAAGGACCGGCAATTCCACCGCGACGGCCAGATCTCGCCGAAGGAATTCGCTGAGCGCTACGTCGATCTTCCGCTTGATGAGTACGTCTGCATCGTCAACGACCCGCGTCCAACCAGCCAATACGGCCGCACCTACACGGTCGACTACCTGGGTAACGTCGTCGGCGGCGGCATCGTCACCTATCTCAATGTGCCAATCGAGACGATGAAGTCGATCGCGATGGAGACGCTCGTCGATGGCGAGCCGGTTTGGTTCGGCTGCGACACGGGCAAGATGATGCGCCGTGACCTCGGCATCTGGGACGTGAGCCTCTTCGACTACGACACGCTCTATGACACCACGTTCGAGCTTGACAAGACGTCCCGCTTGGAATATCACCAGACCGCGATGAATCACGCCATGCTCTTCACCGGGGTGGACGTGGCCGCTGGGGCGCCGCGCCGCTGGCGGGTCGAAAATTCCTGGGGCGCCGACAACACCGGACAGAAGGGCTTCTTCACGATGAACGACTCGTGGTTCGACGAGCACATGTTCGAGATCGCCGCCCGTCGTGACCGGCTGTCCGATGATCTGCGAGCCGCGCTCGGTCAGCCGCCGATCATCTTGCCCGCCTGGGACCCGATGGGCTCGCTTGCACGGTAGCCGAAAAACAAGCCGCGGCAGGGATCGGACTCACACCGATCCCAGCCGCGACA
>JBFXAN010000138.1:0-17355 GCA_050184225.1 Dehalococcoidia bacterium | reverse complement strand
TCCCGTAGACCGCCACGGCCGCGCTAACGTCATCCGGCCGCACCTGCGACAGACGCAGCGCCCAATACGCGCCCATCGAGAAGCCGATCACCCCAATCCCCGCACCCGTCACCGACGGCAACCCACGCAACTGCTCCACCGCAGCCAGCACGACCGCCTCCGCCTCGCCCGGCGCCCGATCGTGCGCGGCGACCAACGCCTCCGCCTCGGCGATCGACGCCGTCGCCGCCCCGCCGGGATACAAGCTCGGCGCCAGCGCCACGAAGCCCGCCGCTGCCAGCCGGTCGCACACGTCGGTAAAGACCGACGTCAGCCCCCACCACGCATGCAGCACCAGCACCCCGGCCCCAGCCCCGCTTTCCGGCACCGCCAGATACGCGCGATTCCCCGCCGGCCCGACCTGCAGCCACTCACCCATGCCCACCTCCCTATTACTCAGAACATCCGTTCGAGCGTATCATACGTGCATCACTCAGACGGCGCGAAAGGATGACGTCACGTGCCCACGCAATTGCTCACCGTTGACCAGGCTCTGACCTCGCTTGCTGCAACGCCAACGCGTATCGCCACCCTGACCGTCGGTCTGACACCGGCACAACTCCAGACCGCGCCGCAGCCCGATGAATGGTCCGCCAACGATGTCCTTGCCCACCTGCGCGCGTGTGCCGACATTCGCGGTGGCACCATCCTGACGATGCTCGCTCAGGACGCGCCCACGCTGCGGACAGTCAGTCCCCGCACCTGGATCAAGAAGACCGACTATCTCGAACAGGCATTCCAGCCCTCGTTGCGCGCCTTCGCTCAACAGCGCGCCGATCTGCTGACGGCCTTGCAATCATTGCCGCCCGACGGCTGGTCACGAACCGCGACCATCACAGGGGCAGGACGGCCACTCGAACACTCGGTGCTGTTCTATGCAGACTGGTTGGCTATCCACGAACGGCCGCACATCAAGCAGATCGAACGCATCGTCAGCTCGATGCACGGATAGATACGACCAGAATGAGAGCACACAGCGGCGATCACACCATTTCGACCAGGCGCTTCACCTGGGCCGCTAAGCTGCTCGCCTGAGTTGAGGTGCATGTTGAGCGATGGGTCAGCCCGAAGACCAGCTGCGAGGGCCGTTCGAGAACCTGATGCGAGTCATGCCGCCATGGCGGCGTGTTTAGGCCTTGCGTTGAACGCCGTCTCGTGCGGCGTTCACGCCGGCAAGAGTGCTCTTTGCTTCGTGGAGACAGCCACCGCAGCCCCGAACGAAAGGCTCGGGGCACAGGCCATCTGGAGCAACGACTTACGGGCTCGCCTGCGACCTCGCCAGATCGCCCAGCGCGGTCGGCTCCATGTCGTCCGAGAACACGCCGTTGGGGTTGTCGGCCAGCCAGACGTGCAACATCTCAGGCGTGATGCTCAAGGTGCCGTTGGTGCAGCGGCCATTGACGATCTTGCCGACGACGCGGCCATTCGCCGTGCAGAGATTGTCGTGCGCGTGCCAGGCGGTCAGCGGCCCGCCGACACGCGGGCCGGGCTGGCCCGGACTCGGCATCCGGTACAGCACGCCGACCAGCTTCCAACTCCCATCGGTCAGGTGCAGGTACACCAGGGACTCCGGATGCTCCGGGTCCAGGATCCGGCCGTCCCGGTTATAGCCGGTGTTGAAATAGTGGACGAGGCCGTTCCGGGGGGAGGCCGCCTGGTAGTATCCTTCCGAGCGCGCCGCCTCGATGTCCGCGAAGCGCGCGGCGGCCGCCTTCGTGTCCACCACCAGGCGAGTCGCTGCTTCGAGTTCGGCGGTGGTGACCGCGAGCGCCGCGCCGTGGTCGTGCACAGCGCCGCCTTGGGCGGACGCACCCGCGCTCCCCGCCGGCGGTGCAGCGGACGCCTGCTGCTCGTCGTGCGTGTGGGCGGTCTCGTCCTCATGCACATGCTGCGGTGTCTCGACCGCCTGCTGCTCGTCGTGCGTGTGGATGGCCCCGTCCTCGTGCATGTGCTTCGGGCCGCCCAGGGTGCCGGTCGAGGCCGCGAGCGCGAACGATGCCGTCGCCAGCGTCGCCAGCGCGACCGCGGGCAGCGCGAAGGCGAGCGGATGTGGCGTGGTCAGCGCCCGGCCGGCAAAGAATAGGAGCGCGCCGGCCACGATGATTGCGATCCCGCCGCCGAAGAGCACATGTCCGGGGTTGGTCAGGGCGAAGATGCCCTCGCGGGCCGCCAGGTCGGGGTCGAGGCGATGCAGGACCGCGTCCCAGGCCAGGCCGGCCAGCAAGGTGACGACGCCGGCGGATACGACCCACGGAGAGAGCGATATCAGTTGCTGCGCGCGGCCTTTCATGGCGGTCCTTCCCGAGATGACGAGCCAGGGCCGGGCCGTCCCCGGTTGCCCCAAATAGTACAACAAGACATGCCGTGCGGACTGCCGGCGGAGTCCAGCCCGTGGCGAACACGAGCACCAGCGCCACCCGGTCGCGTTCGACCGGGCTGAAGGTGCGGTCGCGCCGCATGCCCTGCACCGCGGCGTGGTTCTCGAAGGTCAGCATCAGGTGTGGCATGCATAAACATGTACCCCATCCGGGGCGATCAACCTAGCGTCGAATCGCCTGAGCCGCCGGACGCGCCGCCATCGGTGTGTCTCCAACGATCACCAGTTCTTCGAGCCGGCCGATCTGCTCGACCGTCATCCCCAGCAGATCCGACAAGACCTCTCCATTGTGCTGCCCAAAGCACGGCGCCGCCGACCGGATCGCCACCTCTGGCTGCGAAAGGTTCCACAGCGGCCCCGCCACCCGATGCCGCCCGACGGTCGGATGCTCCACCTCGCGATAGAAACCCCGCTCGGCAAGGTGCGCGTCATGCGTCAGCGTCAGCGGCGTCCGCACGGCAGCCGCCGATACCCCTCGCGCCTGAAGCATCGCCGCCGCTTCATCATCGCCACGCTCGACGGTCCACTCCCGCACGATCGCATCGATCGCATCCTGATGCTCAAACCGGTCGATCGCCTTCGCAAACCGCGGATCGCCGCCCAACTCGGGACGGCCAATCACCTCACATAGCGTCCGCCACTGCTCATCTGTCGCCACGGCGATCGTCACCCACCGGTCGGTTGCAAACCCTGACGCGACGCCGAGCATCCCGACCGGCCGCGCCTCCTCCTCGGATAACGGCCGGCACGGATAGCATCCATGCGGCACCATCCAGCGATGCCGGTTCCCCCGGCGCGGCGGTACCCGCCGGTTCATCGACCACTCCATCACCGCCTCGCCGATCAGCCCGACGAGGTTGTCCCGCTGCGATACCTCCACCACCGCACCCTCACCCGTCTGCTGCCGCCGCAGCAGCGCCGTCACCAGCGCTCCTGCCGCCATGATCCCAGCCACCGGATCGCCGTACGAGATCCCCGTCTTCTGCGCCGGACCGTCCTCATACCCGGTCAGCGACACCAGCCCGCCCATCTGCTCGATCGTCGGCCCGTACCCGACCATCCCCCGCTCCGACCCGTGCTTCGCGAACCCCGGCATCGAAACGATGATCAGATCCGGCCGCCGCGCGTGCAGCACCTCCGGCCCCAGCCCTAGCCCATCCAACACGTCGGCGCGATAGTTCTCGATCAGCGCGTCTGCCACATCGATCAACTCGAGCAGCGCCGCCTGCCCCTCCGGCTGCGACAGATCGAGCGTCATCCCACGCTTGCCCCGGTTGTACTCATTGAAGTAGGCCGAGCGGTTCCAGCCCTGCTCCCCCGCCGCCATCTGTGACGCACCGCCGATCCCCCGCACCAGGTCCGGATTCGAGACCCCCTCCACCTTGATCACGTCGGCGCCCATGTCCGCCAGCAGCCGCGTCGCATACGGCCCCGCCCACACCATCGTCAGGTCGATGATCCTCACGCCGTCCAGCGGCAGCCTCGGCACTCTCGACATAATCCCCTACTCCGTCTCGTCTCACCCACGACCGCGCGTCACACCACGCCGCGCTCCCGCAACTCCCCAAGCTCCGATGCGCCCAACCCGAGCCGGCTCTGCAGCACGCTCTCGGTATGCTCACCCAATCGCGGCGCACGCCGGATCTCGAAGCCGCCCCCATCGACCGTGAACGGAACCCCCGGTTACGTCTGCCTTCCCGCGTCGGGATGCTCGATCTCCTGCCAGAACCCCTTCTCCCGCAGCGCCGGCCACGCGACCAACTGATCCACCGTGGCGATATGCCCAAACGGCACCCGATACCGCCCCGCGATCTCCTGTAGCTCCTCCTGCGTGTGCTCTAAGAAGAACCCCATCAGCATCGCCGTCACTTCGTCGTTGTGCTCCACCCGCCACTGCGGATTCCGGAAGTCCGGATCGTCGAGCAGGTCCGGCCGCCCGACCGCGGCGAGCAGTTGCGGTACGTTCCGCTCCAAGCAGGCGCAGCCGACAAATCCATCGGCGCACGGATAGATCCCCCACAGCGCCCGCGGCAGATTGCCCCCACGCCCCGCATCCAGCCCGTGCACCAGCGCCGCTGGCCCCGAACCCTCCAGCGATGCCGCCTGCACCTCTTGAATCGAGATATCGACGTGTGTCCCGATCCCATGCGCCCGCGCGCCGTAGATCGCCGTCACCGTCGCCGAAAACCCGTGCAACCCCGCCTGCATCAGCGGCTGCGTCCCGCCGTTCACCAGCGGCTCCCGATCCGGCTCCCCCGTGACCGACATCTGTCCACCGGAAGCGAACAGCGTCAGGTTCGTCGCCGGCAGGTCGCGGTTCGGCCCGCTCTGCCCGAAGTTCGAGATCGAGATCATCGCCAGCCGCGGGTTCACCGCCTGAAACGCCGCCCAATCCAAGCCAAGGCTCGGCAACACCCGCGGCGCAAAGTTCTCCACCACCGCATCCGCCTGCTCGGCCAGTTCCAGCAACAACGCCCGCCCCGCCCGCGACTTCAGGTTCAGCGTCACGCTCTGCTTCCCCGCATTCAGATAGAGGAACCGCCCACTCCGCTCCGGATGCGCCTCATCCCCCGGAAACGGCCCCGCCCGCCGCGCCGGATCGCCCGACCCCGGACGCTCGATCTTGATCACCTCCGCCCCATACGCCGCCAGCAACCGCGTCGCAAACGGCCCCGCCACATGGTGCGTCAGATCCAAAATCGTCACGCCCGCCAACGCCTGCCCCATGTCCCAATCCCCATTCCGATTTGCGAACCACAGAGACACAGAGGACACAGAGTTTTCTTGTTGTCCTCGATGCTCTCTAAACGAAAAACCTCTGCGCCTCTGCGTCTCTGTGGTTCAAGAACGGTTTCCTACCCGCGCGGTAGGCCGAGGCCGCGGGTGGCGATGATGTTGCGCTGGATCTCGCTCGAACCGCCGGCGATCGTCGACGGTACCGTCTGCATGTAGGACTCGGCGAACGAGCCGCGCAGCCGCGCGTGAGGCGAACCATCCCGCAGTCCGCCGTACTGACCGAGGATGCGCGTCCCCAGCCGCGCGAACCGCTGGCTCAGCTCCGAGCTGAACATCTTCGCGATGCTCGCCTCGTAGTTCGGCACCTGCCCCGCCTGCTGCATCGACAGCACGCGCAACGACAGCATCCGCGCCACCTCGATCTCGATGCCGATCTCCGCCAGCTCATTGCGGGCCGCCGCCCGGTTCATCGCGACGACATTCGGCCCGGCGTCACGCACGAACCCCACCAGGTCCTGATAGCCGCGGCGGAGGCCGCCCGATGCGGCGATCGCGGAGCGCTCGAAGTCCATCGTCGCCATGCCCACGTACCAGCCGCGGTTCTCCTCGCCCACCCGGTTGCTTACCGGCACGCGCACGTTGTCGAAGAAGACCTCATTGAAGCCGTGCCGCCCCGCCATGTTGATCAGCGGCCGGATCGCGATCCCCGGCGTCTTCATATCGAGCAGCAGGTAGGAGATGCCGCGATGCTTCGGCGCATCCGGGTCCGTTCGGGTCAGCAGAAACATCCAATCGGCGTGATGCGCGTTCGAGGTCCAGATCTTCTGACCGTTGATCACATAGTCGTCGCCATCGCGCACTGCCCGCGTCTGCAACGACGCCAGGTCCGACCCGGAACCCGGCTCGGAGTACCCCTGGCACCACACCTCATCGGCGGCGACGATCGCGGGGATGTGGCGCTTCTGCTCGTCGGTCCCGTAGATCATCAGGGTCGGCGCGACATAGCCGACGGAGATGATGTCCGGCCCGGGAACGCGGTTATATGCCAGCTCCTCGTTGAAGATCGCCTGCTGCGTGAAGGAGGCGCCCATGCCGCCCACTTCCTTCGGCAGTCCGGGCGCGGTCCACCCCTTGGCCGCCAGCTTGCGCCGCACGCCGTAGGCGAACTGGTACTCCTCCTCCCCCTCGCCCCCCATCGAGGGCATCCCCTGCCAGTCCGGCCCGAACTCCTCCCGAATCCAGTCACGCAACTCCTGCCGCCACGCCTCATCCTCAGCCGAGAACCGAAACTCCATCGTTTCCCTCCCTCAGGTCGAATGCTCGTCATCTGCCCGGAACCACCGTGCTCGGTCTTTCCGATGAAGTAATTCCACCTCTCTTTGTCTGGATCGGGTTGTATGTCATCCTGAGCGCAGCGAAGGATCTCGGACGATAGCAAACCTCCGAGATCCTTCGCTGCGCTCAGGATGACATATTCCGGTCTCCTCACGGCGAGATGGTATAAGCTAACCCGTCACCCCGTCGCGCCGAGCGCGGCGGACGGTTCGGCCTGACACACTGTTCAGCCGTCCACCATTGTGGACCGCCCGATCTTAAATGCAACCCCAGCGCACTCTCACGTTTTCCCGCGCGGCGTAGTATAGTCCGATGCGCCGGACACCCCGCGAAGCCTGCAAAGGATGACGCCTATGGCCTGCACCGACCCACCATGGACAAGGTCATCATCCGCGGCTCGGCGGACCAGACGATGCGAGCAATCCTGACGGGACACAGAGAGGAGAAGAATGATGGGTAGCTTAGACGGCAAAGTCGTCGCAATCACCGGCGGCGGTCGTGGCATCGGCAGAGCGGCGGCCCTGCTCTGCGCTGCCGAGGGCGCCTCCGTCGTGGTCAACGACCTGGGAACGGAGGTCGATGGCAACGGCAGTTCCACCGATCCCGCCCGCCGCGTCAGCGAAGAGATCGCCGACGCCGGCGGCAAGGCGACCTTCACCAGCGGCGATGCCGCCACGGTCGAGGGCGCCGAAGAGGTGATCAAGACGGCACTCGACCAGTTCGGCGCGCTCGACGGCCTCGTCTGCGCCTCTGGTATCCGCCGCGACCGGCCGATCTGGTCCACATCCGAGGCGGATTGGGATGCCGCCGTGCCGAGCATGGTGCGCGGCTACTTCCTCCCCGCCAAATACGCGACAATCCTCATGCGCCAGCAGCGCAGCGGCAAGATCGTCATGCTCACCTCCGACGCCGGTCTCGGCGCCGCCGGCAACTCCCTCCTCGCTGCCGCCTCCGAGGGCATCATCGGCCTCGCCCGCACCGTCGCTCGCGACGTCGGCCGCTACGGCGTCACCTGCAACTCCGTCAGCGCGCAAGCCGACACCCGCCTCTTCGACGCCTCCGTCATCGCCTACGACGGCGGCGCCGCCTGGGCCGCACCGGTCGATTCCGCCGGACTCCCTGCCCCCGCGATCGACGCCTGGCAGGACGCGGGCAGCCCCTGGGCGCCGGAGAACGTCGCCCCGCTGATCGCCTTCCTCCTTACCGACGCCAGCACCGAGATCAACGGACAGCACTTCGGTGCCCGCGGCGGCGACATCTTCCTCTATAACTATCCGTCGATCGAACGCAGCATCCAGACCTACGGACGCCGCTTCACGCTCGACGAGCTCGACAACCTCGGACCGCGCAGCATCGGCTTCGGTGTTTCCCAGCCGGCGATGCGCTAGAGACGGAGTGACGGAGGCTCACCATGGGTAATCGACTACAAGGACAGGTCGCAATCGTCACCGGCTCCGGCCGGGGCATCGGCCGCGGCGTGGCGCTCCTGCTCGCGGAAGAGGGCGCGGCGGTCGTCGTCAACGACGCCGGCGTCAACCTCGACGGCAGCGGCCACGACGACGGCCCCGCCGCCCAGGTCGTCCGCGAGATCACCGAGGCCGGCGGCCGCGCCGTCGCCAACACCGACTCCGTTGCCGAATTCGAGGGCGGGCAGCGGATGGTCCAGGCCGCGCTCGACAACTTCGGCCGGATCGATATCCTCTGCCACGTCGCCGGCATCCTCCGCGACCGCATGGTCTTCAACATGACGGCGGAGGAGTGGGATGCTGTGCTCGCCGTCCACCTCAAGGGCGCCTACAACACGACGCGCAACGCCGTGCCGCCCATGATCAAGCAGGGCTACGGCCGCATCCTCTTGTTCTCCTCCGGCTCCGGCCTCGGCGCCTCCGGCCAGGCGAACTACAGCTGCGCCAAGGAGGGCATGGTCGGCTTCGCCCGCGCCCTTGCCAGCGAACTCGCTCCCTACGGCATCAACGTCAACGCCATCTATCCGGGCGGCGCCACCCGCATGACCGCCTCCGTGCCACCGAGCACGCGCGAGCGCCGCGCGGCGGCGGGCATCGTCGGCGGCGGACAGATGGCCGGCCGCGTCGACGCCACCCCGCCGCCGCAGACCACTTCCGACGGCGGCCCCCGCGACCCGCTCAACAACGCGCCGACCGCCGTCTTCCTCTGCACCGAAGCAGGCGCCAACATCACCGGCCAGGTGATCGGCACCTCCGGCTGGCAGGCATCCCGCTATAGCCCCCGCCGCGTCATCCGCAGCATCAGCAAGCCCGGCCGCTGGACCGTCGCCGAACTTGCCGAAACGATCCCCGCCGCCCTCACCGCCGGCATCCCCAACCCCGCACCGCCCGCCCCCGCCCCGGCAGCAACACCCGCCGCCGGAAGCTAGAGCATTCGCAGGGCGGCCCTCACCCCCGACCCCTCTCCCGCTCCGGCGGGAGAGGGGTGCACGGAGTAGCGGTGAGCACAATCGCATCGATCGGTCAGACTGCACGAGGGTGCATACTGGCGTTCACGGTTGATCTAGGCTCCCCTCTCCCGTCCCGACGGGAGAGGGGTCGGGGGTGAGGGCCACTGCCGCACGCGCGCAGATAGAATTCATTGGAGGCCGCCACCATGACCGCCAGCATCGAGGTCCAGGACGCCCTTGTCCAGCTCAACGGGCTCCGTTTCCACCACCGTGACTGGGGCAACCCAACCGCCCAACCGCTCCTCCTCCTCCACGGCTTCACCGGCCACGCCCGCTCCTGGGACACCTTCGCCGCCGCCATGCGCGACCACTACCGCGTGATCGCCCTCGACCAGCGCGGCCACGGCGAAACCGAGTGGGCGACCGACTACCACCCCGACCGCATGGTCGAAGACGTCGACGCCTTCGTCCGCGCCCTCGGACTGCGCCAGTTCGTCCTCCTCGGCCTCTCGATGGGCGGACGCAACGCCTTCACCTACGCCGCCCGATATCCGGAGGAGGTCGAACGCCTCATCATCGTCGACATCGGCCCCGAAGTCGCCACCGCCGGCGCCAACCGCATCCAGACCGGCGTTCGCGCCACTGACATCTTCGACGACCCCGAAGACGCCGTCCGCGCATCCCGCGCCGCCAACCCACGTCCCCCCGACTCCGAACTGCGCCACCGCGTCCTCAACAACCTCATGCAGCTCGACGACGGCCGCTGGACCTTCCGCTACGACAAAGCTCTTCGTTCCGGCCCGCCCCGCCCCCGCCAGGACCCCGCCGCCGCCTGGGAGCTCCTGGAGAAGATCCGCGCCCCCACCCTCCTCCTCCGCGGCGCCGAAAGCGACGTCCTCAGCCGCGAGACGGCGGAACGCATGACTCAGGTCATCCCCGACTGCCGCCTCGTCGAAGTCCCCGACGCCGGCCACTCCATCCCGCTGGACAACCCCACCGGCTTCCGCGAGGCCATGCTGCCGTTCCTGACCTAACCGCCCACGCCTCCGTAGCGTAGTCGTGTAGTCGGATAAACTACTGTCACGGATGGCAGTAGGAGTCACGTCATGTCCGCCGCCAACAACCACAACCCGATCGTGGTCCGAACCGGGCGCGGCCTCTCTATCTCCGGCACGCGCAAGACGCTCTACCAGGTGATGGACTACGTCACAGCGGACTGGCCGCCGTCAGAGATTCAGGACATCATGCGGCTCACCGACGACGAGATCGCCGGCGTCATGCAGTACATCGCCGAGCACCGCGACGAAGTCGAAGCCGAATACCAGCAAGTGCTCCGCGACGCCGAAGAAGAGCGTCGCTACTGGGAAGAGCGCAACCGCGAACGCTTCGAGCAGATCGCCAAGCTACCACCCCGCACGGACCATCCCGAAGCACGCGCCAAGCTTGCTGCTGCCAAGGCGAAGCGGCAGCGTTCATGACCACGATCCTGGTGGATCACAACATGGAGGGGCAGGCGGCAACACTTTGGAGGGAAATCGTCAATCAAGGCTGGCCCGACCTCGTGCCGCTGGAGTTGGCAACCTTCGCCACGGTCGGCCTGCCCGTAACGAGTTCCGACCGTGTCATCTGGCGATTCGTCCAAGCACAGCGGATGCTTCTCCTCACAAATAACCGCAACGCGAGCGGCGACGATTCGCTGTTGCAGACGATCCGTGAAGAGTTGAACGCAGCGTCGCTTCCCGTGTTAACTATCGGCAACCTCGACCGGTTGGCTGAACGCGACTACCGACAACGATGCGCCGAATGCCTCGTGGACATCGTCCTCGATTTGCCCATCTATCTCGGCACTGGCCGCATGTTCATCCCATGACCGGAGTGTGTGCCGGAAGTCGAGTCACACGATGCGAGGTACACCGTGAAGCGAGCGGTCTACGCGGGCAGCTTTGACCCGCCGACAAACGGCCACATGTTCATGATTCGCGAAGGCGCGCGCCTTTTCGACGAATTGGTCGTCGCGATTGGCATCAACCCGGACAAGCGATCCACGTTCACCCTCGAACAGCGGCTGGGACTGCTGCACGCTGTGACCTGCCACCTCACCAACGTGCGCGTCGACGCCTTCGAAAACCAGTTCCTCGTCCGATACGCCTCCAGCATCGGCGCCGACTACATCCTGCGCGGCATCCGCAACGCCGCCGACTTCGAGTACGAACGCACCATGCGCCACGTCAACCAGGACATGGTTCCGGGCGTCACGTCCGTCTTCCTCATGCCGCCGCGGGAACTGGCCGAAACCTCGTCGTCATTCGTCAAGGGCCTCGTCGGCCCCCATGGATGGCGTGACGTCGTGCAAAGCATGGTGCCCGCCCCCGTGTTCGAAGCGATCCTTGCCCTTCACCCCACCGAAGAAGTCCGCGACTGACTCCACCTGATCGGTGGTGCCGATGACCGGCGCCGCCTCCTCCCGTCGCTGCGCTACACTCATCACACAGGCGAGGAATGCGGAGGCTTGCCATGACCAACGGAACGAATCGACCGCCCATCGTAGTCCGCACCGAGCGCGGCCTCTCCATCTCCGGCACCCGCAAGACGCTCTATCAAGTGATGGACTACATCAAGGCCGACTGGCCACCAAAACTGATCCGCGACTGGATGGACCTCACCGACGACGAGATCCAGGGCGTAATGCGGTACATCGACGAGCATCGCGAAGAGGTCGAGGCAGAATACCAAGAGGTGCTCCGCCAGGCAGAAGAGATTCGCCGCTACTGGGAAGAGCGCAACCGCGACCGCTTCGAGGAAATCGCCAAGCTCCCGCGCAAGCCGGAGCACGCTGCCATCTGGGCCAAGCTCGATGCCGCACGAGCAAAGCGCGAACGTCGTGACAACAATACTGATTGATCACGACATTGAGGGTCAGGCTGAACTCCTGCTCGGTACCATCGTCGCAGAGGGCTGGTTGGAACTTGATCCCCTGGAGTTCGTTACCTTCGCAGACCTCGATCTGCCGGTCACGACTCCCGATCGTGTGGTATGGCGATTAGCGCAGTCACGTCAGATGCTGCTGCTAACCAATAACCGCAATATGAATGACGCGGACTCCCTTGAAAGGACCATCCGAGAGGAATCGACCGCACGTACGCTCCCAGTTCTGACCATCGGCTCGAAGGACGCCATGTTCGAGCTCGAATACCGACAACGATGCGCCGAGCGCCTCGTCGAGATCGTCGTGTACTTGGAGAACTATCTCGGCACCGGCCGCATCTTCATCCCCTGAGCGACGTCTGTCGACTGGCCACAGGCCGTCCATCGCTCCGACCATCGCATCACAATCCACTACAATGCCCGCCATGAACCAACGACCTCTCGGCAGCACCGGCCTCACCGTCTCGGAACTCGGCTTCGGCTGCGGCAGCGTCGGCGGCCTCATGGTGCGCGGCGACCCCGCCGGCCAGCGTCGCGCCGTCGCCCGCGCCCTCGACGCCGGCATCACCTACTTCGACACCGCCCCCTCCTACGGCGACGGCCGCTCCGAAGAAAACCTGGGCCGCGCTCTCCGCGACCTCAACGCCTGGGACCGCGTCGTCGTCGGCACCAAGGTCCGCCTATCCCCGGAAGATCTCACCGCCGCCCCCGCCGCCATCCGTCGCTCGATCGAGCAGAGTCTCACCCGCCTCGGCCGCGACTCCGTCGACCTCCTCCAACTCCACAACCAGATCATCGACGGCACGGACACGAACCGCGGCATCCCGGTCGACGACGCGCTGGGCAGCATCGCCGAAGGTCTGCAGCAGATCGTCGCCGCCGGCCTGGCCCGACACGCCGGTATCACCGGCACCGGCGACCCCGACGCGATCAAGCGCGTGATCCGCTCCGGCGCGATCGCAACCGTGCAATCCTACTTCAACGCCCTCAACCCCAGCAGCGGCTTCCCCGGCGCCTCCGGCGGCGCCCACGACTTCGCCGGCCTGATCGACGACGCGGCCACCGCCGGCCTCGGCGTGATCGCCATCCGCGTCATGGCCGCCGGCGCCCTCTCCGGCACCACCGACCGCGCCGCCAACGCCAGCAGTATCCCCGCCGCCCCACTCGTCTCCGGTGGCGACTTCGAGCAGGACGTCGCCCGAACCCACCGCCTCGCCACCCTCGCCGAGAACCCGGGTCTCGAATCAACCCTCGAGCTCGCCGTCCGCTTCGCCCTCACCAAGCCCGGCATCTCAACCGTGCTCGTCGGCTACTCCGATACCCATCAACTGGAGCAGGCGATCGCCTGGACCGAGCGCGGCCCCCTCCCCGACGAGGCGATTGAGCAGATCGTGGCGGCTGCGTCGTAAGGTGTATGCCGCGACCGCACATCGTTGTCATGCTGAGCGGAGCGAAGCATCTTGCGGTGAGTTTGTCTTGCGGCGAGATGCTCCGCTCCGCTCAGCATGACAACGGGTCCACTTTCTTGAGGACGATCTCGCGGTTCCTAACCCGCTGCCGCCGTCGCCTCCGCTTCGGCAGCTTCAACGACCTTGAGATATCGGTGCAAGAAGTGCGCGATCTCGGCCGCGCACAGGTCGATAAACTCATCCTGCCCCGCGAACCCATGCGGCTGCTCGGCGTACATGTGCAACTCCACCGGCACCCCCGCTGCCACCAGCGCCTCGTACAGCACGATGCTCGCCGACGGTGGCACCACCTTGTCCGCCGTCCCGTGCAGCAGGAACGTCGGCGGATACCCCGGCCGCACATGCGTCAGCGGTCCCGCCAACCGCGCCGACTCCTCCGTCGCCGCGTCGCCCATCAGCGCCCGCGCCGGCGACGCTCCCCGCGTCCGCTCCTCGCCCACGTAGAACAGCGTCGGCGGAAACACCGCCACCACCGCCGCACCGCCGCTGCTCACCCCAGCGTTGCCGCCATCACCCTCGAACTCCGCGACACCCTCCGTCCCCGCCGCCAGTAGCGCCAGGTGCGCCCCCGCCGAACGTCCCAGCAGCGCGATCCGCTCCGGATCGATCCCAAGCGCCGCGCTGTTCGCCCGCATCCAGCGGATCGCCGCCTTCACGTCATGGATCTGCGCCGGCCACGCCGACTCCGGCGTCAGCCGGTACTCCGGCGCCACGCCGACAAGCCCCGCCTTCGCCAGCCGCTCGCCGTACCCGCGCATCGCCCCGCGCTCGCCGGCGCGCCAGCCACCGCCGTGCAGCAGCACAACCCCCCGCGCCGGTTCCGTCAGGCCGGACGGCGTATAGACATCACACCGCAACTCGCGCCCGCCGCCCCTGCCGTAGACCACACCCTCTCGCACGTTCACGTCATCCATCACTCACTCCCTCTCGCTGCCGACCCGGCGGCTCAAACTTCTCTCCGCCGAGGAGTATAGTAGCCGCGACCGGCAGGGGCCATCGCGCCGTGCGCAGCCGTCCCCACCCGTCATGCCGAGAGAGAAAGGCGGTACATCCATGTTTACCCGGCTCGACCACGTCGGCATCGTCGTCCCCACCTGGGAGCAGGCCTCCCACCTCCTCCTCGAACAGTTCGGCCTCGACATCGATGTCGAGCGCACCGCCCTGCCCGAAGGCAACTACTACGCCCCCGGCAACACCCGCATCTTCTTCGTCGCCGCCGGCTCGAGCGACACCCGCATCGAGGTGCTCATCCCCCAGGACACCGCCAGCGGCATCGCCCGCTTCATGGCCCGCCGCGGCCCCGGCCTCCATCACCTCTGCTACGCCTCCGACGATCCCCAGGCCGACGCTCGCCGCCTCCGCGACCAGGGCCTCCAGCAGATCCTCGCCGGCCAGGGCGACGTCAACCCCGAGGGCGCCCCCTTCTTCCATCCCAAGAGCATGCTCGGCATCCTCACCGAGATCGTCCACGACCGCATGCTCCGCCCGCAGACCTAGCAGCCCGTTGATGAAGATCGAGCCGTGCCAAAGACACCGGATGAACCTCTGTGTCGCGTACCGCGCAAACCTCGTGACATCCACCCGTCTTCGTCAGTGGGTGCGAATAAGCGTCCATGTGCGTAGAGCACACCATTTCGCCATGTGAGACATGTCTCTGCGCTGCATTGACAGGCTCGGTATGCTGAAGCGTGCGGCGGGTGCCCGCGCGTGAGACAACGCCGTCGAGGAACGCCATGGCCTCCGTGTCGAGTATTCCGCAAGCTCTGGCAGCGGTGACGCCAGCCTGGCTCACCGCCGTGCTCCGGCATGGCGGCATCCTCCAGCACGCGTCCGTCACCGACGTCGAGGGCACCACGCTGGGCGAAGACCACAGCTTCTTCAGCAATCTCACGCGACTTCGCCTGACCTACGACGTCCGGGAATCGCACGCACCGGCGTCTCTCGTCCTGAAGCTGCCCCCGACCGAGCTGCGCAGCGAGGCGTACCGCCGCGAAGTGCGCTTCTATCAGGAGGTCGGCGCCCGGCCCGGCATCGACCTGCCCCAGGTCTACCACGCGGCGCGGGATGAGGCGGCTGAGCGGTATCTCTTGCTGCTCGAAGATCTCCAACACGGACACTGGGTTGACTCACTGACGGGCTGCACATTTGAGGAGGCCCGCGCGGTCATGACCGCCCTGGCACGCTTTCACGCAACATGGTGGCGGCGTCCGGAGCTCGGGCGCTGGGCGTGGTTGAGCCACGAGCGGGAGGCCCGGCTCGCGAGCGTCCAAAACGGCTACGACGCGGGCTGGCAAGGGTTCGTGGCGCGCTTCGATGACCTGCTGACACCGGCACTGCGCGCCGCCGGTCCGACGCTTGGTCCGCGGGTGAGCGTGGTCATGGAGCAGCAACCCGGCGAGACCTGTACGCTGACCCACGGCGACACCCGCGCCGACAACCTCTTCTTTCGGACGACCGCGAGCCCGCAGGGGCTGACGCTGGTAGATTGGCAAAACGTGCGGCGCAGCTTCTCCGGAGCCTGGGACGTGGTCTACTTCCTGACCAGTGCCTTCTCGTCCGCAACCCGCCGCCAGTACGAGGCCGAGCTGCTGGCGCGCTATCACCAGACGCTGCGGGACCGTGGCGTGACCGACTATCCCTGGGAGACGTTCCACGCAGACTGTCGACGGGCGACACTGACGATCTTCGCGAGCACCGGCGTTGTTGCCGGTGGGGTGGTTCAGGCGGCGACGTCGCGGATGGAGCAGGTGCTACGGGACTGGGTAGGCGGCATGATTGATGCCGTGACCGACTATGACGCTTTGGCGCTGCTGCCGGCGTAACCATGACCGCGACGCGGACACGACGGCGTCTCGCAAACGGGCCAGCGCGCTGTCCGGTGCGCCCTTCACCGTGGATGGTACGCTCCTAGACGGCTGGGCTTCGATGAAGTGCTTCCGGGTCAAGCAGCAATTTGAACCTGTTGCCCATGGTCGGTCCCTGCGCGGTTTGCCTGCCGTCGCAGAGCAGCCACCTTGTCAGCAGCCTGCATGGGGGATAGCCTGCCTGGGCCCCACGAAAGGAGCGGACCATGACCACCACCACCGAAGCGCGCGCCGTCCGGCTCGTGGGACACAGCGACCTCAACGGCTGGGGTGACGCCTTCCAGGTCACCGTCCGCGACGGCATCGCCTACGTCGCCGCCTCCGGCGACAGCGGCCACGAGGGCACCACCATCCTCGATGTCCACGACTCCTCCCAGCCGCGCGTCATCGCCCAGATGCCCGCCCCCGAAGGCACCCACTCCCACAAGACCCAACTGCTGGACCGCTACCTGATCGTCAACCATGAGCAGCGCCGCGACTACACCGGCGACGCCTTCCGCCCTGGCATCCGCATCGTCGACATCTCCGACCCCGCCAGCCCCCGCGACGCCGCCTTCTTCCCCACCGCCGGACGCGGCGTCCACCGACCCGTAGTCGACCCCGTCCGCCGCCGCGCCTACCTCTCCACCCGCGACGACGAGGCCCAGGGCCAGCTCCTCTGGATCGTTGACCTCGCCGACCCCCTGCGCCCCTCCCTCCTCGGCCGCTGGTGGCACCCCGGCCAGGCACCGGATGCGCCCCCCGAAGCCGGCAACGGCCTCGGCCGCACGCTGCACGAAGCCCGCCCCAACGGCGACCGCCTCTACCTCTGCTATCTCGACGGCGGCCTCGCCGTGCTCGACATCTCCGATCCGTCCCAACCGCGACTCACCGGCATGCACACCGTCAGCGCCGCCTTCGCACCCCACCACCACACGCCCTGGCCGCTGCCCGATCGCGACCTGCTCCTCGTCACCCACGAGACGGTCCGCCCCCAGTGCGCCGAGCCACCCGCCTTCCTCTGGATCTACGACATCTCCGACCCCGACCGCCCGACCCCGATCAGCACCTACATGCCCGTCCCCATCGACCCGATCACCAAGCAACCAACCACCGGTGACTTCTGCGCCCGCGGCGGCCGCTACGGCGCCCACAACCTCTGGGCGGATGGCGGCGATCTCGTCTACGTCGCTTGGTTCAACGAGATCGGAAGAG
>JBFXAN010000137.1:0-17438 GCA_050184225.1 Dehalococcoidia bacterium | reverse complement strand
GTCCGCTCGATCGAAGGCTGAGTCGGAATGGTCTTCCCACAGCCAAACGAGCTACTGACAAACCACGGTAGACCAGAACTCCCCCTTCCCTGCGAGGGAAGGGGGCCGGGGGGTTAGGTATCCCGGCTCGTCACCCGATGAAGTCAGGAGGCCGCATCTCCGGGCGATGATCTGCCGCCAGCGTCTGTGTCGCGGCCGCCTGCGGCAACCGGCTGAGGACGCGGAACTGGCTCCTCCGCTCGAACAGCCAGACGATCCGCACCAGCGTTGTCGTCAGGATGAACATCACGATCAGGATCAGGGCGGAATCGACGGCGGACACAGCCGGCACGAGCGTCCCCAGGAGGATGCCCCGAATACCCCAGACCGCGAGCACCAACCCGGCCGCGCTCGCGATCAACGCCTCCACCGGCGAGCGAAAGACCACGGTCGCCGCGATCACGGCAATCAGCAGGATCGTCAGCACCGTCATCACCTGGAGATACACCGGCCGCTCGAATGCCAGCACCGACTCCGCCGCTCCACTCGACGTATCCTCCTGCTGCGGATGCATCTCCATCCGCGGCACGCGGCTCAAGACCGTCACCTCAAACGTCCCGCCGTCACCCGGCCCGCTCGTCCCACCGTTCGCCGGGCCATCGGCGTCGGCCACCTGAAGCACCAGATTCCAATCGTCAAAGGGATAGTGCAGGTAATTTCCATAGATGGGCAGCGCAATCTCCCGCGAGACCGTGCTCACATCAGGCTCGAACGTCAACCGTTGTTCCACCGGCAGCAGGGACTCCTCGACATCGAGGTTGATCGAACGCACGGCGATCACATCTTCGTCGGGACACGACGGATCGCAGACGCGCGCGGCGGCGGCGAGGACTGTGACAATGCCGGCGACTTCATCGACCTCGCTGACAACGAGGTGCACGCGGTAGTCCGCCGGGGCCGCGCTGGTCGCCGGCACGCTGTGGACCTCATCCGTTGGATTGCCTGCCTGCTCGAACAGACTCACGAGCGCAAACGGAATCGTCACGACGATCGCGATCAGCAGCAGAGAAACCAGAACGTGAACGACCGTGAATCGGAACGGTTCACCCTGCACGTGGGGTTCGGTGGCCGGATGGCCGCGTGCCTTCCCGAACATACGCCCTCGACGCCCCTCATCGGGCGATCCAAGCCGCTACGGCTCACATGTCCCTGCGATAGAAGTACTCCACGCTCTTGCTCAGGTCGTGCAACTCCCGCGTGTGCGGACCACGCACATACCCGCGTCGCTCGTACAGCCGGTGCGCGTCGACAAAGCGCGTGTCCGTCCACAGCTCGATGAACGATGCGCCCCGTCCCCGCGCCTCCGCTTCCACCAGGGCGACGAGCCGCTCCCCCAGCCCGCGTCGCCGCGCCGCCCGCGCCACATACAGCGACTTCAGCGCCACACCCCCCGGCTCCGCCGCCGGCCGCAGCGCCACCGACGCCACGACCCGCCGGTCCATCTCCGCGACCCACAGCCGGCCACCCTGCTCAGCGTAGGCCGTTGCCGGAGCGAGCAACCACGGCTCTTCCATGTGAACGTCGAGGATGCAGCCAGGATACTCCGCCCAGCAGGCGGCGATCAGTCCGATCAGATCCCAGGAGTCGTCATCACGGGCATCACGGATCTGTATGGCGACAGGGTCATCGACCGGCGACGTCATCCGGCGTTGCTCCAATCATTTGATCGGACGATCGCTCGCACATCATTATGACCGATACGCACAATGTATGGCGGGATTCGTTTGTCACGGGTTCCGCGTGTTGATCGAGGTCACCCGGTCATCGTCAACCGCACCCCGCCCATCGGCGACGGTTGAACCGGTCAGAACATCGCCGGTGCGCGCCGCCCAGAGCGACAGCAGGGCGACGACCAGGCAGACGCCGGCGCCCATCACGATCAAGGTCGCCCGCTCGCCGATCGCGTCCGCCAGCAGGCCGACCGGCAGCGCAATCAACCCCGTGCCGCTGAAGGCGAGCATCGTGATCGACATCACGCGGCCGTAATACTCGGGCGACGTCTCCCGCATCACCAGCGCGCTGTTCAGCGTCTGGAAACCGCTCACGGCGCCGCCCACCAGGAACATGGTCACCAGCGCCACGGCAAAGCCGGGCGCGAGGCCGGTGAAGATCAGCGCCACGCCGATCCCGGCGCTGCTCAGCATCAGGATCAACGACGCCCGTGGCGAATCCGCCAGCGACGCCACGGCCAGACTGACGATCAGCCCGCCCAGCGCCGAAACCCCGAGCAGGATGCCGTAGCCACCCGTTCCGACCCCGAGCACATCCGTCGCATACCCCGGCAGCACGGTCATGTACGGGAACCCGACCAGCGTCACCAGCACGAACCCAACGACCAACTGGAGCAGACCGCGGTTCTCGCGGACGTGCCGCAACCCGGCCGCGATCTCGGCGATCATCCCCGGACGGCCCGCACTCGATCCCTGCGTCCCCGGCAATTGAAACAGCGTCGCCACCACGATCACGAAAAGCCCGGCCATGAAGAAATACGTCCCCGCCGCGCCGAACACCTGCCACGCGAGCAACCCGCCCGCCAGGAACGGCCCGGCGACGCGGGTCAGATTCATCGCCACCTGCGTCAACGCCACCGCGTTCCCACGCCGCGCCGGCTCGACCAGATCGCCGAGGTACGCCTGCCGCGTCGGACCGAGAAACGAGAACATCGTCCCCAGCACGAAGGAGCCCGCCGCCAGCCACAACACGGTGATCGCACCGGTGGCGATCAGCACCGCCGTGGCGAACATCGTCAAGCCGATCACGGACTGCGCCACCAGCAGCAGCATCCGCTTCGACATCCGGTCCGCCAGCGCCCCGCCGAACGGCGACAGCAGCAGCATCGAAACGCCCTGCCCGAACATCACCAGACCGACGGCGCTGTTGTTGCCGGCGAGGTCGAACGCGACGACGCTCTGCGCCGTGTTCGACATCATGAAGGCGAGAAAAGAAAGGAGGGTGCCGATCCAGAGGATACGGAAGTGGCGGATGTCGAGCGCGTTGAAGGTACTGCTCACCCAGCGCGACGCGCGCGGCCGTTCGGTCGTGGTCGCCATCCGTCGCATCCCCCCGGCGGCCATCGCTGCCGCTCCTTCCTCATCATAGGGGACGGCCGCCCGCCATCCCACCGTGATGGTCATCCCGTCGTTGACGAAACGAACATTTGTTCTTGAGACTACAGTCACCAAATCGAGGAGGATGCACCATGGTGACGCGGCCAGGAATCAACTGGGTAGGAGCCCATCCGGGGAACTTCGAACGAGGGCGCGCCGGGATCAAGCTGGAGGCGGTCGTCTGGCACGTCACCGAAGGCGGGATGCCCGGACCATGGTTCAACGACCCTCGCGCCCGCGCATCGACCAACTTCGCCGTCAGCAAGAGCGGCCGGATCGAGGCCTATGTCGCGTTGGGCGACACCGCCTACGCCCACGGCAGCGTCGAGGTCGCCTACGAGGACGCCCGCCCCTTGATTCGCGACAATTGGGGCGTCAACCCCAACCTCTGGGCCGCATCGATCGAGTTCGAAGGCACCCGCGACGACGTGATCCACCGACGCGTGCCCGCCCCGGAGCAGGAAGCAGCGGCGATCCGGCTCACCGCCTGGCTCTTTCACGACGTGCTCTTTCGCTCCGGCGCCGGCGGCGTCGCCGTCGACCGCGAGCACATTCTCATGCACCGCGACATCTCGCCGCGCTCACGCTCCTGCCCGGTGTGGGGCGAGGACGTACAGGAACGGATGATCGGCCGCATCCAGTCGCTGTTCACCGAACGCCCGCGCGGGGAAACGCCTGCCATCGGCCCAACCCGCATCCGCATCCTCGAAGACGCCCTCACCGTCCAGGCCCTCGACCTGGAACACCGCGCCGACCAACTCACCACCCACGCGATAGCCCTACGCATCCAGGCCGCCAACCTGCGCGGATTGCTGCCGACGGGATGATACCGAAACCTCTCCCCCGGCCCCTCCCCTCGCAGGGGAGGGGAGCCTGTCTGAACCGTGGTGTGCCAACCTGGACCTTGCCACCGCCAGACCATCACGAGGCTGACGCTGGCACCCCACCCCGATCAGGACTCCCCTCCCCTGCGAGGGGAGGGGCCGGGGGAGAGGTACGCCATCGCAACATTCCCCACCCATCTTCTTTGTTCCTCGCAATCTTCCGTACACTACCCGAGATGAGTAACTTTCCGATCTCTCGATTTCACCAGTATGTCCTCGCGGCGGGAATCATCGGCGGGGTGATCCTCGCCCTCACGGCGGACACACTCACCCGAAGCGACGTAATCACACCGGTGCTCGCCATCGGCCTCACCGCCCCGCTCGGCTGGGTCGGTATGGAACTCCTCGGACGCGTCCGCGCCAATCAGTCGCGTCCGTCCGAACCATCCGACGACGAAGCGCGCTGATGTCTATCTCTCGGATCGCCGAATCGATCCGGGAGATACGTTGCGGAGCGCCGAGGCAACATGCGATCGCAGGCAGAGCGGCTGCTCATGTCCATGCTCGGCCCCGGCGCCCGCTTCCATGACGGGCAGTGGGAGGCGATCCAGGCGGTCGTCGAGGATCGCGCGCGTGTCCTCGTCGTACAGAAGACCGGTTGGGGCAAGAGCCTGATCTACTTCCTCGCCACGCGGCTCCTGCGCGACGGCGGTGCTGGTCCAACCGTCCTGATCAGCCCCCTCCTATCGCTCATGCGCAATCAGATGCAGATGGCTGACCGGATCGGTATCCGCGCGCTGACCATGAACAGCGGCAATCAAACTGATTGGGAGAACGTCGAAGCCGCGCTGAGCCGCGATGCCTGCGACATTCTCCTTGTCTCGCCAGAACGACTGGCGAACGAGCGCTTTCAAACACAGACTCTGCCGGCTATCCGGCGGGGTATCGGCCTCTTTGTCGTCGACGAGACACACTGCATCTCCGACTGGGGGCACGACTTCCGGCCGGACTACCGGCGCGTCATTCGCATCGTCAACAACCTGCCGCCGACGGTCCCTGTGCTGGCAACCACAGCGACCGCCAATGATCGTGTCGTTGACGACGTCACCGAACAACTCGGCCGTCCGACGCCGGCGCAACGTCCTCGACGCCTCCCCTGGTGGCTGACAGGACAAAGAAAAGTACGCCCGCCCTTGCCGCTGGTGATCCAGCGCGGGCCGCTCGCTCGACCCTCCCTCCGCATCCAGGTGATGCGCCTCGACGATCAGGCCCAGCGGCTGGCGTGGCTCGTGCAGCACCTCCCCTCGTTGCCCGGCTCCGGCATCATCTATTGCCTGACCATCGCCGACTGCGAGCGCGTGGCCGAGTGGCTCCAGCGCCATCGCATCGATGCGCGTGCCTATCACGCTCGGCTCACGAGCGACGAGCGCGTTGCGCTGGAAGACCAACTGCTGCGGAACGAGGTCAAGTGCCTCGTCGCCACGGTTGCCCTGGGAATGGGCTTCGACAAGCCGGACCTGGGATTCGTCGTGCATTACCAGCGGCCCGGCTCGGTCGTCGCCTACTATCAGCAGATCGGCCGCGCCGGTCGGGCGGTCGACGATGCCTACGCCATCCTGCTCAACGGCCGGGAAGACGACGAGGTCCAGGACTTCTTCATCCGCTCCGCATTCCCCGACATCGAGGCGATGCGCCAGGTGCTCGCCGCGATCGAGAAGCACGACACCATCGCGGCGCGGACGCTTGAGCCGTCCATCAATCTGTCTCGTCGACGCATCGCACAGTGTCTGACGCTGCTTGAGATCGATGGCGCAATTCAGCGCGAAGGCCGCACCTACTTTCGCACCGTCAATCCTTGGCATCCGGACGAAGACCGCTGGTCCCTGGTCACATCGCTGCGGTTTGACGAACTGCGAGACATGCAGGTCTTCGTCGAGCACCCCGGCTGTCTCATGGAATTCATCGCACGCGCCCTCAACGATCCGATGGCCGCGCCGTGCGGGCGCTGCGCCAATTGTGCCGGGCCGGTTGTCTCGGCAAGTATCGACACCCGGCATGTCGCCGAGGCGGAGCGCTATCTCAAGAACGCCGCGCGGCCGATCGAGCCACAGTGGCGATGGCCTGACCGCGGGCTCTTCCCGTGGAACGGAATCAATCTGAATCCGCGTAACCAACGCGGACAGGTGCCCTCGATCTATGGCGATGCCGGATGGGGCCAGCTCGTCAAGACCGGCAAGTACCACGATGGGCGGTTCAGCGATGCGCTGGTCCAGGCGGCCGCCGCGTTGGTCCGCGAGCGATGGATGCCGCAGCCTCCGCCGATGTGGGTTGCCGCCGTCCCATCGCTCCGGCACCCCACCCTGCTGGTTGATTTCGCGCACCGGCTTGCCGCATCACTCGGGCTGTCGTTCCTCCAGGTCCTGACCAAAACACGAGAGACACCGGAGCAAAAGACGATGGCGAACAGCGCGCAACAGCTCAAGAACATTGCCGACGTCTTCTCCGTCGCCATACCGGACGTAAGGCCAGGGCCGGTCCTCTTGGTCGATGATATAGTGGATTCAGGATGGACCCTTACCTTCTGCGGCGCGCTGCTTCGGGCAGCGGGATGCGGCACGGTGTATCCGTTTGCGCTCGCGCGTGCCCGCTCCGATCAGTAGCGGCATCATGAGCACCGCCCTTCACCCTGACAGTTTCGCCGCGCTGCTCTTGTGTTCCACGATGGCGCTGCCGCGTGATGAGCCGGACACGGCCAAGCCGCTCACCCTGTCGAATTGGCGTTCGTTGATCGAGAAGCTAGGCCCTTCGCCTTGGCAAGGACCGGGCGACCTCCTCGGCGAAAGCGCCTCGACGATCGAACACGCGCTCGACATCAAACCGGAATCCGCCGAACGGATCGCCCGCCTGCTCGACCGTGGCGGCCAGATCGCTATCGAGCTCGACCGTCTCGCAGGATACGGGATCTGGGTCGTCACCGAGAGCGACGAAGCGTACCCGATCGCCCTCGGCGAGCGCCTCCGTCACTCTGCACCACCAGTACTCTTCGGCGCCGGGCCGGCGAACTTGCTCTCCCAGGACGCCATTGCCCTGGTTGGATCGCGCGACCTTGAACCAGCCGGCGAAGCCTTTGCCCGCGTCGTCGGTTCACGCTGTGCCGCCGATGGCGTGACGGTCGTATCCGGTGGGGCGAAGGGCGCCGACCGGGTCAGCATGATCGGCGCGTTGGAGGCGGGCGGCACCGCGGTCGGCGTCCTAGCTGATAGCCTTCAGCGGACACTCCGCGACAGCGAGACCGCTCAGTTCATTCGAGATCAACACCTCACCCTCATCACACCGTTCGATCCAGCGGCCGGATTCACCGTCGGCAACGCGATGGCACGGAACAAGCTGATCTATGGACTCGCCCGTGCGGCGGTCGTTGTGTCGAGCGCCGCCGAGTCGGGCGGCACCTGGGCCGGCGCGAGCGAAAACCTGAAGCACACCTGGACACCCCTCTACGTCCGAAACGATCCCGATGCGCCCGCCGGCAATCACCTGTTGATCCAGCACGGCGGTTTACCGCTCTCACTCGACGATCTACCCGAGACTGGGCGCCTGCTCGACGGACTCCTCGATCGTTCAGCGACCGCCCGCTCCGTCAACGGCACGCGGACGCGGCAGGCGTCCCCGGAT
Source organism: Dehalococcoidia bacterium (assembly GCA_050184225.1). Taxonomy (GTDB): domain Bacteria; phylum Chloroflexota; class Dehalococcoidia; order CAUJGQ01; family CAUJGQ01; genus JBFXAN01. Next base: position 9,796 of record JBFXAN010000137.1, on the reverse strand, counting down.
ACACAAACCGTGTCCCTGCCGGACAATCCCTCGCCGCCACCCGATCTCTTCGAACTTGTCTGGCCGGCACTCGCATCGCTCCTGCTCGAACCGCAAACGGTCCAGAGCGTGGCTGACACCCTCGTTCTCGAGAAGTCGCAGGCCCGGAAATGGCTCCAGCGGGCGGTGGACGGCGGTCGAGCGGAGTGCCTGGCCGGCCGTCCCCCTCGCTACCGGCAGGCGCCGAAACGACTCTTCTGAACCTGGGAGCGCGGCCATCTTGGTCGCCATGGTATCGAACGAAGATGCGGCCTGGATGGCCGCGCTCCCAGGTTCAGCCGCAATCGCGGGAATGCAGCGTGTGAGGGATGCGGCGTGACGGGAACCGAGGAGCGGATCGGCGGGCAGCGCCGACGCCACCACCAAAACGTCCGCATCCCGCGATCGCGCGAGGTTCGCCATACCTCGACGACGCTCCTCGGTTCCCGTCACACCACATCCCTCACACGTCGGCCACTACTGATCTCTGCAGCGGCGACGCCGACGGCGCATAGACCCGCCGCTGGACCAGCCGTCCGCCCAGACGCCGAAGCTGCGCCCGCCAGCGAGCGAGGCGTGACTGCGCCAGCCGCAAGTGCTGATACGTCTGCGGTTGGGTCGTCGCCGTCTCCAGCGTCTGTGCCGCACCGGCCACCCGTGCTAGCAACGCCAGCGCCGATGCCCCTTCGACGATCACGTACTCGTGCGCCGGATCGATCGTGCTGCCCGAACCGTCGACGAGGTGCCCCTGCTCGTAGTACACCCGCGCCGCCGTGTCCACGCTCGGCGGCGCGATGTCCAGCGTCAGCGTCGTGTGCCAGCGGTCGAAGTCGGTCAACGATCGGGGCCACTGCCCCACGGGCAGCTCCACCGCTGCCACGCGCAACAGCCGGGTGAGGCCGGCCGCACTCAGCGTGCGGTCACCGGCGAGCACGGTCAGGTCGGCGGTCGCCTCCACCGGCACGTAGACCGAGAACTCCTCGACCGCCTGGCGGATGTGCTGATCCAGGCTCGGATCGTCGAACCCCCGTTCCGCGCTCGACCCCGAGATCCCCAGCGTCGCCTTCACCCGGTTCCGAAAATCCGTCAACGTAGGCATGGGGGCGCTCCTTTCAGTCACGCGGCAATGGGCAATGGGCAATCGGCAGTGGGGGGCACGGACTGACTGCTGCACAAATGTCAGCACTTCGGTACGAGACATGCGGGCAACGGTCGCTACGCACCTCCCACTGCCGATTGCCCATTGCCGCGTGCTCCCGGTCTAGACCGGGAGCACGCCGATCAACTGCCCCGCGCTCAGGTCGCTGAAGATGGCGAGGCCGACGTACCACTTGATCCGCCAGCGCACCGCGTCCTTGGTTTCGAGATTGCCGACCCGCTCCACCTGAAGGCCGCCCGGACCTTGCAGGCCGGCGACCGCCCCTTCACCGAAGGTGAGCGCATAGACCCGGCTGGCGTTGTTGGAACTGCCCTGCGTATCCGCGTCGGAGATGTAGTCGGAGACGCCGATCGGGATGCCGGCGTAGAACTCCTGAAAGGTGCCGAACTCGGTCTGGTGCGTCTCGAGAAAAGCGCCGCTCGACCGGACGAGACTGGTCAGACCGCGGCGCGTGCGCTTGCTCATCAGCAGCAGGTTCGGCCGCCCCGGCTTGACCGTGTCGATCAGCTCATCCAATCGGGTCAGGGTCAGAACCGCCCCATTGGTGCCCATCGAAATCGTCTGACCAGGAATGATCGCGCTCTTGATCCCGGTGAGCTTGTTGCTGGTGCCATCACCGTTGATGAAAACCTCCTCGAACTCCATGCGCACGGCCTTCGCCTTGAGCTCGACCACCGCCGCTTCGAGATCCTGCACGTTCGAGCGCGTCATCGCCAGATACTGATCGACGTCGGCATCGCCGCCGAGGATTTTGAGCGTCGCCGTCACCTGCGTGAAGGTCGGCGTTCCCTCCGTCCACGTATCGCCGACGGCATACCAGGTTGCGCCGGCGGATGTGTTCTCCCGGTTGTAGGTGAGCGCGTTGCCCACCAGGTCGATAAACGGCAATTGCTGCAGGATCGGCGAATCTTTGACGATCGTCTCGATCACACCCTTCAGCATGACGTCATTCGAAAGCTTCGCTGCCTCAGTCAGTGTCAGGGCCATTGGTCGCTCCTTTCAGTCGCTCCCGGCAATCGGCAGTGGGCAGTCGGCAATGGGATTCCGCACTCACGATTGCCCATTGCCGATTGCCGACTCCCGATTGCCGCGCCTCACGTCCGCTCGCTGATGCCCATCCGGATTTTTTCGGCCGGCGACAGCGATCCGAAGTCGGGAGCTCCACGCGTGGGGCTGCCGGCGGGAATCCGCGCCGCCGCCGCCGTCTGCAGCTGGTCACGCGCCCAGGAGGTCATCTCCCGCGCCAGCGCCGCCGCGCGATCGAGGTCATCTAGACTCTCGCCACGGATCAAGTCCGCTGGCACATCGGGCAACGCCTGGAGCAGGACGGTGCGGTATCGCTCCGTCAGCCGGCGTGACTCCTCCTGCGCCGATTCGCGGACCTGGATCGCCTCGGCGCGCGCGACCTCCACGCCACGACGCAGCGACTCCATCTCTGCAACCATCGTCTGCACCCGGGCTTCGCGGTCCGCCACGTCCTCCGTCAGTCGTTCCACGTCTGCTCGGGCACCCACCAGTTCCGCCTGGAGCTCTGTAAGCTCGTCCATCACATCCTCCCTTCTGGTGAGATGACCGCAGACTAGAACGTGTGTTCTATGTTCGTCAACACACCACCGTCACTCACATCTGCTATACTGGTAGTCGCCTCTCCCCACCCCGCATCTGGAGATCGCGCATGGCGGGCACTCCCAACCCCGCGGAACCGGCGTCGGGCCGCGCCCCGCGACCAACGGCCGCCCCACCGATCCTCGTCGTCGAGGACGACACCGCCCTCGCCCGGCTGATGGAGGCGCTCTTGACCAGCGCCGGCCATACGGTGCGCACCGTCGCCGACGGTGAGAGTGCGGTCACGGCGGTCCGTGATGCCCGCCCCGCCCTCGTCTTGCTGGACTTGACGATTCCCAAGCTCGATGGCTGGCAGGTGCTCGAACGGCTGCGTGCCGGCGGAGACGCGCCGCCGGTGGTGCTCTTCACCGGAGACCATTCCGCCAGTCGCCGCGCCCACCAGGCCGGCGTTGCCGCCGCGATCCTCAAGCCGTTTGATGTCGACGAGCTGCTCGCCACCGTCGAGCGGCTGCTCGCCACGCCGGCCGATGGCGATGAGGAGGCCACGCGATCCTGAGCCAGGGCAGACAATTGGAGTCTTCCTGTCATCCTGAGCGCCAGCGAAGGATCTCGGACGCAGGCTCACCGCCGAGATCCTTCGCTGGCGCTCAGGATGACATGTCAGGGCACGCGAATGGTCCCGGGCTATGCCGGCTGTTTGGGGATGATGGTGATCCCGCCGGTCCGTTCCAACACGGCGTAGCGGATCTGGTCCAGACGCTCTAATCCCTGAAGCTGCCGCGCGGCCTGCATCACATCCTCGATATCGACCCGCGCCCGGTTCATCCGGTCGGTGAGTGGCTGCCCCTCGTCAACCAGGATCGTCGGCACACCGTCGAGCAATTTCTCCACCGTGTGCGATCGCTGTTTGATCAGCGAGAGCAGCACGTTCAGGCCGACCAGGGTGAGCACGACCAGGAAGCCGTTGGTCATCGAGTTGTCGTTGTCGAGCAACGCCTGTTGAATCGCCTCGCTGACGATCAGCACCAGGACAAGGTCGAAGGCTGTTAGATCGCCGAGCGTCCTTCGCCCGGCGATGCGAAATACGACCATGAGAAACAGGTACACGGCGATCGCGCGCACGATCGAATCCATCAAGCACCTCCAACCGGCGACTCGGCTCGGATCCTACGGATAGACAAACTGGGTGATCGACAGCGGATCTCCGTCCGCCAGGCCGATCGTCCCGCGGAGCATCCAGTACTGTTGCGATTCGACCTCGAAGGTGATCGTGAGCGGCGCCCCACCTTCGGCGACCGAGAACACGAAGACATAGGCATCCGCCGCCAGATCTACCCGCTCCGGCTCAGGCAGCACATCGACGAGCCGGACCGAGGCAAGATAATCGCGGCTGACGACGATGCGCACCTCGGCGGCGGAGGGTGGCATCACAGCCACCTGGAGCGCCGTCGGCGCCCCGTGCCGGACCAGCGGAGCGTATTCCACGCGCAACGGGCCATCCGCATCGCTGGCCGTCGTCCGGTTCAACGGACCGGTCGAGCCGAACAACCCGAGCAGTCCTGCCGCAAGCACCCCCAGCATGACCACCCACCCGGCCCGCTCGGCCACCCACGAACGGCGCTGAAAGACCGGATCTTCGGCGACATCGGGTTTGGCGCTTCCCACCCGCTCGGCGGGGTCGCGATCAGCGGAAGCAGCCATCCTCACCCTCACACCACACGGGTCCGCACGAATATCGCACTAATCTTCACGTGGCCACGTCGATCGCGGATGAACCTGCGGGAGTACATCGACATCCTCCGCTCGGCTCTGCCGGCGCATCATGTGCTCCTGGTCGCCGTCAACCCACCGCTCGGTTTTCGATGGGTCGCGATATTGAGCAGGTGAGTACTCCGAACGGCCTATAGCGATCGTCAACCGATGGTGGCATACAGGGAGAAAACCATGAGGCGGCGGCGATGTCCTCGTCCCTGTGCGTGCTGGTGGTCGACGACGACCCCGGAATCCGAGACACAATTCAGTTCATGCTCGAAGATGCCGGCTATGCCGTCGTCACCGCGACCAGCGGACCGGAGGCGCTCACACGCGTGCTCGAACGAGCGCCCGCGCTCGTCCTGCTCGACCTGCAGATGCCGCTGATGAGCGGCCAAGAGACGCTGGCACGACTCCGCGACATGCCGTTGCAGATCCCCGTGATCTTTATGACCGCCGGCCTCCGCGCGCAGATCGAGGCGGCCGCGCACGGTGCCGACGGACACCTCGCCAAGCCATTCGAGTTCGAAGAACTGCTCCACCTCGTCCGTCGCTTCTGCGCCTGATCGTCGAGCGCCAGCGTCACGAGCACGGCGTTCACGGCGCGGCCCGGAGGCCATGGTGATCGTGATGGCGGCGCGGTGCCGTCCTGGCGATCGGTCATCCCCGCGAACCATCGACCGTGGCGGGACGGCCGTCGCTCGGGATGACCGGCCGCGGTGGCTTCGGCGTCGCCAGCGGCAGCCGGACGACAAACGTCGTGCCGTGCCCCTCACCCGCGCTCGTCGCCGATACCGTCCCACCGTGGAGCTCGACCAGGTTTCGCACGATCGCCAGTCCCAGACCAAGCCCGCCGAACCGGCGCGTGCTGCTCGCGTCTGCCTGCCGGAATCGATCGAAGATATACGGCAGGAACGCCGGCGCAATCCCCTCGCCCGTGTCCACGACCGTGACCGTCGCTTCGTTGCTTGTTTGATCGACGGTCACGTCGATGCGGCCGCCCTCCGGTGTAAACTTCACGGCGTTCGACAGCAGGTTCCAAAACACCTGTTGCAGCCGATCCGGATCGCCCGACACCGCGTCAATCGCCGGATCGAAGCGCGCATCGATCGTGATCGACTTCGCCTCGGCTGCCGGCTCGATCACGCCGATCGCCGCCGCGACCGCATCATTGAGGTCAACCGGACGCACGTCGAGAAACATCTTGCCGGTGACGATGCGCGAGACATCGAGCAGATCGCCGATCAGTTGCGATTGCATCCGGGCGCTCCGTTCGATCGCCTCGAGGGCGCGGTCCCGCGCTGCTTCATCGAGCGACCGCCGACGCAACATGCCCACCCATCCCAGAATCGGCGTCAGCGGTGTGCGGAGCTCATGCGAGAGCGTGGAGAGAAACTCATCCTTGGCCCGGTTGGCCGTCTCCGCTTCCGCCCGCGCCGCCCGCTCTGCTTCATACAGCCGGGCACGGCTCAACGCCTGCGAGCACTGGCGCGCCAGCGCGATCATGAACGCCCGGTCATCGGCGTTGAATCGCCGCTCCTCGCGGAAGCTAAAGGCGAGCGCGCCGATCACCGCCTCCGCATCGGCGAGCGGAATCGCCGCGATCGCTCGGCTGCCGGTACCGTCAACGGCCGCCGCCGCATGGCGCGGAAAGCGCGTTGCCTCCCCCGCCGCCGACTCGACCCAGACGGGCAGACCGGTGCGCGCTGCCTCGGCCGGCGGGTTATCGGCCGTGATCGGATATCGCTGCCACCGATCGCGGGCTTCGGGCGGATAGCCGACCGAACGCACCACGATCAACTCATCGCCGTCTGGCGAGAGCAAACCGACACCACCGGCATAGGCACCGAGCGCCGCCACACCCTGTTCGGCGATCACCTCCATCACCGCCTCCGGCGTCAGGGCTTCGGAGAGCGACGCGGTCACATCCTGTAGCCGCGCGATCCGCCCGGCGAGGTGTTCGGCATCGGCGCGGGCCGCTTGTTCCCGTGCCAGCAATTCCTCGCGCTCGGCGAAGCGCGCGTCGATCTCGGACGCCATCTGGTTGAACGTCCCCGCGAGGGTCTGCACCTCCCATGGCCCGTTCAGCGGCGCCGGCCGGGTGCGGTCGCCGTGACCCAAGGATCGCGCATCGCCGGTCAACCGCCGCAACGAGCGCGTCAGCGAGTGACTGATGACCAGCGCCACCAGCAACGCCCCGAGGCTCACCGCGCCGAGCGCGAGCAGTTGGCGCTGATACAGTGATTGCAGCGGCCCCTCGATCGCCGATGTCGCCCGTGCATACGACACGGCCCAGCCATAGGCTGCCACCGGCGCCACCACCACCAGCTGTGAGCCGCCATCCTCCGGCGACGTGACTCCCTGCGCCGTCACCATCTGTCCGGCGAGCGCCGGCAGCACGCCGGGCGCATCATGCTGATCCCGTGCCTCCCAAGCGATGTCCCGGGACGCGCTGCTGTAGACGACCCGGCCGCTGCGATCCAGCACGGTCAGGTTCGCGTCCGCCGGCAGCGTCCGCGGCAGAAACTCGGCCAGCCGGTCCGGATAGAATGCCGCGGCGAGCAACCCCCGCAGGGCGCCATCCGGACCACGCACCGTGTGCGCCATCGTCACGATCGGCGATCCGGACTGGCTGCCTTGGGCGAGGTCGCTCAGCACCGACTCCTCTCCGCCGAGCAACGCCTGCGTGTAGGGACGGTCACTCAGATCGATGCCAAGACCCTCGCCCCGCTGAGCCGCAACCACCCGGCCATCCGGGGCGATGAGGAAGAGCGCCCGCACGATCGGGGTGTTGGTGAAGACCGTCGTCAGAAACGGTCCCGCGTTCGCCTGATCGAGCGGCCCGTCCAGCTGCCCCAGCGTGAGGCTCATCGCCTGCAGCGTGCTGTCGAGGCCGCTCAACACACCGGAGACAATCGCCGCCGAGGTCTCGGCCGTGCCGGTTGCATCGTCAACGGCCAGCTGGCGGCGGTCGTCCAGGGACCGCTGATAAGACCAGGCAGAGAACAGCACAAGGGGAAGCAACAGCACGGCGAATGCGATCAGCAGCCGCGCCGTCATCGTCAGGTGCAAGCGCCCGGTCAAACCGCTCATGGTGATGTCGATGTTCGCGGCGGGGAGCGGACTTGATCATCATACCGGGCGCACGCACTGGACCAAATCAGATCTGGTCACCACGCGGATATTAGACCACTGGCGGCCGGCGCGTCATTCACGTCGATCGAGAGCGCCCTCATCCATCCAGCCGGGTGGCGGGGATCGTCCCCATCCGTCCGGCGTGGTAGTCCTGGATCGCCTGATAGATCTCATCGCGGGTGGTCATCACGAAGGGACCGTGGAAGACGATCGGCTCGCCGATCGGCCGGCCGCCGAGCACGAGCGCCTCGAGGTTCGGCGAGCGGCTGTCCTGCTGCGCCGCCGCCGTCAGCGTCACCGCATCGCCGGGGCCGAACACGGCCAGCTGCCCCTCCCGGATCGCCACACCGTCCGGTCCGGCGGAACCCGTGCCCGACAGCACATAGACCAGCGCGTTGAAGTCCGGCCGCCAGGGAAGCGACAGCCGCGCGCCGGCGGAGATGCTGGCGTGCGCGTACGTGATCGGCGTCCAGGTCGCGCCCGGCCCCTCGTACCCGGCGAGGTCGCCGGCGATCACGCGCACGAGTGCGCCGCCGTCGTCCGAGGTGAGCAACGAGAGCCGCTGCGCCGTGATGTCCTGATAGCGGGGCGGCGACATCTTCAGGTCGCGGGGTAGGTTCACCCAGAGCTGTACCCCATGGAACAGCCCACCCTTCGCCACCAGCTCGTCCGTCGGCAGCTCGTCGTGCAGGATGCCGGCGCCCGCCGTCATCCACTGCGTCGCCCCATCCGTGATCACGCCGCCACCACCCGTCGAATCATGGTGCTGCAACGCCCCATCGATGATGTACGTCACCGTCTCGAAGCCGCGATGCGGATGCCACGGCGCCCCCTTCGCCTCCCCCGGCGCATACTCGACCGCACCGAGATGATCAAGCAGCAAGAAGGGATCGGCCAGCCGCATATCGATGCCGGGGAACGGCCGGCGCACCTGGAAGCCCGCCCCCTCGATCGTCGTCGGCGCCGTCACCACCCGCACCACCGGCCGCTCGACGGCCACCGCCGGGTCCGGCCGCGGAATTCGAGGCAAAAGAAGAAGATTGTCAACAGTCGCGGCCGGCATGGCACACTCCTTACTTACTATTAGTAAGTATCATACTCAGCCACACCGCGCCCGTCAACATATCGGATCGCACCGTGGGATCTGTGGCTCAGGATCGCCGGACTCGGATGGTGGACTCAGTCACAACGAGGAAGCGGTCGAGACTATCAGCGTAGTCACGTAGCACGACTCCAAGCCGGTCACGCTTAACGGACAGCGAGGTAGAGCGCAGGCGAAACAAGATAATCCCAGCATGGGGCAACTGTTCGCGGACGACGAACTCACCGAAGTCGAGATCGTTTGTGATGACGATGCGTCCTTCGAGTTGTGCGAGAGCAAGGAGGTCGCGGTCAAGCGTGCGCTGCGGGTAGTCCTCGACGACGGTGGCGACATCGTGTCCCTGGTCGGTGAGAAATGCGGTAAGGCGATTGTCGGCGTTCTCGTCGAGCAGGAATCTCATACGGAAGAGGCAGCACGACCTCTTGGCCGGCGTGGCGGCGCAGGCGTCACATCCTGACCCTCAACGAGCGCCTGGGCATAGGCAAGACACGCCTTGACATCGTCAATTGTTAGACGTGGGTAGGCGGCAAAGAGATCGGCAAGGTCCAGATTCTGAGCAAGGTGATCGAGCACTAATTCGACGGGGATGCGCGTGCCACGCACCACCGGCTTCCCGGCGAGGATGCCGGGGTCGGTGATAATGTGTTCCTGGTAGGCGGTGTGCTGTGTCCCCACAACTGCTTCCCTTGAGGCTCATTCTATCATGCGAATCGCGCCACATCGGCGAAGCTCTACTTCAATACCCACCCACACGATACAGTCCAAGCAGTCCAGCGCTGGCTCTAACGAAATCAGAAACGTCGGGAACCGGCTATTCCGCACGCCGGCTGCTGACCCCGAGGTACATGGCCAGCAGTGAAGGCAGTCATTGGTAGGAAATCTACCAGTGACTGCCTCACATCGAACGACTCGTCGTACCGTTCACAAGCTCCTCGCCCTAGAGGCTGTTATGCACTTCCGACAACAGCGGGGCGGCACGCGCCAGTGCCAGGCAGGCGAAGGCGACGAAATGGAGCCCAGCCAAGGTGGTGTGCAAGCGTTCGTAGTCCCGGACCAGCCGCCGG
>JBFXAN010000136.1:0-17475 GCA_050184225.1 Dehalococcoidia bacterium | reverse complement strand
AACTACCGTCGCCGTTCGAGGGAACGTTGACGCAGATTCTGGTGCCTGAGGGTGAGACGGTGCCGGTGGGCGCCGACCTGGCTGTCGTCGAGGTTGCCGGCGCTGTTCCATCGCCAGAACCGGCGGTTGGGGAGCCGTCTGTCGCAGCCATTCGGCCGGCGGGGGACGGATCACAGGCCGGAGAGTCGCCAGGCGAGGCAGTGGTGCCGGCGACGGTCGCCGCTCAGCCAGCCGCAACGCGAAGAAACGGCGCGGAATCCAATGGCACGGCGACGCGGTATTCGCCGGCGGTGCTGCGGCTGGCAGCCGAGCACAACCTCGACCTGTCGCAAATTCAGGGCACCGGCATGGGCGGGCGCGTGACGCGGAAGGATGTCGCGCTGTTTATCGAGCAGGGTCCACAGGCGGCCATGGCGGCAACGACAGCGCCGCCGGCGCCGGCGATCGCGACGACGCCGAGCGGCGCCGCTGACGCGGGAATCACCGAGGAACGCGAACTGGCAGAGAGCTTTACCGAGGCGCCGCCGCGAGCAGTCGCGACGCAGCCGGAGGCGGCTCGTTCTGCGACCGAAGTGCCGCCTGCAGGCGAGGACGAGGAGATCATTCGGCCCAGTCCGACGCGGCTGACGATCGCACGGAACATGCTGAAGACGGCGCAGACAGTGCCAACGGCGTGGATGGCCGTGGAGGTCGATGTCACGGGATTGGTGCGGCTACGCGGACAGCAGCGTGACGCGTTCCGGGCGCGGGAGGGCGTCGATCTCACCTATCTGCCGTTCATCGTGCAGACCGTGACGGTAGCGCTCCGCGAGCATCCGATGTTGAACAGCGAGTGGCGGAACGACCAAGTCGTGCTGAAGAAGCGGATCAACCTGGGCGTCGCCGTTGGCGTCGAGGATGGACTGATCGTGCCGGTGATCCACAACGCCGACCGGCTGAGCCTGACCGGACTGGCGCACGCGATCAACGACCTGGCGACGCACGCCCGCGCGAAGAAACTGAAGATCGAAGACGTGACCGGCGGCACGTTCACGATCGACAACACCGGTGTCTTCGGCTCGCTCGTGTCGCAACCGATCATCAACCCACCGCAGGCGGCGATCCTGAGCACGGAGGCGATCATCAAGCGCCCCGTCGTGCTCGACGACAGCATCGCCGTCCGCTCGATGATGAACCTCTGCATCAGCTTCGACCACCGGATCATCGACGGCAGCCACGTCGGCCCCTTCATGCAAAGCATCAAACGCCGGCTGGAATCCCTGACTGCGGACGCTCCGTTGACTTGAGGATTTGAACCACAGAGACGCAGAGGTTTCGTTGTCATGTTGAGGAGCGCTGCGACGAAGCATCTCGCTGTGTGACAGACTCACCGTGAGATTCTTCGCTGCGCTCAGAATGACAAGTTAAACCTCTGCGTCTCTGCGCCTCTGTGGTTCAAGAACAGCCGGTGAGTTCGCGCGGCCGGGGTGGGATCTGGTACGCTGAGAGGTGCGATGTTTGAATCTCTGACTGAGAAACTTGGAGCCGTCTTCGGGCGGCTCAATCAACACGGGACGATTACGGAGAAGGATCTCGACGAGGCGATGCGCGAGGTCCGGCTGGCGCTGCTCGAGGCAGACGTCAACTTCAAGGTGGTCAAGCAGTTCATTGCTGAGGTCAAGGAGAAGGCGCTCGGCGCTGAGGTGCACAAGGCGCTGAATCCGGTTCAGCAGATCATTCAGATCGTCAACGATGAACTGATCGAGATATTGGGCAAGGATGCCGCGCCGCTCAATCGGGCGGCGCAGCCGCCGACGGTGGTGATGCTCGTCGGGTTGCAGGGCGCCGGTAAGACGAGTACGGCGGCGAAGCTGGCGCTGCACCTGCGCTCGCGGGGGGACAAGCCGTTGCTGGTGGCGGCGGACGTGTACCGGCCGGCGGCGATTGAGCAGCTGGCGACGCTCGGCCGGCAGTTGCAGATCCCGGTGTGGGAGGAGGGGACATCGGTCGCGCCGGTGAAGATCTGCCAGGATGCGCTGGAGGAGGCGCGGCGGATCGGCGCGACCGTCGTGATCCTCGATACGGCCGGACGGCTGCACATCGACCAGCAGATGATGGATGAAGTTGCGGACATCCGCGCGAAGATCGGGCCGCAGGAGGTGCTGTTCATCGCGGACGCGATGCAGGGCCAGGAGGCGGTGCGCGCGGCGGAGGAGTTCCACAAGCAGGTCGGCATCACCGGCATGGTGCTGACGAAGATGGACGGCGACGCCCGCGGCGGCGCGGCGCTCTCGATCCGGCATGTCGTCGGCGTGCCGGTGAAGTTCGTCGCGATGAGCGAGAGGCCGGACGGGTTGGAGGCGTTCTACCCAGATCGGATGGCGTCGCGGATCCTGGGCATGGGCGACATGCTCACGCTGATCGAGAAGGCGCAGACCACCTTCGATCCGAACCAGGTCGAAGACCTGAAGAAGAAGATGCGGACGGGCAGCTTCGACCTCGAGGACTTCGTGACGCAGATGCAGAGCGTCAAGAAGATGGGGTCGATCCAGAGTCTGCTCGGCATGATCCCGGGACTGGGCGGGATCAAGAAGCAGTTGCAGGTGGAGGGCGATCTCGACGAGGGCTTCTTCAAGCGGGTCGAGGCAATCATCTATTCGATGACGACCGAGGAACGGCGCAATCCGGAGATCATCAACGGCAGCCGCCGCCGCCGGATCGCGAAGGGGAGCGGCACGACACCGCAGGATATCAACCAGCTGCTCAAGCAGTTCCACGAAGCCAAGAAGATCATGAAGGTGATGGCCAACCCGCGCGCCGGGCGCGGTGGGCCGTTCGCCTTCTTGCGGTAACGACAGAGACATCACCAGGGCATCGGGGCACGCCGTGGTAGGATGGATGCTTGATGCCCTGATGCTTGCGAGCTTTGGAGGATAGCATGCTCAAGATTCGATTGCGGCGCGTGGGGAAGAAGAAGCGCCCCGCGTACCGTGTTGTCGTCGCGGAGTCGCGCGCTCCGCGGGACGGCGCATTCCTCGACATTCTCGGCCTGTACGATCCGCTGACCGATCCGCCGACGATCACGGTCGACGAAGAGAAGACGAAGGAGTGGCTGCGCAAGGGCGCACAGCCATCGGATACAGCGGCGAAACTACTGAAGCGACAGGGCATCACGGCCGCCGAAGCGCGTGCGGCGGAGCCGACGGCGTAGCGGCATGTGAACCACAGAGACGCGGAGACGCAGAGGTTCATCTTTGTCAATTTGGATAGAGTGACCGCTGCGATCGAGTGTGAGCGTGTTTGGGCATGCAGAGCATCGGGCCATTCTGTCATTCTGAGCGATAGCGGAGGATCTCGGACATTATCAGACCACCGAGATCCTTCGCTGTCGCTCAGAATGACAGGGTGACCGCGGTCGCATGTTCACACAGTCGTTGAGGCGCGGATATGAAAGAGTTCGTCGAGTACGTCGGGCGAGGGTTGGTCGATCATCCTGACGCGGTGTCGGTTGAGGAGGAGCGCTGGCGGGATCGCGTGGTGCTGCGACTCTCGGTCGACGATTCCGATATGGGCAAGGTGATTGGCAAGGGTGGGCGGATTGCCCACGCGATGCGCAGCCTGCTCAACGCATCGGCGACCCGCGATGGGGTCCGCGTCAGCCTCGACATTGGTGAGCCGGCTCCCCGCCGCTCCGGCGGGCGGCGCTCTGGTTGGCGCTGAGTGGCCGCAGAGGCTCGCATCGACGATGCCAGCATCGAATCAAGAACCACGTGAGGGTTTCATCGCCGTGGGCCGGGTACTCCGGCCGTGGGGGTTGCGCGGCGATCTCAAGGTCGAATCGCTGACCGACTTTCCGGAACGGTTCGATCCGGGGGCACGCCTCTGGCTGGCGGAGCGCGAACGGACGGTCGAGCGGAGCCGCGCGCAGACCGGCGCGCTCTACGTGAAGTTCGCGGGAATCTCCGACCCCACCGACGCCGAGCGATATCGGGGCCTGCTGATCGAGATACCGGAGTCGGCGCTGCCGCCGCTACAGTCCGACGAGTTTTATCATCATCAACTCGTCGGACTGCGCGCCGTGACCAGCGGCGGCGATGAGCTGGGAACGGTGCGCGAGGTGCTCTCGACCGGCGGCAACGCGGTGCTGGTTGTGGATGCGCCTGAGGGCGAGGTGCTCCTGCCGTTCATCGAGGAGGTCGTCGGGTCGGTTGACCTGGGCGCGGCAACGATCACGGTAGAGATGTTGGACGGGCTGATGCCGGAGGCGCGGGAGCGGCAGCCGCGCGTGCCGCCGCGCCGATGGCGATCAGGCCGGAAGAATTGACCGGCCTTCGAGCCGTACGATATCCTGAATGTGGCCTGACGGCCGCGGGGATATAGCTCAACTGGGAGAGCGCTGCGTTCGCATCGCAGAGGTCGGGGGTTCGAATCCCCCTATCTCCACCGACACCATCGTCCGGCCACGAGGCCCCGGCTGCTGCTGGGGTCTTCGCATGTTCGGCAGATGGCGAGCGCAGTACACTGGTCGATAGGCGCTCAATGATTCGAGGCCGCCGATTGTGCGAACGATCGGGAATCTGGGCAAATTTGTCTCGGTAGCTCAGCAGGATAGAGCAGCCGCCTCCTAAGCGGCAGGTCGACGGTTCGAATCCGTCCCGGGACACCATTACCGGCCGCCCGCGGGCCGCTTCTCACCCTCGATCGGTGCGGTGTGGGCATCACGCGTCACCGGGCTGACGCTGCCGGCATCGTCGTTGGAAGTCGAGGGTGCAGGTTCGTGATATGGCACACGCCGGCTGCGCACGCCCCAGATGCCACCACAGCGCGGACAGCAAGCGCTCTCGGCGGAGTGGCCGAATCGGTCGTCAGCCTGCCATTCCATCGCCTGCCGGCTCTGGCAGCGAGAGCACCACTGTTCCGTTGTCATGCTGCACCCTGTCGCATCGCCGATGACGGGTAGACCGGACGCTTGAATGCCATCGGTTCGGCATCAGCATCGAAGACGACGACATGCTCGTCGGGATACCGATCAGACCACTGCCAGAGGAGGGCGATAGCCTCTTCGGCACTGCCGGCATCGGCGATCGCCCGTGCATCATCCGGTGTATCGCCGAGCGCGACCACGGTAAACGCGGCGCTGTCCAGCGTTCGCACGCCGCTCCTGCCAAACGACGCCCAGCGAGCGAGCGGCGCGTCATCGGAACGAAGGGAGACGGCAAGCCCGATCAGAAAGGTGGCGGCGCCCGCCGTGAGCAGTCCGGCGCGCGCCCACCCAAGCGTTCGCTGAAGCGTGTCGGCGCCCGCGTCATACGGCGCCTGCAGCGTCAACGAGTAGGCGAGCAGCGCGAACACACCGATGCCGCCGGCGAGCAATGCTGAGGAGGCGCCGGACGGTCGAGTTCGGAAGGGTCGTTCCATGGTGGCATCTCCGCAACGCCACCCCGCCACCGACATCGTATCGCGGTCCGTCAACGGCAACGGCGCGACATTCCGTGAAGCTTTCGCAATTCAATCGCTGTCAACCTCGCCCGTGCTGTGTCATGGCCCGTGTGGATAACTTCATGGTGGGTTACGGGCGAACGGCGTCGCCTAGAATGAACCGAGGCATTGATCAGTCCTAGGAGATGATGATGATCGCACCCCTCACGATTTCGCATGCTGCTTGTAAGGGGCACGCGCCCGAGAACACGATGGCCGGTATCCACGCGGCGGTGACGCTGGGGGTGGATGCGATCGAGATCGATGTTCACGCGAGCCGGGACGGCGTGCCGGTGCTGATCCACGATGAGCGGGTCGATCGCACAACCGATGGTACCGGCGCCGTCCGGGATCTGACGCTCGACCAACTCCGGCGTTTGGACGCGGGCGCACGTTCGTTCGACGGCCGCTTCGCCGGCGAGCGGGTGCCGATGCTGGCGGAGGTGCTGGATCTCACCCGGAACGCCTGCCTGCTCGTGATCGAAGTCAAGCAACCAGGCATCGTGGAGCACATCGCGGAGGTCGTCCGGCGGCATCGAGCGGCCGATCGCGCGATGATATGGAGCTTTCATCGTGATGCGGTCGCGACGGCGCGGGCGGTGCTGCCGGAGGCGCCCGCCGCCCAGCTCTGGGGCGGGCGAACCGGAGACGCCGCATCACTGATCGAAGGGACCGTGCAACGGGGTGCGCAGGCGATTTCGGTTCAATATTCGGCGGTCGAGCCGGCGCTGGTCCACGCCGCACGGCTGCGGGGCCTCACCGTCTACACCTGGACGGTGGATCAGCCGTCCGATCAGGCACGGGTTGCAGCAGCGGGTGTAGCCGGGATCTGTACGAATCTGCCGGATGTCCTGCGCGAGACGCTGACGACTGAGCAGTATGCCGGCACGTATCGGGCAACCACCGTAGGTTAAGCGTCCGTTGACTGGACCAGCGGTGATACACTTCCCCTGGTGATCGCGGCACAGAACGTTGAACCATGCAACATCCCGGGAGCGC
Organism: Dehalococcoidia bacterium; assembly: GCA_050184225.1. Lineage (GTDB taxonomy): Bacteria > Chloroflexota > Dehalococcoidia > CAUJGQ01 > CAUJGQ01 > JBFXAN01. The sequence continues at coordinate 11,019 of JBFXAN010000136.1, read as the reverse complement.
GGGCATCGTGCCCGCATGAATCTTGCACCCCATGGCGGGCATGATGCCCGTGCTCCCCGACGTGCTGTCGGTGCGGCGATCGGGTAACCCCTAATACGGCGGTTTCATGCGCTATCTCCGGATGCTCGTGGGCTTCGCGCTGAGCGCGGTCGCCCTCTTCCTCGCCTTCCGTAATGTCGAGTTCAGCGATGTCGGTGAGGCGCTGCGATCCGCCGCCTACGGCTGGATCGTTCCTGCCGTGGCGCTGATCGTCGCATCGCTGGTGGTTCGTGCCGTCCGCTGGCGGCTGTTGTTCTACCCCAACACGAACCTGCGGCTGATGAACGTCTTTGGTTCGCTGAACGCCGGGTACTTCGTCAACACCGTACTGCCGGCGCGGCTGGGTGAGGTCGTGCGTGCGGTCATGATCAGCCGCCTGGAGAACGTGCGGACAGCACACGCGCTTTCAACCGTGGTAGTCGAGCGCGTGCTCGACCTGCTGACGACGATCCTGATCCTCGGATTGCTGATCCCGTTTGTGTCGCTGCCGGACGAGTCGGTGACGCCGCTGATCGTGGCGACCGGCCTTGCGGTTGCCGCGCTGGTGGTGATGATCGTCGCCGGCGCCAACCCCTCACGAACGCACCGGATCGCCCGGATCTTTACGGCGCGCCTGCCGGACAAGTGGTCGACACGGTTGCACCACATGTTGGACTCGATCCTGGACGGCTTCAGGGTGCTCAGCAATGTCGGCGTGAGCGTTCGCCTCATCCTGCTCTCAATCGTGATCTGGCTGTTGGTCGCGGCAGCGATGGAATGTATGCTGCTGACGTTTCACCTGGATCTGCCGCTCACCGCCCCGCTGTTCGTGCTGGCGCTGATCCAGCTGTCGTTCATCATCCCCTCGACACCGGGACACGTCGGCGTGTTTCAGTTTGCCGCCGTCGAGGCGTTGCGGATCGGCTACAGCGTCGACCCGAACGCGGCGTTGAGCTTCGCGCTGGTGACAAACGTCGTCAGCTTCGTCCCACCCGCGATGTTGGGGTTGTGGTTCATCTGGCGATCAGGTGCGTCTCTGGGGCGGCTGGTGACGGCAGGACGTGAAGCGCAAGCAGAGGAGGCGGCGACGGGTACGGCCCCCTCCCCCGACCCCTCCCCCACTGGCGTGGGAGAGGGGAGGCGTTAGCTGGTATCGGTCACTGAGAACTCCCCACTCCAACGCCCTGGGGCGGGGGCGGGGAGTGTCCGTTTCTGACTACAGGCCCTTATCGACGATGAACTTACAGAGGTCGGCGACCCGGCACGAATAGCCCCACTCGTTGTCGTACCACGAGATCACTTTGACGTTGGAACCATTGAGCACCATCGTGCTCGGCGCGTCGACGATCGAGCTGCGGGGGTCGCCTTTGAAGTCCATGGAAACCAGTTCCTGATGTTCGACGCCGAGGATGCCGCGCATCTGCTCGGAGGCGGCTTCTTCGAATGCCTCATTCACGCCCTCAACCGATGTGCTCTTGTCGAGCACGGCGCTGAAGTCGCAGACGGAAACGGTCGGTGTAGGGATGCGGAAGGCGAGGCCGTCGATCCGCCCTTTTAGCTCGGGCATCACGAGCGAGACGGCACGGGCGGCGCCGGTGGTGGTGGGGATGATGTTCATCGCCGCCGAACGGGCGCGGCGCAGATCCTTATGGACGGTGTCGAGGATCACCTGGTCGTTTGTGTAGGAATGAACCGTGGTCATGAAGCCGCTTTGGACGCCGAAGGAATCGTGCAGGACTTTGACGACGGGGGCGATGCAGTTGGTCGTACAGGATGCGTTGGAGATGACCGTGTGCTTGGCGGGGTCATAACTGTCGTCGTTGACGCCGAGGACGATCGTGATGTCCTCGCCTTTGGCCGGCGCGGAGATAACCACCTTTTTGGCGCCGCCCTGCTTGTGTGCCGCCGCCTGGTCGGCATCGGTGAAGCGGCCGGTGGACTCCACGACGATCTCGACGCCGTAGTCCTGCCAGGGGATCTTGGCGGGGTCGCGTTCGGCGAGCACGGTGAGGGTATGATCGTTGACGCGGATGCCGCCGTCGATCGGTTCGATCTCGGCGTCGAAGATACCGTAGGTGCTGTCGTACTTGAGCAGGTGGGCATTGGTCTCGTTGTCGGTGAGGTCGTTGACGGCAACGACTTCGAGGGTGTCGGGGTGTCGCTCGTAGATCGCCTTGAAGACCTGCCGGCCGATGCGGCCGAACCCGTTGATGCCGATCTTCGTCTTCGCCACGCCGTTGTGCCTCCTGTGTAGCTGTTAGCCGTTAGCCACTAGCGGTTAGCCGATGGTCTGCCGACACGGTGCTAATGGCTAACGGCTAAGTGCTCACGGCTCTCTCCCACAGCTTGATGGGCCGTCAACTTTGTGTCAACCTGTTAACATGCAGTTGACACAGCAACCGGCGGTGAACACGTTTGCGGAGGCGTTGCAGCGCGCTCGGCTGGATCATGGGCTGTCGCAGCGGGGGCTGGCGAAGCGGTGCGGGCTGACACCCGCGTATCTGAGCCTGCTGGAAGGTGGGCGGCGAATGCCGGAGCGGCCGACGGTAGAGCGGATCGCGGCGGCGATCGAGCTGGACGAGGAGCGGGCGGCGCGACTGATGGTCGCGGCGGGGTACGCGCCGGCGGGCGGGCTGCCGCCGACGCGCGTTGGTCCGCTGGCAGAAGTCGAGGCGTTGTTGAGCGATGTCAGCGTGACGCACGAGCAACGCAACCAGATCGCGTTGCTCGTGCGGCTGTATGTCGAGGGTTTGGTCGCCCGCGCGCGCGCCGGCCAGCCGCTGGTGGCGAACCTTGCCGCGCCCTGGCAGCAGCGCATTCTTGAGGCGATGCAGGAAAAGATGGACGAGGACTTCGAGGTGTTCCGCGAGACGTACATGCGTCCCTCATTCGACCTGTAGTCCGCGGACACGCGCTCCTGGCCCGTGCTACTCGACGCCGCCGACGTTGACTTCCCACCAGGCGACCGTCGTGGCGGCGGTTTCGCGCGCGTGCCAGCTGAGGCGCCAGCGCCAGGAGTAGTCACGGCGATCGCTGGCGACGCCGACCGCGTCCATTCCCAGGCTCTCGCAGAGCATCAGCGCGCGGGGCAGATGGAAACGCTGGGTAATGAGGACCGCCTGCTCGACGCCGAAGTCGTCCCTGGCGCGGCGGCAGGACTCCAAGGTGCGCACGCCGTCGTTGTCGAGCGTCAGCGCCGTCTCCGGCACGCCGAAGCCGACGGCGGTCTTTCGCATCACGTCCGGTTCGTTGTGATAGATATCCTGGCCGTCGCCGCTGAGGATGATTTGCTCGACCTTGCCGAGCCGGTACAGCTCCGCCGCTGTCGCGACGCGATCGTAGAGCACGGCGGTCGGCTGACCGTCCGGGAGGATGCCGGCGCCGAAGACGATCGCGATGCGTCCCCTGTCGACCTGCTCGGGGGCGAGGATCGCCTTCTCGTAACGATGGACCGTATAGAGGCGCAGAGCGGCCACACCGACGAACGCCACGGCGATGCCGATGACGAGAAGCCGGAAGAGGCGGACGATCCCACGCGGCAACACGCCGAACCGGGGTGCGTGCGCTCCAGGGCGGACAGACGACGATGCAAGGGCGCCCGGCTCACGACTGGCGGAGCGCGCTGTGGAGCGGCGGGAATTGGTGTCACCGAGGCGCAATCGGGTCATTAGAGCATCAGCCGTCGGGGAGCGCCGCCGGCCTGGCGGCGAAAGTTGTGGATCAACCAGCGCCGGTTGAGGCCGTCGCTGATCTCCTCGATCCGGCAGCGGTCGGACTGATTCAGCAAGAGATCGACGCGACCGCTCCAGTGCGCAACGGCGCCGGCGAGGTCGGTCGTGACATTGTACGGCGCGCCCGGCGTCTGGGCGAGGCGAAGCTGGACCGCGCCGAGGCGCAGCAGCCAGCCGAGGGTGAGCTGTGCCCAACCGAAGTGAAAGGTCTGGTCGGCGAAGGTGACGGCGAGCTTCTGTTGATTCGACTCGGCGGCGACGAGCGCGGCGCTGACGCCGAAGTGGGGCCGGGCCAACTCGCTGGCGGCGCGATAGACGGCGCCGAGGTCTTCTTCGCCGACGATGGTGGAACCGGCCATGAACTGACCGATGGTGATGTCGGTTGCCCTGTGCTGCTCATCCGGCTTCATCGCACCGGCGAGCCACTCCTGGAAGGCGGCCTGCTCCTCGGTGTGCGCCTGGTGTGCGGCGGCGATGCACTCGCAGGCCATCCGGACGAGCGGGGCGACGCTGCCGTACGAGCCATAGACGGCGGCGGTGAAGGCATCGGACATCGCCAGGAAAGCACGGGACCAGAGCATCAATCCGGCGGCGAGCGGATGTGTGCGGAACTTCGAGGGGTGCGAGTCGTGTACCAGTCTCAGCTGGAGGTTCATCCCCTCTTCGAGCAGGCGGAGGTCTGCGCCGAGCTGGAATCCGGTCTGGCGATAGGCGTCCTGGATCGACGGCGGCATATCGTCGCCGGGCTTGCCCGGCCTGACCCACCGTTCTGGTGCGATCACCGGGGAGACGCGCTGCGTTGGTTCGATGGTCACACAGTCCTCGTTCACGTCATAACGTATGGAATCGGTCAACCGGCAGCGTCTAACCAGAATACCGAGTATGGCGGAATGCCGTCAGGGTATTGCTCATCAAATCGGGCGAGCGCCCTCGCGACCGCAGCGAACCGCCGACCATCCAATGAGAGCGGGACCATGACGACGCCGGGATGCGGTAGACCATCCTCCTCGAATCGCTTCGATTGTCTGGGGATGTCCTTGACGTCCTGCGAGACGAAGCAGCGACCTTCTTGCGCGGCGAAGAGAAGTTGCTGCGCGTCCGTATTGCCGTTCTGCCCGCACTCGTGCGAACTGACGATATCAAGTCCGAGACGGCGACCGATGACAGCGATGCGATGGGACAGGTCTTCGTCCAGATAGTACCGCATCAGTCATGTCGGACACGTTGAAATACGTACTGGTTGCGCAACTCCTCCGGCACGAACTTCGCTGCTTCATCCAGTATTGCGTCGATCTCTTCGGGAAATTCCTCGTCGTATCGTAGGGCGGCAAGGATCTGGTCGCCCGTCAGCCAGTGAAACGACTCAATCAAGAGTCGCAAGTCTTCGCCGACTGCGCGATAGGCCTGGATAATCTCGAACACGTCGAGACCAGTGCCAAGGATGCGCGCGCTTCGGCCGCACGGACCATCGACGAAGGTAATACCGGGTACCCGACGCATCTTCTCGGATTCCTCCAGTAATCGCTCAGCGTTCATCGCGCCTCTCCTTGGAACGGCTCCCGCTTCACATTGTAGAACGCCTGCCAGCCGGCGTAGTGTGCGGCGGAGCCGAGCTCCTCTTCGATGCGGAGCAAGCGGTTGTACTTGGCGACGCGCTCGCTGCGGGCGGGGGCGCCGGTCTTGATCTGGCCGGCGTTGGTGGCGACGGCGAGGTCGGCGATCGTCGTGTCCTCGGTTTCGCCGGAGCGGTGGCTGATCACGGCGGTCCAGCCGGCGCGCTTGGCCGTCTCCACCGCCTGCATCGTCTCCGTAAGCGTGCCGATCTGGTTCAGCTTGATCAGGATCGAGTTGGCGGCGTCTTCGGCGATGCCGCGCCGCAGCCGCTCGGTGTTGGTGACGAAGAGGTCGTCGCCGACGAGTTGGACTTCCTTTCCGACGCGGTGGGTGAGGTCGGCCCAGCCGGTCCAGTCATCTTCGGCGAGGCCGTCCTCGATGCTGATGATCGGGTAACGCTCGCACCAGTCCTGCCAGAGGCCGGCCATCTCCTCGCTGCTGAGGGTGCGGCCTTCTTTGGCCAGGTGGTAGCGGCCGTCCTGGTAGAGCTCGGTGGAGGCGGGGTCGAGCGCGATCATCACGTCGGCGCCGGGAGTGTAACCGGCGGCAGCGACGGCGTCGAGGACGACCTCGATCGCGGCCTGATTGCTGGGCAGGCTGGGCGCGAAGCCGCCCTCATCGCCGACGCCGACCGCGAGGCCGCGGGTGTGCAGCGTCTTCTTGAGCGCCTGGTAGATCTCGGCGCCGATCTGGACGGCGTGGGCGAAGCTGCGGGCGCCGACCGGCATCACCATGAACTCCTGGAAGTCGGTGGAGTCCTCGGCGTGCTTGCCGCCGTTGAGGATGTTGTACATCGGCACGGGCAGCGTGACGGCGCCGGGGCCGCCGAGGTAGCGGTAGAGGGGGATGTCGAGCGCGGCGGCAGCGGCGTGGGCGACGGCGAGCGAGGCGCCGAGGATGGCGTTCGCGCCGAGGCGGCCCTTGTTCGGCGTGCCGTCCAGCTCGATCAGGCGGGCGTCGATGCGCGACTGCTCGATGGCCGGCATTCCTTCGAGGGCGCGGGCGATCTCGCCGTTGACGTGCTCGACGGCGCGGAGGACGCCCTTACCGCCGAAGCGGGCGGGGTCGTCATCGCGCAGCTCGACGGCCTCGTAGGCGCCGGTGCTGGCGCCGGAGGGGACGGCGGCGCGGCCGGTAACGCCATCGGAGAGGGTGACGTCGACCTCGACGGTGGGGCCGCCGCGGGAGTCGAGGATCTCGCGGGCGTGGACGCGGGCGATCGATGAGGACTGTGACATACCTAACTCCCCGGCCCCCTTCCCTCGCAGGGAAGGGGGAGTCCTGGTGGACGATGGTTGTGGTGTTTAGCGATTGGTAATGAAGCAGGGGTGGTCCGGTTGGGGAGGCGCCTGCTTCATGTAGGGGTACGGTAGCAAGTTGGGGGCTTGTGGGCGCGGGTGGGCGGGGGATTAGCGGGGGATCTGCCAGCGATAAGCGGCTGGTTCGGTGGTGCCGAGGGTGGCGCCGGAGATGATGAGGGTGGCTTTGTCGGCGGTGGCGGGGATGGTGATCTGGGCGTCGTTGCCGGCGTCGAGGGTGATCCGGCGGACGGTCGTGGCATCGTCTTGGCCGGACTCGACGACCTGGACGATAAAGTGCTGGGGCAATGGGTCGGTGACGCGGAGGAAGCCGGATGATTGCCAGGCGCCGGCGGTCTCCATGTCGTCGCGGAGGTTGATCTCGGGGATGGCGAGGTCGTCGATGGCGAGGCCGTCGGCGACGGTGGCTTCGTCAGTGACGTACTCGAAGCGGAGGAGGATGCGCCCGCCGGCGAAGGGGGAGAGGTCGATCTCCTCGTCCACCCATTCGGCGGAATCACCGTCGCCGCTGCGGCCGCTGTAACCGGGGCCATAGGCGACCTGGAGCGGGTCGCGGTCGGTGGTATGCCGTCCGGGGAGTGCCTGCCAGGTGCGGCCGCCGTCGCGAGAGACGGAGACGTAGGCGTAGTCGTAGTCGCTCTCGATATTGAACCAGAGCTTGAAGCGGAGCGTGGCCGATTGCACGGCGCTGAGGTCGATCTCGCGGGTGAGGGTGCTGTCGAGCGAGTCGGCACGGTTGCTCCACCAGAAGCCCCGACCGCTCACCGGTGAGACGGCGACGGGTCGCACCGCATCGTCGCCGTCGAAGTGGAGGGTGAGGTCACGGCCGTCGGGGTCGATCTCGAGGTAGCGGGCGCCGAACTGGCTGACGATGCCGTCGCCGCTGCCGGAACCGGGCAGCTTCTCGATGTCGCGGATGCAATGGTCGATCTCCGGCTGGCTGTAGGGGCCATCGCCGTCCTGGTCGAGCAGATTGGCCACGGTCCAGTCGGCGAAGACATCGAGGAAGCCGGTGTCGAAGTTGGTGCGGAGGTAGCGTTCGACGCTGGTGACGCCGTTCGCATCGGAATCGATCAGGTCCTTCGCCCGTTCGAAGCCGCCGAACCGAAGGAGCAGGTAGCGGAGGAAGGAGTGAGCGGCGCCGTAGTGGGGCGCGGTGCTAGCATCGGCGGGCCAGGCGTTGAGCTGGGTGTTGGGCGCGGTCTCGAAGCGGCGAAGGAAGGCGTTGCCGCCGCCAAGCATTTCATCCGCGACCTCGGAGAGACCCTCATTGATCCAGGTGTCGGCGTGGGGGTTCGTCTGCTGGTGGACGAGATGCTGGAACTCGTGGGCGAGCAGGCCGGCGTAGCCATCGCCGCCGGGGCGGGCAGCGCCGAGGTCGAGATAGACGATCTGCTGTTCGTTGGAATACGGGGCGAGGGCGCGGGGAAGTTGGTCGCCGCCGGAAAAGTAACCGCCGGCGCCGCGCAGGCCGGCGTGGAGGATGCTGATCCGGCCGTCGGCGCCGGTCGGCGCGGGCGCGGGAAAGCCAAAGGCGGACGTCACCTTCGGATAGACGGCGTCCTCGAACGTGTCACCGGCACGCTCTGCTTCATCGCGGCTCATGCGCTGGCCGTCCTGCGCCCAGATGTCGGCATGTTCGGATTGGGCGAGCAAGGTAGCGCGGATCTCCAGCGGCTGATTGGTCTGGAGGTCGTAGATGAAGAAGGGGCGGGTGTCGCCGACGCGGGCGAGGGGAGGCTGGGTGGGCGGCGACGCTGTGACATTGAGGTTGCGGTAACGGCGGGCGAGGTCATAGAGGTCGGCGCGTGGCACCTCGGGCGCCTGAGCGGCCGCGGCCGGCGTCGCCGGCGGTGTCTGCTGCCGATCGGTCACGACCGCCGGCGTTGCAGCATCGGCCGGCGTCGCGGTCATCCCGCTGGCGGCGGTGTTGGACGGTTCGGATGCGTCGGAGCAGGCGACAGCAAGGAGCAGACAGAGGGCCAGAGCGGCGCGAATCATCGCGCCGCCCTGCACAGCCTTGGGGCGGGGGAGGGAAAACCGGGCCTAGCGTGCCCGTGGATGCGCCCGCTCGTATACTTCGCGGACGTGCTCATTGGTGAGCTGCGTGTAGACCTGCGTGGTCGTGATATTGGCATGCCCGAGCAATTCCTGGACGTTGCGTAACGGCGCCCCTCCTTTGAGCATATGAGTGGCGAAGCTGTGTCGCAACGTGTGCGGCGTCACATGGGCCGAGATACCGGCGGTCTCCGCGTAGCTCTTCAGGATCAACCAGAATCCCTGGCGGGTGAGCCGCTCGCCCCGACGGTTGAGGAAGAGCGCGCGCTCGCCACGCATGCGAACGAGCAATCCTCGTGCCTCGGTCAGATAGGTGGCGAGCGCCTCAGCGGCATGCTCATGGATCGGAATGGTCCGTTCCTTGGAGCCTTTGCCGAGGCAGCGAACGTGTGCGCCATCAGATTGGACCTGGATCGACTCGAGGTTGAGGGATACCAGCTCGCTGACGCGCATCCCGGTGGCGTAGAGCAACTCGAGCATTGCCTTGTCGCGCTTCGCCTCAGGGGTGCGGCGGCGAAGCGGCTGTTCGAGGAGCTCGTCAACCTGCTGCGGCGTGATCGGCTTGGGGAGGGTCTTGCCGACCCGCGGCGAGGTGAGAGATTCAGTTGGATCCTGTGGGATCTGTCCCTCAGCCGTAAGGAAGCCGAAGAACGACTTGACCGCCGCGACCTTGCGGGCGACGGTTGCCTCTGCGTAGCGCTTGACCTGAAGGTCTTGCATATACTCCTGAATGACCATGCGGTTGATGTCCGCCCAGCCTCTGCCGTTTTTCCGCCCTACACAGAAAACGGAGAATTGCTGGATGTCGTTCCGATAAGCGGCGATGGTGTTATTTGACGCTCCTTTCTCCACCGCGAGGAACTGTAAGAACTGACTGACTGATTCGTCCATGTACCGATCGACCCTCCCGAGGTGTGTGCCTCCCCGCCCCGGAAGTAGCCCGCATCATAGCACAGGACATATGGCGAGTAGCGCCGATCTACGTAAAATCTCTCTGCCCATTTTCTTGACATGAGAACACATGTTCTATAGACTGGTTTCAACGGCAGATCCAGTTGATCCGAGAAGCGAGGTTGATTATGAGTGAGAAGGGTTTCGACGCCGGCCGTTATGTGGTCAAGCTGCGGGGCAAGGAATATCTCGAGGTGAAGTGGCGCCTCCTCTGGCTGCGCACCCAGCATCCTGATGCGAACATTGAAACCGAACTGGTCAGTCACGACGTGCAGCGGCAGATGGCGATCTTTCGGGCGAAGGTGTCCATCCCCAACGGCGGCAGCGCGAGCGGCTGGGGGCAGGAAGAGGCGGCCGACTTCGGCGACTATCTCGAGAAGGCGGAGACGAAGGCACTCGGCCGCGCGCTCGCGGCGCTCGGCTTTGGCACGCAGTTCACCGAGGACTTCGAGTTCGGCGCGGAGCAGGAGCGGGTGGTCGATGCGCCGGTCGATCGCGGCGGACTGCGCGGCACACGCACCAACGGAACGAACGGCTCGGTCGATTCGAACGGCGCCAACGGGGCGGTACGTCAGGCCGAGCGGCCGACGCTGGCGACGGTAGCGGCTGGTGTCGCCACCGGGGGCCGACCGGAGACACGGCCGGCGCTGCCCGCAACCGAGCCACAGATCAAGGCGATCTACGCGATCGGTCGCGGCGCGCAGTCGATGGATGAGTCCGAGGTCGATGGACGCTGCCAGGAGATGTTCGGCGTGCGGCCCTCGGAGCTATCCCGCCGCCAGGCAAGTGAGTTTATCGACGCGCTCAAGGCGGGTGCGACGAACTAGCGCCATTTGATTCTCGTCGATAAGAATTGTGCGAGGCGATCGACCCACGGGGCCGATCGCCTCGCTGCGTGTGCGAAGATGGTTGCAACTTTGCCGGCACTGGGAGGGCGCAAGTTCGTGACGACGCAAGAACGAATCTCCAAAGCGCAGATTGTCGAAGCGAGGCGGGCGTTACCCGACGATGCAGGTATTGAAGAGGCAATCGAGCGGAACTACGTGCTTTACAAGATTCAGCGCGGTCTTGATCAGCTTGATTCACGTCAAGGTATCGACCACGAGGAAGCGCTCGAACGACTGCGTTTCATGCAGGCTGTCGAGGTCGGATTTCGACAGCTTGACACGGGCCAGTCTGTCAGCCAGGAAGAGGTAGAGCGCCGGCTGGCCCGATGGTTGAAGTAAGCTGGTCACCCAGGGCAGCTCAAGAACCCTCAACCTCCCGGACGACTAACGAGCGTCGCCGCCTCATTACTGCATCGATTCGGCGGGTGGACGATGGACGCT
>JBFXAN010000135.1:0-17497 GCA_050184225.1 Dehalococcoidia bacterium | reverse complement strand
GCGACCTTGCCGGCGATCTGATGCATCGGATAGTTCCACGGTGTACTGAACCCACACACGCCGATCGGTTCGCGCAGGATGCGGGTGGCGCCGTCGCCGGACTCAAACTCGTATTCACGCGCGATCGTGGCATAGCTGCGGAAGGTCCGCAGCGGTAGACCGACCTGGATCGCTGACGCACCTTTCAGCGGCATGCCCATCTCGCGGGCGATCACCTCGGCAATTTCCTCCTGGCGGGCGGCGAGGCCGGCGGCGATCCGGTCGAGGTAGACCGCCCGTTCCTCGGTCGTCGTCTGGCTCCACGCCGGGAACGCCGCCGCCGCCGCCGCAACCGCCGCATCGGCGTCCGCCGCCGTGCCCAGGGGCAATGTCGCGACGACCGCCTCCGTGGCAGGGTTGAGGACATCGATCGTGGCCGTCCCCTTCGGCGCCACCCACTCACCGTTGATGTAAAATGCGTCTGTTCGCATCACCAAACCTCCCGTAGCCGGCCTTCGCGAATCGCTTCGTCCCATACTCAACGATAAGGTACTCATCTATTGACTTCATCGCAAGCAGCCGGTGGCTCCCTTGGGCCGGCGGGTACGTGCCGGACGTCACGACGTTCATGGGATCACCGACGAAGGTTCAGTCGATGCCAGGTACGCCAGACACCGATTGAGCCAGGCGGCGGTGATCCGCGCGGCCGATACTTTCGATTCCAGGACGATCGCGTCGAAGACGGGGGCGCTATCTCCAAGTTCTGATTGCTCCCGCGCGATCTCCGTCGCATAGTCACGGGTCACGTCCAGCTGCGCCTCGAGCAACGCTCGGGCAAGCGCCGCGTCCTCGTTCAGGGCAAAGTGAAGCTTGATCATGAAGTCCAGCCGCACCTCCCGCATCCTCCCCACGGGACTGCGCAGCCAGCGCTCGAAGGTGGCGATGCCCTTGTCGGTCGCTGTATAGATCGACCGCGGCGGATAGGTGCTGGTGTCCCAGACACCGTCGATCAACTCGAGCCCGGAGAGCGACTTGAGGATGGCATAGACCATCGCCGGCTCGACCGGGCAGACGCGGCCAAGTCCCTGGGTGCCGGTCAGGTGCCGCTGCAATTCATAGCCGTAGGCCGGCTTCTCCCGCACCAGTCCCAGAACCGCATACTCAGCGGGCGTCAGGTACGTCTTTGTCTTCGGCATGGTCATCACATCATCAATCAATGTTTGACGATTGCCAAGGGGATTCCATACTCTGTGTCACAGTCGCCGATCGCGGGCCGCGCTCGTTTCGGCGGCGGCCAGGATGCTCCCTTGGACAATGTGAAGATGTCCATCGACCAACGATCCGCGTCGATCCTCCAGATCGTCCGCTCGCTACCTCAGCGGACCGTCACCGCGACACTGCGGAACCGGACCGGCCGCACGACCCGCACGTTTACCGGCGCGCTCCTCGCCGACTATGCCCGCGCGGCGGGATTACGGCCACGTCCTCCTTCAATCGGCTTCGGCAACTACTATTACGTCGTGACCGCCGCCGACGGCTTCACCGTCTCGCTCGCGTACTTCGAGGTGACGGCGCGCGCGACCGACAAACAGGTGATCCTCGCCTGCGAGCAGGATGGGGAGCCGCTTCGCGTCGGTCTCCGCCTCGTGGTGCCCGGCGATGATCTCGGCGCCCGCTCCATCGTCGGTGTGGTCGATCTCCAGCTACGCGGCGTTCCCTCCGTCGAACCACAGCCGGTGCGTCCTCGCTCGGACGTCCTGACACTCGGCGGCCTCGTCGCACATCCCGGTCGCTTCAGCATCGACGATCTTGCCCGCTTCACGACGCACGACATCCAAACGCCGCCCATGACAGGGCATGGTTCGACGCCGATCCCACCCCGACACTATACCGGTGTCCTGCTCTGGGACGTGCTCAGCGATGCCGCGCCGATCGTCGATCCAAACGTCAACGAGGATCTCCTGCGCCGGATTGTCGTTGCCCGTGCCACCGATGGCTACGCCTCCGTCATCTCGACCGGCGAGATCGACCCTCGCTTCATGGGCGGCAACGTGCTGATCGCCACCGCTCAGGAAGGCCGGCCATTGGCAGACGCCGACGGTCAGTTCAGGCTGATCGTGCCATACGACAAGGCCGTCGGTCGGGGCTTGAAAAGCCTGCACGCGATCGAGGTACACAACCCCTGATCCAGAGGCACGTCCCGCTGCCGGCCTCGCCTACGCAATCGACACCCAGCGCCTGACCACCTCCGCGGCGATCGAGGTCGGGCCGAACCGCCAGAACTCGCATTCAGCTGGCGGGACGCATCGGCGTGAGTCGCAGATGGACCGTTGGTCAACCATTGATTACAATCGGCGTGGACCCTTGCTTCCGCGGCGCGGGGTTTCGGAGCGGCGTCACCCATGCGTGCCCGCTCCCCAAACGCTCGGCGGCGTGCTGCCAGGAATGGACGAGGTGTGAACAATGAGTGATCACGGAGGGCAAGCAGCATCTGAGGTTGCCGTCCTCGCCGGTGGGTGTTTCTGGTGCCTGGAAGCCGTCTTCGACGAGCTCGAAGGCGTCGAGTCAGTGGAGTCCGGCTACACGGGTGGGCACGTTGCCAATCCAACCTATGAAGCGGTCTGCTCCGAACTGACCGGCCATGCGGAGGCCGTCCGCATCACCTTTGACCCCACCCGAATCCGCTACGAGGATCTGCTCGATGTCTTCTTCGACATCCACGATCCGACGACCCTGAACCGGCAGGGTCCGGCCGACATCGGCACGCAGTATCGGTCGGCAATCTTCTATCTCACGCCGCAACAGCGCGTCGCGGCAGAGCAGGCGATCGCCGCGCTGACCGCGCAGGGCGCCTTTCCGGACTCGATCGTCACCGAGATCACGGAAGCGGGGCCGTTCTACCAGGCGGAGCCATATCACGACGACTACTTCCGCCGCAATCCAAACCAGGGATATTGCCGCGTCGTCATCGCCCCCAAGGTTGCCAAGTTCCGCAAGCACTTCGGCAACCGGCTCAAACCGTCGGTGACCGTCTAGGCTTACGGGGATCGGTGCTGCACGCGGTCAGCACCGGCGTAGATATTGAAGCGATCGTCACGCAGGAAGCCAATGAGGGTCACACCAAACTCGCGGGCGAGCGCCACGGCGAGGCTGCTCGGCGCCGAAACCGAGCAGACCGTCGGAATCCCCGCGACCAGTGCCTTTTGCAGGATCTCGTAGCTCGTCCGCCCACTCACGATCAGGACCGCGTCGTGGAGCGGCAGGCGGCGTTGCAGCAGCGCCCAGCCGATCACCTTGTCGACCGCGTTGTGCCGCCCCACATCCTCTCGCACCGCCATCAGCGCGCCTGCCGCCGTGAACAACCCGGCCGCATGGAGGCCACCCGTGCTCGCGAACAAGCGTTGCGCCGCGCGCAACAACCCCGGCAGCGCGATGATCGTTGCAGCCGGCACTGGCGGCCCGCTCGGCAGGACGGCGCATCCCCGGAGGTGGAGCGCGTCCAGGCTCGCCTTGCCACAAATACCGCAGGCGCTCGTGGTCGCAAACTGCCGCTCAAGTGGCGCTAGATCGGCGGCCACCCCGCCGGCCAATTCCGCGTTGACGATGTTGTAGCGCTGGGCCGCGTCGACCGACGGATCGACGCAGTAGGACATTCGACGCAGGTCGGACGCATCGTGGATGATCTGCTCCCCGTGCAGAAACCCGGCGGTCAGCTCAAAGTCGGCGCCGGGAGTGCGCATCGTGATCGTCGCGGTGTGCTGAACACCGGCCACCAGCACGCGGATCTCCAGCGGCTCCTCGGTCGCAAGCTGGTCTGAGCGGCGGCGCGTTCGCCCGCCGGCGACGACGATCACATCCGCGCGCGTGGTGCTCGCCGGCCGCGCGGGCCGCTCGTCATCCCACTCAGTCGCCACGCGCTCACCCATACCCACACATCGTGTACGACGTCACGAACCAGGCTCGCCGGACTGCGACACCGGCACGACCGGCAGCAGATCGTCGCGGTTCTGGACGTGTTGCCAGCCGAACCGCCCCTTGATGCAGAGATGTCCTGCCGTCACCGGATGGTCGAGGGGTGAGGTAACCTTGACGATCTCGTTGTCCTGCACATGCAGGGTCAAGGCACAGCCGACGCCGCAATAGGGACAGATCGTCTCGGTCTGGGTCTGCTTGGACTCGTCCCAGGCGCCCGCTGCACGCCGGTCGTACTCGCTCTTGAACATCAACGCCCCGGTCGGACAGACGCCGATGCAGTTGCCACAGAAGACACAGGCCGAATCCGGCAGCGCGGCCTCGAACTCCGTTGCGATCCTCGCGTCAAACCCGCGGCCCGCGACGGCGATCGCAAAGGTGTTCTGCGCATCGGCGCCGCAGGCCTCGACGCACTTATAACAGAGAATGCAGCGCGCATAGTCTCGGACGAAGAGGTCGTTGTCAACCTTCACCGGTTGCTGCACGGTCTCGGCCCCGTCGACCGTGGGCGCGTGATGATGACCGGCATGAGCCGCGTCACGATCGGCGCCCGGCGCTGGCGCGCCGTACCGTTCCGGTCGCGCATCGTACCGGCGCAGGTACGTCATGGCATCTGGGGAGAGCGAGAGGTCCACGGACGAGGCGAGAAACTCCAGCACCATCCGCCGGCTGTGCCGCACGCGCTCGGAATCGGTTGATACAACCATTCCCGGCTCCACTGGTCGGGAGCACGCCGGCACGAGCGTCCGGGAGTTCTCCACCTCGACGACGCAGACGCGGCAGACGTTGACCGGCGTCAGCGTCTCCAGGTAGCACAGCGTCGGCGTCTCCACCCCCGCGGTCTTGCAGGCGTCGAGCAGTGTCGCGCCCTCCTCGACTGTCACCGGCGTGCCATCGATGGTCAGGTCAACGCGCCGCCGGCGAGCGCGACCAGATTGCTGCATCATGTGACGGCATCCTCTTGAAAGATGGTCAGTCGGGCGAGCGCCGACTCGATCGCGCTGGAGGCGGTATGCCCCAGACCACAGATCGATGCATCTCGCATCGCCCGGCCGATGTCGGTCAAAAGTTCAAGCTCGCTGGCAACAGAACCGATCGGGCGACCCACATCGAGCCGCGCCAGCACCTCTTCCTGGCGCACGGTCCCCACCCGGCAGGGGACGCACTGACCGCACGATTCGTCACGGAAGAAGGCGGCGATCCGCCGGACGATCGCCCGCAGATCGACGCGATCATCGAAGACCATCACCACGGCCGACCCAAGACCCGCCCCGATCGCCCGCGTCCCCGCGAAGGTCAGCGGCGTATCCAGTTGCGCCGCGGTCACAAACGTGCCGGCCGCTCCGCCCAATAACACGGCTTGGAGCGGCCGCCCGTCGCGGACACCGCCGGCCAGATCGAGCAGCTCGCGCAGCGTCACGCCGAAGGGCACCTCGTAGAGGCCGGGCGTCGTCACCTGTCCCGAAAGGCAGAAGAGCTTGGTGCCGGTGGCATCGGCTGTGCCGGTGGCCGCGAATGCCGGTCCGCCGTCCCAGACGATGTCGAGGATGTTCATCAGCGTTTCGACGTTGTTGACGACCGTCGGCTTCCCGAACAGCCCCGCCTCGGTGGGGTAGGGCGGCTTGTTCCGTGGCTCACCCCGGAAGCCTTCGATCGAGTTGAACAGCGCCGTCTCTTCACCGCAGATGTAGGCGCCCGCGCCGCGGCGCAGTTCGATGTCGAACCGCACACCCTGCCCCAACACGTCCGCACCGAGCAGTCCCCGCGTCCGGGCCTGGGCGATCGCATCGGTGAGCCGCGCCGCCGCCAGCGGATACTCGCCGCGGATATACAGGTAGGCACGCTCGCAGCCCGTTGCGAAACCCGCGATCGTCATCGCCTCGATCAGGGCGAACGGGTCCTCCTCCATCAAGACGCGGTCTTTGAAGGTCCCCGGTTCAGACTCATCCGCATTGCACACGAGGTAGTGGGGTCGCACCGGCGCCTGGGCGACCGCCGCCCACTTCCGGCCGGTGGGAAAAGCGGCGCCACCGCGTCCCACCAACCCGGAATCCGTTACCTCGCGGATCACGCCTGCCGGTCCAAGCTCCAGCGCGCGGCGCAGGCTCCGATAGCCGCCCGCCGCCCGATACGCGTCGATGCTGGTCGGGTCGACCACGCCGACCCGGCGCAACAAGCGCAGGTCCGGCGAGCCAAACTGTGGCAGCCGGGGAGCGCGTGGCGCGGGCGGAACGCCGCCGCCGAGCACTGCCTGGATCGCGGCCGCATCAACCGAGCCGGACAGTACTTCGTCGGACGACGGCCCGCTCGAAGTGACCAGCATCGCCGGCGCCTGGTCGCAGAGTCCGAGGCAGGGGCTGCGGAGCCAGGTCGCCGCGCCGCTATCCGTACCGCTCCCGGCCGGCCCCACCGCGCGCGCGGCCGCGTCACACAGGTCCGCCGCCCCGGCGATGAGACAGGCCAGATCGTCACAAATGTGCGCGACACGCGGCGCCCGGGGTTCCAATGAGAACAGCCCGTAGAAGCTGGCGACGCCGTACGTCTCGGCGGGCGGTACGTCCAGCCGCTGGCTGATATAGTTCACCGCCCCCGGACTGATCCAGCCGGCCCGCGCGTGCACCGCGTGCAACGCCGGCAGGAGCATCGACCGCGGCGTCGGTCCTCCTGGCTGGGCGCCGGCCGTCTCATCGGACGGCAGCGCCGGGAGGACGGCAGCGACGGCCGCTTGTTCCGCATCGGTCGGCCGGTCATCGGTCAGGTGGATATCCACGCGTCGTCCTATACCTCCGCGGTAGCGAGCTTCTCAATGCGGATGGCGGTTGCCTTGAACTCCGCCGTCCCCGACTTCGGATCGACAGCATCGATCGTCAGTCGGTTGGTGTCGACCAGATCGGTGAAGTGGATACTCATAAAGGCCAACCCGGGCCGCAACATCGGGTCACAGCGGACCGCGACCTCCACGGCCCCGCGCCGCGAGGCGACTCGCACCACCTCGCCATCCGCCACCCCGTGGCGGCGGGCGTCTTCGGGTGCGAGGTCCAGCGTTTCGCCCCAGCGCAGTGGCGACGCATACCCACTGCTCTGGACGCCGGTGTTGTAGGAATCCAGCCGCCGCCCGGTCGTCAGCCGCAGGGGAAACTCCTCCGTCACCTCGTCGACCGGGGGATCGTGCTCGACCGGATGGAAGGGTGCCGCTGGCCCCTGGCGCGGTTCGGCCCACAGGCGGCTGTGCAGAAAGCGCTCGCCCGGATGGTCCTCGGCAGGACACGGCCACTGGATGCCGTTCAGCGCCTCGAGCCGCCGATAGCTCATGCCACGGTGCATCGGACTGAGGCGGCGGACCTCATCCCAGACCTGTTCGGCGCTCGGCGTGCCCCAGTCGTGACCGAGCCGGCGGGCGATCTCGCAGAGGATCTCGATGTCGCCCCGCGCCTCACCGGGCGGCGTCAGCGCTTGGCGAACCCGCTGGACGCGTCGCTCGCTGTTGGTGACGGTGCCTTCCGCCTCACACCAGCTTGCGGAGGCGGGCAAGACGACCTCGGCCATCTGCGCGGTCTTGGTCAGAAAGATGTCCTGCACGACCAGGTGTTCGAGCCCCTGCAGGAGATGATGCGCCTTCTGGGAGTCCGCCTCCGACTGCGCCGGGTTCTCACCGATCACATACGCCATCGTCAGGTCGCCGCGCTCCATCGCCTCGAACATCTGTGAGAGGTGCCAGCCCGATGCGGGCGGCACGGTGACACCCCAGGCCGCATCGAACGCGGCACGGGCGGCATCGTCTTGCACCGATTGGAACCCCGGCAAGCGATCAGGGAGCGCGCCCATATCGCCACCGCCCTGGACGTTGTTCTGACCGCGCAACGGATTGATGCCGGAGCCGTACCGGCCGACGTGTCCGGTGAGCAGCGCCAGGTTGATCAGCGACACCACGTTGTCGACGGCATTATGGTGTTCGGTGATGCCGAGGGTCCAGCAGAGGATCGCCCGGTCAGCCCGCGCGTAGGCATGCGCCAGCGACTGGATCGCCGCGGCGGGCACACCCGTCACCTGCTCGGCATACGCCAGCGTATACGGCTCGACCGTCGCTCGATATGCGTCAAACCCGGTGGTCGCCCGCTCGATGAAGGCGTGATTGACCAACCCGGCGGCGATGATCTCCCGGCCGATCGCATTGGCGAGCGCGATGTCCGTCCCCACCTCGACGCCGAGCCAGTCGGCCGCCCACTGGGCCGAGCTTGTGCGCCGCGGATCGATCACGTAGAGCGCCGCGCCGGAGCGGACGGCCTTGAGAACGTGGTGGAAGAAGATCGGATGCGTCTCGCGGGCGTTCGATCCCCACAGGATGATCAGGTCCGTCTCCTCAACCTCCTGATACGAACTGGTCCCGCCTCCCGCGCCAAAGACCGCCGCCAGACCGGCGACGCTGGGCGCGTGTCAGGTGCGGTTGCAGCTATCGATGTTGTTCGTGCCCAGCACCGCCCGGGCGAACTTCTGCGCGAGAAAGTTCACCTCGTTCGTCGCCTTGGAGCAACTGAAGAGGCCCACCGCCTGCGGCCCGTGCTGCGCCACCGTCTGGCGAAACGCCTCTGCCGCCCGGTCCAACGCTTCATCCCAGGAGGCCGGGCGCAGCTCGCCCTGCTCCCGCACGTACGGCTGCGTCAGCCGCATATACGGCGCTGCCGCCGCGTCTCGACGGTGGCGCGGCCGCGACGGCGTCGTCATCCCTGGCGTCCGTGGCACACTCGTCATCGCTCAACCTCTTCATCTTCGTTATGCTGAAACTAGCATAGCGAACCCGCGCAGAACACACGACAGGCTGTTCGCCCGGACCATCCGGTCCCACTGACCCGCTTGTCGATGGCGGCATCGGTCTCTTGAACTGCTTGGCGTGGCGGCCGGAAATCGCTTACCGAGCGGAATCAACGCGGGAACGAATCACGGGAATCGTCGCCCCGCACGATCGCAATCGCCTCACGCTGGCTGAGTTGGGATCTCGCCGCGAAGGCTTCCTCGAACTGATCTGGGTCGCATGCCTGCTCAACCTCGGCGAACAGCTTGGCCTCGCCTGGCCGCACCATCGGCCAGGCATGGAGCCCAACGCGCCCCCGCAGCCCGTCGACCGCACCCAGGGCCCGCGCGGCCTGCCGTCGGTCTCCTTGCACCAGTGCGAGCCGTGCGTACGCAACAAGGCAGAAGGTCACCATCAGGGTGCTGCGCTCGATGCCCGCGCTCACTTCCAGCGACTCGTCCAGCATCGTCCGCGCCTCGTCAAGCCGGCCTCCCTCGACCGCGAGCGTGGCGAGTTGCACACGCGCAACCGATGTCAGCCAGTTGTTGCCAAGCCGTCCACCCAGCGCGTAGACCTCGGTGAGGTGTTGTTGCGCGGCTTCATGCCGGCCCATCGCCATCTCCAGCATCCCGAGGGTGAACACCGCGTTGGCAGCCAGATACGGCTCGTCGTGCCGACGGAACCCTTGGAGTGACCGCGACGCGGCCTGCAGCGCGCCATCAAGGTCGTTGGTGATCGGGAGAGCCCACGACATCGCCATCTGCATCGCGCTATCGAGGACGGGGTCGTCGATGCGCGCCTGTAGCCGCTCGATCGCATCGGCCGCGGCCAGGGCGCGATCGTCGTCGCCGACCTCCCCTGCTGTCATCCCCGACGCCAACCACAACTCGGCCTGCCCATGGTCATCCAGCGTGGCAGCGCGTGGCAGGAGCTCGTCGATCCAGGCCAGGCCCTCGGCCATGCGGTCGCGGAGCTGCCAGAACCGCCACAGGATGCGGAAGATGTGGGGCAGGGGCGAAATGTCATGGGCAAAGTACCAACGGATGGCGAGCCGCAGGTTCCCTTCCTCGGTTTGCAGGCGCTCGGCCCACTCGCTCTCGCTGGGCAGTGGCCACACGGTGTTCTCCACGAACTCACGAAAGTACGCCGCATGGCGTTGCTCGATGCCGGCGCCGTCCGCGGCGGCGCCACGGAGTTCCGCCGCGTACTCTCGGACGGTTTCGAGCATGCGGAACCTCGGACCATCATCCTCAGCGGTGACGTTCACGAGGCTGTGACCGGCGAGCGCATCCAGCAGATCGATCGCCGTGTCCTCGGCGACACCGGCTACGCGCACCGCCGCTTCGATCGTCCAGCCATCGACGAAGACCGACAGCGCGGCCAACATCTCCCGCTCAACCTGATCGAGCAGTCCGATGCTCCACTCGATCGCCGCGCGCAGCGTCCGCTGACGTTCGGGAAGATCGACCGGGCCGGTACCCAGCGCGTCGAGGCGGCTCCCGAGTCGGGCAAGCAACGCATTCGGGTCCAGCAACCGGACGCGGGCTGCTGCCAACTCGATCGCGAGCGGCAGCCCATCGAGACGCCGGCAGATCTCGGCGACCGCGAGCGCGTTGTCCTCGGTGAGAGCGAAGTCGCGGCGCACCGCTCGGGCGCGATCGACGAAAAGCTTGACGGCCGGCAACGCCGCCAGTTCCTCAATCGGCGGTCGCTGCGGGAACGCGGGAACGGTCAGGGGACTGACCGGAAACTCGTGCTCAGCGCGCAGCCGAAGCACTGTTCGGCTGGTCGCCAGGATCTTCAGGCCGGGGCAGCGGGCCAGCAGCACGTCGAGATCAGGCCCAACCCCAACGACCTGTTCGAGGTTGTCCAGCACGAGCAGGGTCTGCGTGTCCGCGAGGTGTTCGGCCAGAACATCCAGCGGTGAGCGTGTCCCCTCCATGGACGCACCGACCGCGTCCGCGATACGCGGCAGCACCAGCTCAGGCTGGGCAATCGACGCAAGCGGCACGAACACCGTTGCCATCGGCTCGCGATCCTCCAGCCGCTCACCCACCGCCACCGCCAGCCGGGTCTTGCCGATCCCGCCAGGACCGGTGAGCGTAACCAGCCGAACCTCGGACGTCTCCAACAGCTCACAGACCTGGGCGATGTCTTGTTCGCGCCCGATCAGCGACGTAGACGTCGACGGCAAGGAGCGCGGGCGGTGCGGGCTACTGCTCGAAGCGGCGGACGTCGAACCAGTCGCACCGCTGTCTCGGACCACGAACCGCTCGCTGAGCAGCACGGCGAGGTCGTCACGAACCAGGCGTCCAAGCTCACGAGGGCTCCGAAATGACCGGTAGGAGTTCGTCCCCTCCGTCCCAAGCCGCTCGATCATCGCGGTCAGCCGCGCTTCCCGGTCCGGTGCCGGAGCCTTGATGTAGAGCAGACGGGGCATCGACTGGGAGAGCTCGAATTCGTCCTCCAGACCCGAGATCTCCATGCCTGGCCCGACCCAGCCATAGCGCTGCCAGTACAGGCCGATGAAGATATCGCTCTGCGCCAGGTAGGCCCGATACAACTCACGCGGTGGGTACGGCCGGGCGCCGAGCTCGAACAGCACCGGTGTGAGCCCGAGAGTGGCGATAGCGCGGGTCACGGCTGCGCGCTCGTCGGCAAGCTCGACCAGCGTGGAGCTCACGAAGACGCGCAGACGCTGATCCGGCGTCCGGATCGCGCCGCTGGGCATCTGGTCCTCGGTCATGCATCCGCCTTGTGGAAGACCCGTCGGCGAAGACCGGCGAGTCACCACCGATCGCGCCACCATCTGGACCGATTATAGGCACGCCGGGAATCCCCGGAAAGGTATCTCACGCCGCCGAAGATCTGCTTCGGACATCTGCGGCATCAATGACCGGCACTGGGGGGCTGGCCGCACCTTACGGGTTGACCGGTTGCCGTCGCTGAGTCGCTGCTGCAAGATCGAGCTTGAGATTTACACACTCGTGACCTCGCCGGGGCGACCACCCTCGCCGCGTATAACGCACCACTCACTCGCGCTCCGTGGGATACACAAGCACCAGCTTCTCCGCGGCGAGAGCAATGCCCTGCCCCCCAAGCTCGTGTGTGATCATCCCTGCCATCAGTTCCTTACCGATCAGGCATTCCGCACACGCGTCTGGCCCGGCAGTGATCGTCACCACGAGCGACCCATCCCGGTCGGACAGGGACAGGTCGTATCCATCTGCCTGAAACGACGCCGCAAAGGGCTGGAGCGCTGCCGCGATGTGCGAGAGTTCCAGTGTTGGCATCCGTATGCTCCGTATCATTCAGCCGGCTGCTCGCCGCGTTCCAGGATGGTCACCACCTGGGACACGGCGACATCTGCCCGCTGGCGTAGTTCGACCGGGGTCAAGCTCCCCAGGGGATGATCGATGATCGCAAATGGGTAGTCTGGCAGGTTGCAGATCTTCGCCATTGCTTTCGCGGTTGGGACGAACGGCCGCGTGCAGATCACCGCCGTGGGAACACCCCGTTGCTCGATGTTGATCCCGTCGCGCAAACTGCTCGACGAACAGGACCCTCAATCGCCGATCGCCGTTACCACCACATCACAATGCGGCAGCAGGCGCTCCAACACCTCGTCGGATGCCGGTGCCGTTGCATTGCGCTTGTCGATCAGCAGCGGCGCAGCGAGGCCGTATCGCTCCACGAGTAACTCACCCACGACCTCCAGAAGCCGATCAGCGTTCGTCTTGCCGTTCGCCAGCAACCCGACGCGCTTCCCCTGGAGCGTTCCATCGCGGGGTGCCATACGCGTCTCCATGCGGACGTCATCGGCCGTCGGGTCGAGCATTGCTACGGTCATGGCATTACTCCTTGGTTCCATTCACAGCGCAAATGATTGGTTTTGTCTGCATGATCGACGCGCGTCCCCGGCTCCACGAGGAGATGAACGACGAGTGACCCCCGGCATCGCCGCCACCGACGATCAGTAGAATGTCATCCGACCCCTCACCGCGATGGCGGTAGGTCGTCTCGTCGCCCGGTTCTAAGGTTCCGGACATCTTGCCGCCGCGCTTCAAGTCGGCCAGTGTGCGTCGAGCATGCTCGTACAGGTAGCCGCGGATCGCCGGCTTGGTCCAGCCGTCGCGCGCGATGATGTCGGCATGCTCCGGCGTGATCACGACCACGGATTGGCCATTGGAAAAACTGCCGAGGTTCGCCATCGTATCGGCGATGCAGGTGAGAATCGCTTCTCCTGTCTGACCAACGTGACACTCGATATTCTGCGGTGCATTACCCGCGTAGACCGTTACGGCGCTCATGTCCGGCGGCATCCCACTCTCGACGTGCCAGGGCTCCCAGGGACTCGCCTCTTCGTTCTCGGCGATGCAGAACGTAAACTTGCCCGGATGGCCTTGCGTGGAGCGATCGGTCACCCCGGGCTGCATACCGAAGACGTTCATCGTGATCAGTCGGAGCGCCCGCCCGATCGTCGCATTGGCTCGGTTTCCCGGCCCGTACAAGTTGCCGCTGCCATTCATCGCGATCGCGCGGCGGATGGGGCCGTTGACCACCACACACTGGGCCGCACCGCCCGTGCTGGCGCTGGAGCCGTAGAAGTTGAACGGCTCCTCGTTCATCGCGTGGAGGGCGGTGAGCACCACCGGAAAGTACTCCGGCCGGCACCCCGCCATCACCGCATTGATTGCCGCCTTCTCCACGGTGCATACGCGATTCCGCGTCGTCATTGCGGCAACGACATGGTCGGGTGGCAGGATCACCCTCGCCAGGAACGCATCGACCGCCGCGCGCGTGGCGGGCACGACCGGCAGGCCATCAGTCCAGCCGAGCATGTAGGCCGTTTCAATTCCCGCGAACGCGTCCTCCACGAGTTGTGTGGTCATACATCTCCCTCTGTGCCCTGACGGCTGGCGGTCGGTCCTACTGTGTGAGGAACACGTTGCTCAAAGCCTCCGACCCCCAACCGTAGGTCACACTCAACGTATAGCCTTTCACCCTCGGTTGCAGGGCGAAGTACGCTGGCCCGACCATGATCGGCGCGTAATACGCCTTCTCGTTCGCGCGCGCCACGATCGCCTTGATCGTCTTCTCTCGCTCATTCTGATCAAGGGTAACCACTTCTCTGTCGATCATCGCATCCAGTTCTGGATCGTTGATGCCAGCACGATTGCGGGTGCTCTTGCTATGAAGAAGGTTGTAGACATAGTCATGCGCATCGTTGACGACACCTTCGAGACCGAAGGCGATGCCATCCTCCGGCACCTTGGTGCCAAACCAGTAACCGCCGGTGGCGACCCACTCCCCGCGATAATCGGCCGGGAAAATCGATGGCTGAAAGACGTTGGTCTCCTTCAAGAATCCGGCCGTCGCCTCTGCCCATTGGTTGTAACTGTCGCCGTAAGCGTTCGGCGTAAAGTAATACTTCACCGGGAGCGGCCGGCTCTCGTCGTAGCCGGCGGCCTTGAGCAACGCCACGGCCTCGGCCACGTCCTTGTTCCGGTCGCCGGTGCCGAAGAAGCGGGTCGAAGGCCGGTTCGCCGCATCCTTGGGGTCGGTCCACCACTTGCCCAGCGCCACGGGAACAATGTTCTGCCACCACCCTTTGCCGTCATAGCTGACTTGGAGTAGGGCATCGCGGTCGACGGCCAAGGACAGCGCCTGGCGCACCCGTTCATCCGTGAACGGCCCACTGCCACGCTGCTGGCCGTACATCAGGGGGAAGGTCGTGGAGGGATATGCGATGATCGTCGCCTGCGGCGATCCGGCGCGGATTTCGGAGACGAATTCGTGCGCGACGCCGATGATGTCCAGCCGTTGCGCCTGAAACTGACCCCGCTCTTGCGCCGGCTCGGCGATGATCGGCAGCGTCAGCGAATCGACGTATGGCTGCCCAGACAGAAAGTACTCCGGGTGCTTCCGGAACCGGAGAGCGATATCCGGCTCGTTCGACTCGAAGATAAAGGGGCCGCAGCCGATCATCTCACGGGCTGGGTCAAATCCGGTGCCGGCCTCCTGGGGGAGCACCCAGAAGTACGAATTGGCGAGCAGTGGCAGGAACGGCGCATATGGCTTAGCCAGCCGATAGATCACAGTGGTCGGATCTGGCGTTTCGACTGCCTGCACACCAGCCGACGCATAGATGCCCCGATTCACATTCGTCGGTTCATTCACGAACCGCTCATAGGACGCCTTGACATCGGCCGAGGTGTAGGGCCGACCGTTGAGCGGCGGCTTCGGATGTGATCGCGCGTCGGGCCGCAACTTCACCACGTAGCGGAGGCCGTCGTCCAGCACCTCCGGCTGCGATGCCGCCAGGTCGGGGACGGTCTCGTAATTCTGGGCGATGCGGGGATCGACGCCGGTCTTGAACTTCAACAGTCGCGGGTAGACCAGCGAGGCGAGCCGCTGCACGGTGAACGTCGTGTTCGTGACCGGGTCGAGCGGTGGCGTGAGCGGCCACGGCACTGACAATGTGCCGCCTGGTTGCGGCGTCGCGTCAGGGGCATGCCCGCCGGCGACGACGCCGGCATCGCGGTTTGGCGCACTCCCAACGTCGCGGGCTTCGTCGGTAGAATCACCTCCACAGGCAGCGAGCATGGCCGCCGAGAGCATCCCCGACGTGGCCAGCAGGCGCCGTCGGGTCAATGGCAGCGGCCGTCGCGCCGGTCGCAAGGACAATGATCGCATGGCTCCCCCCTGCCAATGCCGCCTGCTAATAATGCGCAAAGCGGTTCAAACGTCACCTGCGTGACAATGCAAGGCCGCGTCACGGTAGTGCAGACGACGCTGGTATAATTCAAACTTGGTGCGTTCGCTAGGACAAGCCGATTGTCGCAATGATGATCATGCTATATGACTATGATTCCGCATCCTGATCTGCTCCGCAGCTTCGTCGCGGTGGCGGAGCATGGCAGCTACACACGAGCGGCAACGCTGCTGCTGCTCAGCCAGCCGACGGTCTATCAGCACGTGCGGCGGCTGGAGCGGGCGTATGGCGTCCGCCTCGTCGAGCAGGTCGGCAAGAGAGTTCGCTTAACCGAGCAAGGGCATATTGTCTATCGTTACGCTCGGCGTCTTGAGGAGATGGCGGGCGAGATCTCAGACGAGCTCGCCAATCACACCGATGTGAGCCGTGGGTCGCTGGTACTTGCTGCGGCAACATCGGCCGGTGAGTTCGTGCTCCCCACGATCTGTATCGGCTTTCAGCGACGGTATCCCCATATCCAGATTCGACTGCTGATCGTCAACGCTCCGCGGCAGATTGATGAGGGCGTCCGCGACCGTCACTATGACCTGGGCTTTCATGCCTATCGCCGCACTGCCGACGGATTGACCTTTGAGGCATTCCATGAGGAGCAACTGGTCTGCATCGCACCACCAGGCCATCGACTCGCGACCATGAATGCCATCGCGCCGGCCGACCTGACCAGCGAGATGTTTGCCCTCTTTCCCAGTGAACGTGGCGCGATTGTGCGCGCGATGACCGACGCCTGGCTGCGGCGTGCTGGAGCAGAGGCGCGATGCCGGTTCGAGAGCAACAGCTTGGAATCGCTCAAGGCGGCCGTTCGCAGTGGTGGCGGGGTCGCGCTGGTCTCCGATTCATGCGTTCGCCCAGACGATCCCTCGCTGGTGGTGCGGCCGTTGGTCAACGCACCGCGCCGCCGCCTCTATATGGTCGGGCGGTCGGGAGACTGGCAATCGCAATTGCTGGAGGCATTCCGCGGCTACGTGCTCAGCGGTGCCTGGTGCGAGCCCGCGGGAACCAACGCACGTGCCAACACCGGGTCGTCCGCCCTTTTGTTTGTCGAAGGGATTCCTCGTAATCTGGAGCCATCGTAGCGGGAGTTCCTCAGCTCGCGATCGCCCGATGCCTATTCTGTTTGGTCGCGGTCGCAGTAGGTCACCTCAACCTCTTCTGGGGTGGCTATTGCGTCGGTCCCGTCGAGCCGCAACGGAACCGATGGCAACGAAGGCGATCGCTCCATCGGATAGCCTGGCCTCAAGCACGCCGAATCAAACGGACGATGACCATAGACGTCACCTGCCGCGCGCGCATGCTCGACAGCATCCGCACCGTACCGACGCCACACGACAGATCACCCGGTCGATCAGAAGCCCTCCCCCAAAACGCAGCCCACGCCCCCCACCCCATCCCCGAGTGACGGCCATCCATTGACCACCAGAACATCCGTTCGCTACCCTCCCCCATACAATCTCATCCAGAGCACCAGGAATACTGGTGAACCCGTGCCGATCAGGCTCCCCTCTCCCGCCAGGCGGGAGAGGGGCTGGGGGTGAGGGCCGCTTTGCCGGGGGAGGGGCCACTCAATGCCACGCCCACCAGATCTCATCTCACCTCCGCCCGCCTCCTCACGGCGCGGTGGCAAACGCCCCGGCGCCGGCGCTAGGCCCGACAATCTTAAGGCCCTCAAACACGGACGCCACTCCCGCTTCCGCGACCTCCTCGAACGCCCGCCGGTCGACCCGCTCGCCGTCGCCGATCGTCTCCTCGTCGGTGATCGCCAGCAGGCGGAACGCATCGCCGCCAGCTTCCTCCGCGTCCTCCTTGAATCCGGCACCGCCGTCCTCCGTGCCTTCCGCGAATCCACAACCGAGCCCACCGCCAAACCAATTCGATCAAACCCACTCACCCCCAACGCCCTCCACCACGAAGCCCGCACCCTCATCCAGCATCTCACCGCCCGACGAACCCCCGATTCGCGCCATCGCCGGAAAAAGCAGAGAATC
>JBFXAN010000134.1:0-17498 GCA_050184225.1 Dehalococcoidia bacterium | reverse complement strand
AACCGAGGACGCGCTCGGTCCTCCCGCATCCATGGGAACGAGCGACGCGGGCGACGGCGCCCAGAGCAATCCATCGATCGACATCGATTCGATTTCGCCCGATCTCGACATCGGTGGTGGGAGATGAGACGCGCTGCCGTTTGGACATCGATCAGCGTGAGACAGCCGGTGATAGAAGGAGGCCAGCCATGACCATCAATTCCCGTGCACTCCCGACCGGGCGGCGCTTTCCACCGCCAATGTCGATCCCGAAGCTCATCATCCTGCTGCTTGTCTTCATCGGGATGGCCCTGGTTGGCAATTACCTCTTCCAGCGTGTCGTAGATGACGGAGAGGATCCGGCCGCCGCCTTGCAGACGGCAACCGTGGGGCAGCGGACGATCGAGTCCACCGTCAGCAGCACCGGCACCGTCGCCGCAACGCAACAGGTCAAGGTGACGTTTGGCTCGACCGGTCAGGTCCAGGATGTCTACGTCAAACAGGGCGACCAGGTCGAAGCCGGGCAGCCGCTCGCCGCGCTCAACCCCTTTCCGCTCGAGGTCCAGCGTGATACAGCACAGAGCAACCTCAGCACGGCACAGCTCAAGCTCGACGAACTGCTCGCCGGTCCGACCTCGGCGGAGGTCGCTTCAGCGCAACAGGCGGTAACGTCGGCGCGATCGACGTTGACCACGGCACAGAACACACTGAATAATCTCATCGCCGGGGCCGACGCGAATGATGTAGCCAAAGCACAGGCGACGCTGGATCAGGCGAAGGCCAATCTCGATGTCGCCCAGAGCGCCTGGGATAAGCTCGCCAACGGCGTTGACCTGCACCTGCGCACCGAGTACACGGCGTTGCAGTCTGCCCGCGCCGCCTACCAGACCGCCCAGGCCAACTACGCGACGGTAACGGCGCCGGCGAACAGCTTCGACGTATCGACTGCGCAGGGCAACGTCACCAGCGCGCAGGCGGCGCTGGACAGCGCGCGGGCCAGCCTGGCCGACGTGCTCGCCCCCACCGATCCGCTCGAACTGGCGGACGCGCGCAATGCCGTAACCACGGCCGAGGCGGCACTGACCGCGGCGCAGGCCAAGCTCCAGGAAACGCAGCATCCCACCCAATCCACGATCAACATCTCCTCGCTCGAAGCCGCGCTGGCGGCGGCAGAGGCGAACCTACGCGCCGCCGAGTCGGCAGAAATCGATTCACAGACGGCGAATCAGGGCGGCAGTGTGACCTCGCACATTCAGGCGGAGGCAGGGGTCGTCGCCGCGCGGGCGCAGGTACAGCAGGCACACGCGAACTTGAGCGCGGCGTTGACCGCGACATCGCCGTCGTCGGCGGACGTGACCGCTGCCCAACAGGGCGTGACGACGGCGCAGGCCAACCTGACCACGGCCCAGAACAACCTGGTCAAGCTCCAGCAGGGACCGGCGGCCTCAGACCTCGCCGCCGCGCAACAGGCGGTGACCGCAGCCGAGAGCCAGCGACAGAGCGCGCAGAATAGCCTCGACAAGTTGGTCGCCGGCGCCACCCCGGAGGAGCGAGCGGCGGCGCA
This sequence comes from Dehalococcoidia bacterium, assembly GCA_050184225.1. Lineage (GTDB taxonomy): Bacteria > Chloroflexota > Dehalococcoidia > CAUJGQ01 > CAUJGQ01 > JBFXAN01. The sequence goes on along the minus strand of JBFXAN010000134.1, from coordinate 15,955 downwards.
GGTGGCGCTGGACAACGCCAAGGCGGCGCTCGACGTCGCTCAAACAAACTGGGACCGGCTCGAACAAGGGATCGACCTGCAGTCGCGCACCGAGTACACGACGCTGATCGCCGCCCGCGCCAGCTACCAGACGGCGCTCTCGACCTATAACACCACGATCCAGGGTCCGAAGCCGGGCGACGTCGCCGCCGCGCAGGCGAGCGTCGAGGCCGCGATGGCGATGATCGCCAGCACGCAGGCGCAGCTCGACCAGGTGCTGGCCGGCAGCACGGATACCGAACTGGGCCAGGCCGGGGAATCGGTCAAGATCGCCGAACTGGCGCTGGAGCAGGCGCAATACAACCTCGACCACGCCACGGTCAGCGCGCCGTACAGCGGCACGATCGTCAGCGTCGGCGTCAGCCCCGGCGACCAGGCAACGGCGACGACGGCTGCCTTCACGCTGCTCGATCCGAGCCTCGTCCGGATCGACGCCACCGTCGACGAGGCCAACGTCGTCAAGCTGCGGGCGGGGATGCCGGTCAACATCACCTTCGATGCGATTCAGGGGCGAACCTTCCAGGGCAACGTCGCAACGATTACGCCATCGGGCACCGCGTCGCAGGGCGTGGTCACCTTCCCGGTGACGGTCGTCTTCAACACCCAGGGCGTGACGATCCCGCCGGGCACCACCGCCAACCTCAGCTTCGTGACGGACAGCAAGTCAGGCGTCCTCGCCATACCCAGCCGCGCGATTCAACGACAGGGGCAGAGCAGCGTCGTGCAGGTGATGGTCGACGGCAAGCCGGAGGCGCGCCAGGTCACGACCGGCCTCAGTGGCAGCAACTTCACCGAGATCACGTCCGGCCTGAGCGAGGGCGAGACAGTCGTGATCGGCTCGACCCTGACCGCGGGCGGCCAGCAGGGCACGGGCGGCGGGAGTGGCCTGCCCTCCCTGGGCGGGGGCGGGGCGCCACCAGGTGGCGGGCCGGTGTTCGTACCAGCCGGGCGGGGAGGGGGAGGTTGACCGATGATCAGATTGCGCGAGATCACGAAGGTCTATCAGATGGGCGATATCGAGGTACGGGCGCTGGCGGGCATCGACCTCGACATCGCGGACGGCGAGTACGTCGCGATCATGGGTCCCTCCGGTTCAGGCAAGTCGACGATGATGAACATCATCGGCTGCCTCGACGTGCCGACGAGCGGCAGCTATCTGCTCGACGACATCGAAGTGAGCGCGCTGTCAGACGACGAGCTGACGCTGATCCGCAACCGCAAGCTCGGCTTCGTCTTCCAGTCCTTCAACTTGCTGCCACGGCTCTCCGCCGTGGAGCAGGTCGAGGTGCCGCTCACCTACGCCCGCGTGCCGAACCGGCGCACGCTCGCGATCGAGGCGCTGGAGCAGGTCGGGCTGGGCGACCGCACGCATCATAAGCCGACGGAACTCTCCGGCGGGCAGCAGCAGCGGGTGGCGATCGCGCGGGCGCTCGTCACCCAGCCGAGCCTGATCCTGGCGGATGAGCCGACCGGCGCCCTCGACACGCGCTCCACCGAGGAGATCATCGGCCTCTTCACCGCACTGAACGAGCAAGGCATCACCATCATCTTCGTCACCCACGAACCCGACGTTGCCGGCCATACGCGTCGGCAGATCCATATGCGCGACGGTCTGATCGTGTCGGATACGGCGTCGGCAGGCATGGACTTAGAGCCGTCGCCCGAAGGGGTGCCGGCATGATCGAGGAGAGCTTCAAGATCGCGCTGCGGGCGCTAGCGGCCAACGCCCTCCGCACGAGCCTGACGATGCTCGGCATCCTGATCGGCGTCGGCGCGGTGATCGCGCTGCTGGCGATCGGCCAGGGGGCACAGGCGGCGGTCGAGCAGTCCTATGCCTTCCTCGGCACCAATGTGCTCTATGTTCGGCCGGGCGCCCAGTCCTCTGGTGGCATCTTCATGGCTGCCGGTAGCGCGGCGACGCTGACCTATGACGATGCCGTGGCGATCGCCGCGCCGGGGGCAGCGCCGGCCGTGGCGGCGGTCGCGCCGGTGCGCAACGGTGGTGGCCAGATCGTCTACCAGGGCACGAACACGAACACGCGGCTCCTCGGCACGACGCCCTCCTGGCTCGATGTGCGCAGTTTTCGAGTTGAACGAGGCGAGTTCTTCGATGATCAGGCGGTCGAGGCAACCAGCTCCGTTGCCGTGCTCGGCGCCAACGTTGCCGCGCGTCTCTTTCCCGATGAGGAGCCGATCGGGCAGACGCTCAGGATCAACGCGGGCGGTCAAAGTCTGAATGTGACCGTGATCGGCGTGCTCGAATCCAAGGGCGGCACCGGCTTTCAAAACCAGGACGACCAGATCGTCCTGCCGATCTCGACACTCCTTCGGAAGCTGCAATCAGGTCGAAACGCGACCGGCGCCCAGGCATTAAGCGAGATCGACATCAAGGCGGTTGACGACAAAAGCGTGGACGCCGCCATCGCCCAGGTGACGGCGATTATGAGCGAGCAGCACGAGGGCGCGCAGGACTTCTCCGTGATCAACTCGCAGGATCAAGTGGACGCGCAGAAGCAATCCAGGCAGACGCTCACGATTCTGCTGGCGGCAGTCGCGGGGATCTCGCTGGTGGTGGGCGGCATCGGCATCATGAACATCATGATCGTCTCCGTCACCGAGCGGACGCGGGAGATCGGCATCCGCAAGGCGGTCGGCGCCCGCCGTCAGGACATCCTCCTCCAGTTCCTCATGGAGGCGGTCGTCGTCAGCCTGCTGGGCGGGCTGCTCGGTATCGCCGCCGGCTACGCCGTCTCGGAGTTTGTCGACGGGCGCAACCTCAACGGCCAGGTGCTACAGACGGTCGTGCAGCCGGATTCGATCGCGCTCGCCTTCGGCATCTCGGTGGCGATCGGCCTGTTCTTCGGCATCTATCCGGCGTCGCGGGCGGCGCGGCTCAACCCAATCCAGGCGCTGCGCTACGAATAGCTGCCCTCGGAGCAGATCGACCGCCCTGGGAGCGCGGGCTTCCAGCCCGTCCGGTCGGCCGGCACCGATGCGGGCTGGAAGCCCGCGCTCCCAGGCTCGGCGCGAACATGCCAGGGGCGACGGAGAAGAAACGAGTGAGGGACAGCATGAAACCAACCTTTCAGATCCTCGTGGTGGTCGTCGCCGTGGTCGGACTGACCACCGGTGCCGCGTTTGCCGGCGGCGTGCTCTACGGCCGCGAGTCAACGCCGGCAAGCGACCCGGCACAGGCCCAGGCGGCGACGGCGGGTGCGGGCGGTGTCACGCGGATTGCCGGCGCCGGCCAGGGCGGCGGCGGACAACCAGGCGCCGCGACGATCGGCGTCATCGAACAGGTCGATGGCCAGACGATGACGGTGAAGAAGCAGGACGGCACGTCCGTATCGGTGTCGCTCCAGCCGGACACGCAGGTAATGCAGAACACACCGGCGGCAGTGACCGACCTCCAGCCGGGTATGCCGGTGACAGTCGCCGGCCAGCCGGGCAGCGCCGGCACGATCGCGGCGCGGTCAGTACAGATCGGCGGACGCGGCGGTCCGATGGTAGTAGGCGGCACACCGCCCAGCCCAAGCGCGTCGCCAGCGGCCTCACCGGCACCGTAGTTCGCAAAACTCTTTCGTCTCGGGCTGCAGGGCGAGGGCAACACGTACTACACCGCTGCCGTCAAGAGTATGCTCACCGGCTGGCACGCCTGGTTCTTCGCGTCGTTCGACGCGGCCGGGTTCGTCACCGTCGATAAGCCGCCGCTCGGTCTCTGGATCCAGACGGTCAGCGCCAAGTTGCTGAGGGTGAGCGGTTTCAGCGTGCTCCTGCCGCAGATGGTCGCGGGCGTGCTCTCAGTGGCGCTGCTCTATCACCTCGTGCGACGCACCTGGGGTCCGGTCGCCGGGATCGTGGCGGCGCTGGCGCTGGCGCTCTCGCCGATCAGCGTCGTCACCAACCGGACGAATAACCTCGATAGCCTACTCGTGCTGGTGGTGCTCCTCGCGGCCTGGGCCGTGATGCGGGCGACAGAAACGGGACGGCTGCGCTGGCTTGTACTGGGGGTCGCGCTGGTCGGCCTGGGCTTCAACGCTAAGATGATGCAAGCGTATCTCGTCCTGCCCGCGCTGTACGCGCTCTACTTCTTCGCGGCGTGGACGGGCTGGTGTCGCTCTCCTGGGCGGTTGCCGTCGACCTGACGCCGGCGTCAGCACGGCCGTACATCGGCTCCAGCGACAGCAACTCGGCGATCGACCTGATCCTCGGCTACAATGGCCTCGACCGGCTCCTGGGCCGCGGCCGGGCGCTTCGGCGGGCGTGGCTGGAGTCCGACGCGGAGTGCTCTCATACACGGATGTAGATCTCTCAACCGACCTGAGTGCCTATCCGCCGGTGATCGAAGCGATCGTCAGCGGCGCCGGCGTCGCGACGGGGCGGCGGCTCGGCGCGGGAGCACGGGTCGAGCAGCGCCGCCTCCTGCACGAGATCGTCTCCCGCGGCTATAACCTGCCGATCGCCCGGGCCTTCCGTCCCCACTTTACGGACGCGCAGTGTGGCTTCAAAGCGATCTCCCGAGAGGCTGCCCAGAGACTGCTGCCGCGGGTGGAGAACAAGGACTCTGGCGACTCAAGCGTGCCGGACCGTGAGCCTCGCCTGACCTTCTCGGACCGGCGGCTCATGGCAGATGCGCGGCCGATGACGCCTGCAACTGGTGTCGATCCGAGACATGCCGGGCCAGCCGCTGAGCATCTTCACCCACGCCGTAGATGAAGAATGACTTGTACTTGGAGAGCCAGCGCAGCCCCAGGAAATATAGTCCCGGGAATCGTGTGACTCCGCCATCGTGCTCCGGTTCGCCCGATTGGTCGAAGACCGGAAGTCGCACCCAGCTATAGTCACTGCGAAAACCGGTTGACCAGATCACGGACGAAATGCCGGCACCGCGCAGATCAAGCGCCGTGACACCGTCTTCGGCACCCTCGACCGGAAGCGTCGTCGCACCTGATCCGTCCTGGGGAGCGGTGATGCCGTGTTGCACGATATAGTCGTCGATTTGTGCCTTGAAGGCTGCCAATGCTTCATCAGCCTTGACGAGAACGTCGTGGACCCCTGGTTCAAAGGTGGCGATCCCGGCGGTCACGTCGTGAATGCGTCCCAGCAGGGTTACCCCACGGCCGGCGAGCAGGTGGAGACTCAGGTCATGTCCGCCACCGACGCCGGTGAGCATTGGCGGTGGGGCGTTTCGTGCATCCGGCGACGGGACTTGCTCGGTGGTGCGGTCGAGGACGCCGAGCTTCACGAACCACCACATCAGGTCATGGCCGCGGTAACGACGCGGCGCATGCCGCACGTGCCCGGTCGCGAGATACACCCGCCGACCGGCAATGACCAGTTCTTCGGCAATCTGAGCGCCGGAATTGCCTGATCCCACCACCAGGACGGCGCCTGCAGGCAACTGGTCCGGATTGCGATAGGCGGACGTGTGGACCTGTGTGATCGTCTCGGGCATGGCGGCGCTGAACGACGGGATGGACGGTACGCTGAACGGTCCGGTCGCAATTATCACCGACGCGGCGCGGATCGCCCCGGCCGAGGTATCCAGATCGTACCGGCCGGTGACCTCATCTCGGGAGAGCGACCGGACATTGACGCCGGTGCGAACCGGCGCATCGAAGGATCGCGCGTACTGCTCGAGGAACGCGCGGTACTCGTCGCGTCCCACGAATCCATCCGGATCCATGCCGTTGTAATGGAAACCAGGCAGTTGGGTCATCCAGTTTGGGGTAAGCAAGGTCAACGAATCCCAGCGCTCGGAACGCCAGCGCTCGGCCACCATGCCCCGCTCGAGGACGAGGTGCGTGACGCCGGCCTCCCGCAGGCAGTAACTCATCGCCAGGCCGGCGTGCCCCGCTCCGATCACGATAGTATCAATTTGTTCGTCGTTCATATCGCACTCCTATACTATTCTCTATAGCATAATCTGGTACCGTCGATGACCGCTCGTGCAGCCGCACTACCCATCGGCACACGGCTGATGAGCGGTCATGCTCCACCCGGCGCCGTTCCCAGGTCTTGCGTGGCATACACCAACGCCTCATCCAACGTCATCGCCCGTCCCGCGGCCCAGGCGGCGGCGAAGGTGACACTGTCCAGCCGCGCCCGAGCGTCGGCGAGGGCGCGATCATGGTCCTCCCGCGCGGACGCCGGCAACTCTGCACCGCTCGCATCGCGCAACGCCTCCGCTGCCCCAAACAGCCGTGTCGCCCGCGCCGGCTGCCCTCCAAGGCGTGCCGCCTCCGCCAAGCCTTGGAGGGCAGCCGCGCATCGCCACCTGGCTCCGTGACGGTAAGCCAGCTCGAACCCCTCTAGGAACAATGCAGCGGAGGATCGAGGATCACTTTCGCGCAGATGCAGCCGTGCGAGGTCGAACAGCACGTCTGCCATGGGCGGGCTGCCTCCCATCTCGCGAAAGAGCCCCAGGCTCTCCTCGAACAGGACGCGCGCGAGCACATCGTCGCCACCACGCTGGGCAAGCAGAGCGCGATTGTAGAGCGGAAATGCCGCCTGCCAACGGTCGCCAAGCTCGCGGAATAGGGACAGGCTCTCTGCGGATGCCGACCACGATGACGGTTCGTCTCCCTGCCAAAGTGTGGTGAAGCCCTGGATCGAGAGGGCACGAGCCAGCGACCAGGGGTCGTTCGTGCCACGCAGGAGCGCCACAGCCTCGTCGATCAGCGGGCGTCCTGCTCTGTCCGCCGCTCTGAAAAGTGCGAGGTACGTGAGCGCGTAGGCAAGGGTGGCAGCATCGCCGGCCGCGCGGCTGACCGCGATGCTCTCATCCAGTCGGGCGTGCGCGGCGGGATAGTCACCCAGCTCAAGGGTCTGCTGCCCGGCGACACCGAGCAGCCTGGCGCGGGCTGATCCGGACCCCGCGACACCCGGCAACTGTAGCAGTTCCGCCGTCCATCCCGCACCTTCGCGCAGGTGTCCGTGCATCTGCCAGAAGCGCCAGAGAGCCCAGACCAGCCGCGCCCCGGTTTCAGCGTCGTCGTGTTCCACACACCAGCGCAAGGCGGCGCGGATGTTGTCCAGCTCATCGTTCAGCCGCGCGAGCCACACCGGCGCCTCGGCGGTCCGCAGTCCGAGGTTGGCCTCCTCGACCAGCGCGGTGACGAACACGGCATGACGCTGTGTGAGGTCGCCGGCCTCTCCGCTGACCGCGAGATGCTCCAGCGCGAACTCCCGCACAGTCTCGAGCATGCGGATGCGCGGCTCGCCACCCGCCCGCTGGGGAGGCAGAAGCTGCACCACGTTGTTCTCCGCCAGCGACGCCAGCCCGTCCACGACGACCTGGGGCCGGCCGTCATGGACACAGACAGCTTCCACGGCCGTGAGCGTGCAGCCGCCGACGAAGACCGCCAGCCGCCGGAACAGGACCTGCTCGCCGGCGTTCAACAGGCTATGACTCCAGGCGATCGTGGCGCGCAGGGTGCGCTGGCGCGCGGGCAGGTCGCGTGCCGCTCCCGTCAAGAGATGGAGGGACGACCCGCCGGATCGCTCGTCGAGTCGCGCCAGCAGATCCTCGGGAGACAACAACTGGACGCGCGGCGCGGCAAGCTCGATCGCGAGGGGCAGGCCGTCGAGGCGGGTGCAGAGCGCGGCGACGGCGGCGGCGTTCTCGTCGGTCAGCGCAAAGTCCGGCGCGACCACCTGAGCGCGCTCGACGAATAGTTGCACTGCCGGCGATGCGGCGATTGCCGGCAGCCGGATTCCCTCGTCACCGACGAGCGGCTGCCCATTGCCGGTGGCCGCCGGAACAGCCAGCGGCGGCACCGGGAACCGCGTCTCGCCACGCAGGCGCAGGACCGCTCGGCTGGTGGTCAGCACGGTCAGGCGGGGCGCGTGCTCCAGCAGTGCCGCGACCAGCGGCGCGGCCTCGGCGACCTGCTCGAAATTATCCAGCACCAGCAGCATCTCCTTGTGGCGCAGATACTCTTGCAGGTGCTCTGCGAGCGGCTCGTCCGGCGCTTCGTGGAGGCCAAGCGTGCGCGCGACCGTCCCTGCCACAGGGTCGGGGTCGGCAAGCGGCGCCAGCGAGACGAAGAAGACGCCGTCGTGGAACCGGCCGGCGACGCTCCGCGCTGCCTCGATCGCCAGCCGTGTCTTGCCGCTCCCGCCGGGTCCAGTCAGCGTCACCAGGCGTGCCGTGTCCAACAGGCGTCCGATCTGAGCGATCTCCAAATCCCGCCCGACGAGCCCGGTCAGCGGGACGGGGAGAGTGCTCGACGGCGCCGGCAGGCGCGCAGGCAAGGATACAACCGAGGGCGGCGCAGAGTGGTCCGGCACCGCGCCAAGCCGGGCCTCTGCCAGCAGCTCGCGCAGCAGGTTGGGCGTGACAGTCAGCCCGCGCAGGCGGCCGCGCTCGAACGTGCGCAGCAGTCCCTGTTCGCCACAGAGCGCGATCAGCGCCTCCGCAGCATCGGCGCTCGGCGCGGCTTCCCCGCGTTCCCACCGCTGCACCGTCGCCCGGCCGAAGCCGAGCAGGGCCGCCCAGCCGTCCTGGGTGACGCCGCGCGCCTCCCGCAGCCCGCGCAGAACAGCGCTCCAGTGCAACAAGAACCGTGCAGGGTGCGATGGCTGATTCATCGGTGATGCACCACTGATGCCTCGATGATGCGCTGCCGAGTTGTCCCAATCCTACCGTATCGACAGAGGTCTGCCGCGCAGTACGAGCGGCAAGCCCGATAAGGAGGTAATTACATGAAACGGTGGTGGATCTTCGGGATGGCGGCCCTCGTCGCGGCTGTAGGAATCGGAGGAAGTATGGCAGCGGTCCGATCGGTGTCAGGCAGCGACGTGCCGACGGCTGGTCAGCGTTTGGATGGAACGTGGATCGTCACGGCGAACCTGGACAGCGCACCGCCGGGCGTGCCGTTGACCTTCATGGCGCTGAACACCTTCTTTCCGGACGGCGGCTTCATCGAAACGAACCAAACAACGCCGATACGCAGCCCCGTCGGCCACGGGCAGTGGGTGCGCGCCGGCGACCGGCTGTTCAGCGCAACCTTCACCTTCGTCACGTTCGACGCGCAGGGCGTGCAGACCGGCATCCGGCAGGTCACGCGCTCGATCCGGCTGAGCGAGGACCTGCAGACGTTCCGCGCGGTGGCGCGCAACGATCAGTTCGATCTGGAGGGCAACCTCGTCTTCAGCGGCGGCGCCACCGAAACCGCGCGGCGGCTCCCCATCAACGACCCGCCGCCTGCGCCATGATCGGCACGGCCGCGTCACCGAGCGGCCCGCCGGACACATGGTCGATCGAGCCGGCGTGACTGACGGCCATATGGGAGACCGGGAGCGGATGCCCCGGTCTCTCTGTGCGTCTGTTCGATTCGAGGCTCTAACTCAAGTGGTTCTTGGCCATTCGAACGTCGCTGGCGTAGCCTGTCGGCGCTGGAAGATGCCGTCGCTTCCGAGGCGTATCTCTGACAGTACGGGACGATAGATTCGGCGTACGGCTGATGAGCAATGACACGTCGCGGGAGGCCGCGCCGAGCGCGCTCGAACCCTGGCGCCGTGACACGGGTGCGGTCGCGGCGGCGATGGGCGTCGACGTCCGTCAGGGGCTGAGCGCGGCCAAGGCGGCGGCCCGCCTCGAACGGTACGGGCCGAACCAGCTTGACGCCGCCGCGACCATACCGGCCTGGCGAAAGTTCCTCGCCCAGTTCAACGACCCGCTGATCTACCTGCTGATCGGCGCCGTGATCGTCTCGCTGGCCGCCTGGCTGCTCGAGGGCCGCGAGGGCGTGCCGTTCGAGGCGATCGTGATCACGGTGATCGTCGTGCTCAACGCGGTGCTCGGCTACGTGCAGGAGGCGCGGGCGGAGCAGGCGGTCGCGGCGCTGCAACGCATGGCGGCGGCGACGGCGGGTGTGCTGCGCGACAGCCGCGAAGAGCGCGTCACCGCCGACGACATCGTGCCGGGCGACATCCTCCTGCTGGCCGAAGGCGACGCGGTCGGCGCCGACGCCCGGCTGGTGGAGGCCGCCTCGCTGATGGTGGCGGAGGCGTCGCTCACCGGCGAGAGCGAAGCGGTGCTGAAGGATGTCGCTTCCCTCGCCGGGCCGGCGGGCCTGGGCGACCGGGTGAACATGGTGTTCAAGGGCACCGCCGTCACGCGCGGGCGGGGCCGGGCGGTGGTGACCGCCACCGGCATGGCGACGGAAATGGGCAACGTCGCCCGCCTGCTCGGCCGCACCCAGGACGAGCGCACGCCGCTTCAGCGCGAGGTCGCCGGCATTGGGCGCGCGCTTGGGATCGCCGTGATCGTGATCGCGGTGATCGTCGTCGGCGCGATCCTGCTCACCGAGGACATCGAGACAGGCTCCGACCTTGTTGACGTGCTGCTCGTCGGCGTGTCGCTGGCGGTCGCCGCCGTGCCGGAGGGACTGCCGGCGGTGCTGTCGGTGGTGCTCGCCCTCGGCGTGCAACGGATGGCGCGGCGGCGGGCGATCGTGAAGAAGCTGTCGTCGGTGGAGACGCTGGGGTCGGCGTCGGTGGTGTGCTCGGACAAGACCGGCACGCTGACCAAAAACGAGATGACGATCGAGAAGGTCGTCACTGGGTCGGGCGAGGCCGATGTCACGGGCAGCGGCTATCGGCCGGAAGGCGACGTGCGCGTCGATGGCCGGCCGCTCGACGACCCGGCGCTGCTCGACGAGGTCCGCTTCGTCCTGGCCGGCGGTAGTTTGGCGAACGACGCCGTACTGCAGGAGGCGGACGGTCAGTGGACGATCCAGGGCGATCCGACCGAGGCCGCCTTCCTCGTCGCCGAGGCGAAGATCGAGGGACTGACCGAGGTGCGGGAATCCCGCTTCGAGCGCGTCGGCGAGGTGCCGTTCACCTCCGAGCGCAAGCTGATGAGCACGCTGGAAACCGATGTCGAGCGTGAGGGCAACATCTCCATTGTGACCAAAGGGGCGCCCGACGTGCTGCTCGCCCGCTGCACGGAGGAGCGGGTCGCCGGTGAGGTGCTCCCGCTCACCGACACCCGCCGGCAAGCTGTGCTTTCCGAGGTCGACCGGCTTTCTGACCTCGCGTTGCGCTGCCTGGCCGTCGCCTACCGGCCGCTGCCCGTCCGAGAGAAGCCGCCGGAGGACGAATCGATCGAGCGCGAGTTGGTCTATCTGGGCATGGCCGGCATCATCGACCCGCCGCGCCCGGAGGCGAAGACGGCGATCGCCGAGGCGCACGCCGCCGGGATTCGGATCCTGATGATCACGGGTGATCACCCGCGCACCGCCGCCCGCATCGCCGGTGACCTCGGTATTGTCGAATCCGGGGCGCGGGTGCTGACCGGCGCCGAGATCGAGCGGCTTGACAATGTGGGGTTGCGGGAGGCGGCGCGCGGAGTTTCGGTCTACGCCCGCGTCGCGCCCGAGCACAAGCTGCGGATCGTCGATGCCCTGCAGGCAGACGGGGCGATCGTCGCCATGACCGGCGACGGCGTGAACGACGCGCCCGCGCTGAAGTCGGCGGACATCGGCGTGGCGATGGGCATCACCGGTACCGACGTGACGAAGGAAGCGGCGGACATGATCCTCGCCGACGACAACTTCGCCACGATCATCGCCGCCGTCCGCGAGGGCCGGGCCATCTTCGCCAACATCCGCCGGTTCCTCCGCTTCCTGCTGTCGTCGAACATTGGCGAGGTATTGACGATGTTCTTCGGCGTGATCCTGGCGGGCGTGCTCGGCCTCGACGACACCGGCGAGGCAGTGGCGGTGCCGCTGCTCGCCACCCAGATCCTCTGGATCAACCTGCTCACCGACACCGCTCCCGCTCTCGCATTGGGCGTCGATCCGCCGCCCGACGACGTGATGCAGCACGCGCCGCGCCGGCTCACCGACCGGGTGATCGATGGCGAAATGTGGATCGGCATCGTCTGGGTCGGCCTCGTGATGGCGGTGGTGTCGCTGGTGGCGCTCGACCTTCACCTCAGCGGCGGCGTCTTCGGCGGTTCGGGCGACATCGTCGAGGCGCGGACGATGGCGTTCACGACGCTCGTCTTCGCTCAGCTGTTCAACTGCTTCAACGCCCGGTCAGATCGCATCAGCGCATTTCACCACCTCTTCACGAACCGGCTGCTCTGGGGCGCGATCGGGTTGTCGGCTGTGCTCCAGGTCGCCGTCGTGCAGCTTCCCTTCCTCAACGACGCCTTCGCGACGACGCCGCTCTCGATCGAGGACTGGCTGATCTGCGTGGGATTGGCGAGCGTCGTCCTCTGGGCCGATGAGGCGAAGAAGCTGGTCGAGCGGTGGCTTCGCCGCTAAATGGACCACGATATCAATCATCGCTGCCGTTCGCCCCGACACCGTGCCGGCCGGGCTCACGACCCACCGGCGGCCGGACCGGCGGTGGTTCCGACACTGGCGGATTCGGACGGATCTGCGGTGTGCCCCGCGCGAGCGTGACCGGTTCGCCGTGGTGGCGTAGTTCGATCGGCTCGCCGCCAAGCAGGTCGTAGCGGGTGTGGTCCGGGCCGACCTCGATGCACAGGCGCCGGCCGCGGTAGAGCAGCCGAAAGGTCAGCCGGGTGAGCTGCTTCGGCAGGCGCGGTGCGAAAGCCAGCATCTCGCCGTGATCGCGCAGCCCGCCAAACCCGGCGACGGCGGCGAGCCAGACGCCGGACAGTGAGGCGAGGTGCAGGCCGTCGGCGGTGTTGCCCGCCAGATCGGAGAGGTCGATGAACGCCGTCTCGCGGAAGTATTCGAAGGCGAGGTCGAGATGTCCGACCTCGGCGGCGACGATCGCCTGAATCGACGCCGACAGCGACGAGTCGCGCACGGTGATCGCTTCGTAGAAGTCGAAGTCCTTCAGCTTCTGTTCGGGGCTGAATCGGTCGCCGAAGAGGTAGAGGGCGAAGACAAGGTCCGCCTGCTTCACCACCTGGCTCGAATAGAGCAGGTAGTAGGGGTAATGGAGCAGCAGCGGATAGTCCTCTGCCTGGGTCCGCTCGAAGTCCCACCGCCGGTAGCGGGTGAAACCTTCCGACTGGGCGGTGACGCTGAGCTCGTCGTCGAAGGGGACGACGATAGCGGCGGCGGCCTTGCGCCACGAGCGGATCTCTCCTTCGTCGACGCCGAGTTCTGTGGCACCTTGCGGATGCCGGATCGCGGCATCGGCGGCGGCTTGAAGGTTGCGGGCCGCCATCAAGTTGGTAAAGACGTTGTTGTCGGCCAGCGCCGTGTACTCATCCGGGCCGGTGACGCCGTCGATGCGGAAGCAGCCTTCGGCGTCATGGTGCCCCAGCGATCGCCAGAGACGGGCGGTTTCGACGAGCAGGTCGAGGCCGGGTCCTCCTTCGAAGTCGGTGTCGCCGGTCGCGGCGACGTAGCGGCGGACCGCGTCGGCGATGTCGGCATTGATGTGGAACGCGGCGGTACCGGCGGGCCAGTAGCCGGAGCACTCTTCGCCGCGGATCGTCCGCCACGGGAAGGATGCTCCCCCCAGCCGAAGCAGGTGGGCGCGCGCCTGCGCCAATTCGAGCGTCGAGTGCCGCCAGTGCAGCGCGTCGTGGACGGTATGGGGTGCGATGTAGGTCAGCACCGGCAAGGTATACGTCTCCATGTCCCAGAACGTGTGGCCATCATAGCCGCGGCCGGTCAACCCCTTGGCCGGGATCGCCCGCCGCTCCGCTCGGGCCGCCGCCTGGACGACCTGAAAGAGCGCGAACCGCACCGCCTGTTGCAACGCCGGGTCGCCCTCGATCTCAACATCGGCTCGGTCCCATACGTCGTCGAGGTACGCCCTTTGCGCGGAGAGGAGCCCGTCCCAGCCGGTCCGCTTCGCCGCTGCCAGGGCAGCGTCTACCTGGTCCCGGAGCGCCGGCATCGAGCGGACGCTGGACCAGCCGTAGGCGAGCAACTTCACGACCCGGAGCGTCTCACCCGGCGCCAGTTCGGTGCTGACCGTGACCCGCGCCAGGTCTGCTTCGCTCTCCGCCGCCGTTACCGTCCCAGCGGGGCCATCGATGACGTGGTCAAGCCCGGCGGCCATCCGCAGACCGCTGTGCCGCGTCCGATGGCCGAGCGCAACTTCGAGGTCGTTACGGGCGTGGTACTCGCCGATCAGTGGGGCACGCAGCGCCGCCGCCGCCCGCGGGTCATCGGTCTGCTCCGGCACCGGCTCGTTGGCGACCAGTGACGACTGGATGACGATGCGGGCGGGTGTGTCGACCGCCTCGACCTCGTAACAGATCGCCGCCACCGCGCGCTGGACGAAGGAGACGAGCCGGGTCGAGCGGACGCGGACCGCCTGGCCTGCCGGTGAGGTCCAGTGCACCTCCCGCCGGAGGACACCGGCGCGCAGGTCGAGCACGCGCTCGTGCTGCTGCAGTGTCCCGTGGCGTACGTCGAACGGCTCATCGTCGACGAGGAGGCGGAACAGCTTGCCGTTGGTCACGTCGATCATCGACTGTCCCTCTTCGGGATAGCCGTATCCCGCCTCGGCGTACGGCAGCGGCAACGTCTCGAAGACCCCATTCAGGTAGGAGCCGGGGATGACATGCGGCTCCCCTTCGTCGAGGTTACCGCGCAGGCCGATGTGCCCGTTCGACAGGGCGAAAATCGACTCGGTCTCCGCGAGCAGGTCGAGGTGCAGCGCCGGCTCGGCGACGGCCCACGGTTCGACCGTGAACACCGATGGATCGATCATCGCTCCTCCAGCAACTCAGCAAGGTCGGCAACGACGGTATCGGCGCCGTGACGGCGGAGAGCCTCAGCCTGACCAACGCGATCGACGCCGACGACCCAGCCGAACGAACCGGCCCGGCCCGCCTCGACACCGGCGACGGCGTCCTCGAACACGGCCGCGCGGGCAGGCTCGGCGCCCAGCGCGGCGGCGGCGGCCAGAAACATGTCGGGCGCGGGCTTGCCCGGCAGGTGGTCATCGGCGGCGACGATGCCGTCGATGCGCACTTCAAACAGGTGCTCGATGTCGGCGGCGGCCAGCACCGCCTGGCAGTTCTTGCTCGCCGAGACCACCGCCCGCCGCAGCCCCGCGTCGCGGGCCGCCTCGACAAACCGAACCGACCCTTCATAGACTTCGACGCCGCGCCGCCGGATCAGATCGAGCACGAGATCGTTCTTCCGCCGTCCCAGGCCGTGTACGGTCAACGCCTCTGGTGGGTCACCGTCAGAGCCTTCCGGCAACACGATCTCGCGCGACCCCAGAAACGCCCGCACGCCGTCCTGCCGCAGTTTGCCATCGACGTATTCGACGTAGTCCGTCGCGATCTCGAAGGGACGAAACGGCTCACCCGTCTGCCGCGATCGATCGCGCAGAAAGGCGTCGAACATCTCCTTCCATGCCGCCGCGTGCACTTTCGCCGTCTGGGTGAGGACGCCATCGAGATCAAAGAGACAGGCAGCGATGCCATCGGGCAGTTTGGGGACGAGTGTCGCTTGCTGTGGCTGCTGAGCATTGAGGGCGTCGGTCACGTTGTCATCCTGAGCGGAGCGAAGGATCTCGGCGGTGAGTCAGCGTCCGAGATCCTTCGCTCCGCTCAGGATGACAAACACTGCCGTGAAACCGGCTTCAAGCGTGGTCCCATGCCGCCGCTTCGTCGATCATATCGCGAATCGTCGGTCGAGCGAGACGCACCAGGGGGATGCGTCGTGAAAGCATCGCAGCCTGAGAGTTTTCCCATCAACCGTTGAACTTCCTTTAACACTTCCACCACATTCGGCACCACAGACTGAAATATGCGATGCGCGGTGCATCGTACCCGCATTCGCCTCGCCACATGCTCGTTCACTCAAACCCCAACCATCAGGAGGAACATTGTGAAGCGCAGTCTTGCAGGACTCGCGGTCGTCGTCGCCGTCGTGATCGCCGGTATCGCCGTCGGGACCACCGGCGCGAGCGCCGCGACCGCGCCGCAGGCGGTTGCCGGCGGACCGTACTCTGC
>JBFXAN010000133.1:0-17548 GCA_050184225.1 Dehalococcoidia bacterium | reverse complement strand
GCCGGCGCTGATGGCGGCGGAGCTGGTCAAGTACATCCCGTTGCTGCTGGTCGTGCCGCTCGTGGTCTACGTCCTGCGGCTCTGTCGGGATCGTGCGGACTGGCGGCGGCTGGTCGAGCTCCTGCAAGGTGTGGTGATCGCGGCGGTGGGTGCGGCGGTGATCTGGATTCCGTTCTGGGATGGGTGGCGGACGATCGCCGTCGTCGAAGAGATCGAGGCGATGTTCACATCGACGCCGGGCGCGCTCGCCTATCAACTACCGTTCTGGGGCGTCGAATCAAGCGACCCGGGCACGCTGGCGCGACGGATCACGATGGTGTTGTATGGGGTTGCCTACCTGGCGTTGCTCTGGCGCTTGTGGCGCGGGCCGGCCGATCCGAACCGGTTGATTGCGGTCTGGTATCTCACACTCTTCCTGTTCGTGGCGATCGCCGCACCGTTCGTCTTTCCCTGGTACTTCCTCTGGTTCGTCGTCCTCGGACCGCCGCTGCCCGGTGGCGGGTACCTGCTGCTCACCGCGATCGCGTCGTATACGGTGAGCCTGGTCGATCCCCTGTGGGCGTATGTGGAGTATGTGCCGTGGGTGCAGGAGGGATTCGGGCGGATGGTTGCGGCGCCGGTGGTGCTCCAGTTCGTGCCCGCCGGGCTGTGTCTGCTGGCGTTGCTGGTGCGATATCGCTCGCTCCTGCTCGGCGGCGCGTCGATGATCTCGGCGCCACTCGTGCCGGCAGGACGGTATCGACCGGTCCCGCTCTTCACACATCCGGCGGTTAAACCGAGTATGTCAGACGAGGGCCAATGATGAATCCAGTGCTTCTCGGCGGAAGTCTGCTGATCAGCGCGCTACCGGCCGCCATCCTCCTCGCGAAACGGCTGCGGAAGCGGCAGGTAGAGGAGGACTGCGCTCACCGCTGGATCGCGCAGTCTGGGGACGGCCCCTGGACCTGTCGATGGTGCTTCGCGGTCGAACACGATTGTCCGCATGAGACCTGGCTGCTGCCGCCCGGCGCGACAGCGTGGAGTTGCCGATCGTGTGGTGCGTTGACGGGCGGCCTCTCCGCGGTCGTTTCTCGGTAACCGCGGGCGGACGTGACACGATCGCCTGTGGGCATTGCGCTAACGTCGCCGATTCCCGGCCGGCCCGCTGCATTGCTACAATCGGCATGAGGCGCCGATGGGCTGACGATGGCATGGGTGACCGCGTGGAGTGTGCAAATCACACAAGCGCCGGATGGGGGCTGGAGGAGATGCAGGCCACCGAATTCGAATCGTTGCGGGACATGGTGATGCATTACGCCAGGCGTCGCGGCTGGCGGACACAGCGGCACGTCGCCGTGGCGTGCGGGTTCGATGAATCCGGCCTCTCGCGTTTCCTCAACGGCGAGCAGGATATCGGCGCACGACGGACACATACGCTCTTCCAAGCGGTCGGTGTGCCGGTGGAGCAGTATGATGTCGCCTATTCGCTGCTCGGTCAGGTGCAGGAGCAGGCACGCGCGAACCGTGAGGCGTGGCTCGCGCGTCGGCGGGACTCGCTGGTGGCGGTATCGGACCGGCCTACGATGAACCGCGGGCCACAGGCGATCCGTGGGTCGTCAACCGTCACGGCCGTGCGTCCGCTGCCGGTGACGCTGATGCCGCCGGAAACTCCCGGCGGCATTCGATTCTCGGACGGGCAGATCGACGATCTGCCGGCCGCGGTGTTGATTGCCCGATTCCGTCAGGAGCAGTGGACGGGCGAGCAGATCGCCGTCTTTTTTGACGGGCTGTGCGCCGCTGCCTGACATAGGTGCCACAGTGTGACGCCCGCATCCCTCGGCCGCATGCGAGTAAGAAGATGTCCGGGACCGGTTGACCCGGACATCTCGTATCGAAAGCGACGTTACACGCCCGCGGTTGCCGGCGCCATGGCGGAGATGATCTCGCCGTCGTGCCACTCCGGGTCGGCGTCGAGCAGGGCGCGGAATTGTGCATACCGCTCATTTTGCTCGGGGCTCTGCGCGTTCTTGTGGTACGACTCTTTGTCGGCAAAGAGCACGACCAGGTAACACTCACGCGGGTCGGCGTCCATGCGATAGACATATTCGCCGAGATAGCCGGGAACGTTGAGCGATTTGTACTCTTCGTTCAGCCGGGCAAGCTCGGCCTCCGCACCCTCCTTCACCCGTAATCGTGCGATTGTTCCGTACATGATGGCCTCCTTCTCTTGGGTTGTGCTCGACAGCACGTGTACCGCTGGCTTCGGGCGGCGTTGCAACGTGGCGGCGTTAGCCCCAGCGCGGCTCCTGACCGAGGACGCCGAGATAGGTCTTGCCGACGATCTCGTGGGTGAGTGCGGCGTTCGCCGGGTGGACCGGACCGAGCGACACGTCGCGCAGCAGCCGCTCCAGTTCGTTCGTCTTGAAGATGCCGCCGCCGCCGCAGACATCGAGCGCTCCCTTAACGATGCGGCGCGCGCCCTCGACGCAGTGATACTTGCAACCGACCAGCTTCGCCGGCCAGGTGTGACCGTGGTCGACGCCGTTCGTCCAGTCGTCGGTGATGCGGTCGACATGCGCGATGATCGCGTCAAGCTCGACGGCCATGTCGGCGACGAGATAGTGAATCATCGGGTTGTGCGCCATCGTCTTGCCGTCGAGGGCGATCGAGGTCTTGCTCTGCGCGTTGGCGGTGGCGAGGTCGAAGGCGCGCTGGGCGATGCCGATGTAGATGTTGGAGAAGGTGGGCTCGACGACGGCAAAGAGACTGAGGACAAAGAGGTCTGCCCCGGCGAGGCCGGCCGGAAGCACGCGGCCGATGTAGCCGTCTGGGACGAAGGCGCCGTCGAGGATTGTGTCCTGGCTGGCGGTGGCGCGCATGCCGAGCGTGTCCCAGGTCTCCTTGATCGTGTAGCCCGCGGTGTCGCGTGGCATGAAGGCGTGGACGACCTTCGGGTTCTGCGGGTCGGCGGTGTCCATCGCGTGCAGGCCCAGGCGGGTCCAGACCGGGGTGAGCGAGCCGAAGTTCTTGTGACCGTAGAAGCGGTAGCCGCCAGCCACCCGCTCCGCCCGTGTGGTCGAATAGAGGGCGGGCATGTCGTTTCCCGCCTCGGAGTGGCCGGCGGCGAAGACTTCGCCACGAGCGCCTTCCTCGAGCATCCAGTCGAGCGACGTGTCGCCGGTCTGGTGGAGGGCGGCGGCGACTCCCATCCAGTAGAGGTGCATGTTGACGGCGAGAGCGGTGGCGGGCGCGCGATAGGCGAGGCGGCGCTGCTCGTGGCAGACCTGGGTGAGACTCATGCCGAGGCCGCCGAACTCGGTCGGGATCGGCATGAGCAGATAGCCGGCCTGCTGCAGTTCCTCGAAATCCTCGGCGAAGAACCGGTTCTCGCGGTCGTAGGCCGCGGCCCGCTGTCCGCAGCGTTCGAGCAAGTCCTCGGAGACGACGGGTCGCGGCTCCGATACGGTTGTCATGGCTGGCTCCTTCTTTGCTGTGTGCGTTGCTGGTGACTCTCAGCCTATGAACGAACGGTGACGACCGGCTTGCGGATATTACGCGATGCGGAAATATATACGCCGGCGTGACCGTCCGATGTGTGATCGGTGAACGGTGCGCGAATCCGGTGCGGCCAGGAGGGCGAACGATGGCACAAAATATCTACGACAACGAGGAGTTCTTCGAGGGGTACAGCCGGCTCGGCCGCTCGATCGAGGGACTTGACGGCGCACCGGAGTGGCCGTCGCTGCGGGCGCTGCTGCCGGATCTGCGGGATCGCTCCGTCCTGGACCTTGGCTGTGGCTTCGGCTGGTTCTGCCGCTGGGCGCGCGGGCAGGGAGCGGCGCGCGTGCTCGGCATCGATGTCTCCGAGCGGATGCTGGCGCGGGCGCGGGCAACGACGCGTGACCCGGCGATCACCTACACCCGGGCGGACATGGAGCACCTCGCCCTGACCCCGGCGTCATACGACCTCGTCTATAGCTCGCTCGCCCTGCACTACATCGAGAACCTTGAGGCGCTCCTGGCCGAAGTGTTCCGGTCGCTCGCGCCGGGTGGGAGTCTCGTCTGCTCGGTCGAGCACCCGATCTACACGGCGCCGGCCGAGCCGGGTTGGTCGTTCTCTGAAACCGGCCGCAGGATATGGTCGGTCGATCGCTATCTGGAGGAGGGTCCGCGTTCGACCGATTGGCTCACACAGGGCGTGATCAAACAGCATCGGACCTTCGCGACTTACATCACCATGCTGCTCCGTCTGGGGTTCTCACTCTCCCATGTCGAGGAGTGGGGGCCGACCGACGAGCAGATCGCCACTCGTCCGGAGTTGGCGGAAGAACGACAACGGCCGACATTCCTGCTGGTGGCCGCGAAGCGTCCCTGATCGCAGGACGGCGAGAACTCCAATGGACCATCACCCGGGAGCGCGGACATCCTGTCCGCAATGGCATCCAAGTACCATGCGGGCAAGATGCCCGCGCTCCCAGGCGACACGCTACAGGCAGGCGTAGATGGCGGCGATGAGGGGCTGCCAGCGCGGGTCGCCGCCGAGGCCGCTGGGGACGGTGCGGTTCATGACGTAGCCGAAGCCGATGCGGGCGTCGGGGTCGGCGAAGGCCAGCGCGCCGCCAGCGCCGGAGTGACCGAAGGCGCGCGGGTTGGGGCTGAACGGCCGCATGGGGCTGGGCAGCATGTAGCCGAGCGCGAAGCGGTCCTCCAGGCCGAGCACCTCGTCGATGCCGTGTGCCTGCTCGATCGTGGCGGCGGTGACTGTCTCCGGGCGGAGGAGACGGGACTCGCCAGCGGATACCAGCGCCCCGTAGAGTCGCGCGAGCGCGCGGGCGTTGGCGTGGGCGTTGGAGGCAGGGATCTCGGCGGCACGCCACTCGCGATGGCTGGTGATATCCGGCGTTGCCTGTGACGCCGGATTGAGGAACGCCTTGAAGGTGATCGAGTCCGGGTCGGCGAAGCGCTCGACGACCGGGTTGGGTGGGGCGTTCGGGTCGGGTGGCGCCGGCACGATCGTGGCGACGCGGCCATCTTCTCTCGCGGGCAGGCCGATGAACAGGTCGAGGTCGAGCGGCGCCGCGATCTCATCACGAAGGAACGTGCCGGGCGTGCGGCCGGAGACACGGCGGATCACTTCGCCGACCAGGTGGCCAAACGTGACGGCGTGGTAGCCGTGCCGCGTCCCCGGCTCCCACCACGGTTGTTCGGCGGCGAGCGCCTCGGTGATCGGGTACCACGCGTACAGCGCGTCGGCGGGGAGCGGCGCGCGGACGGCGGGCAATCCGGCCTGGTGGCTGAGGAGATAGCGGACCGGCAGGCGCTCCTTGCCGGACTGAGCGAACTCCGGCCAGTAGCCGGCCACCGGGCGGTCGAGGTCCAGCAGGCCGCGCTCGACGAGCAGGTGGGCGCAGGTGGCGACGGCGCCTTTGCCCGCGGAGAAGACCGTCACGATCGTGTTCCGTTCCCACGGGTTCTGACGCTCAGCGTCGCGATAGCCAGCCCAGAGATCGACGACGGTGATGCCATTGAGCACGAGCGACAGGGCGGCGCCGACTTCGTCGTGTTGACGAAAGGTTTCGGCAAAGGCATCGCGCACCGGGGCAAAGCGTGGGTCACACTCGCCGTGGACTTCGACCGGATCAGCCATTGGAGCACCCCACTCTCACGCCTCATAACGAGACGATCCATCGTCCGTGGACTTGTGTTCACAAGCACAATAGCGTACAGCCTAAGTTAATGGCGTGACGGTATACACAATGACGGACGAGGACGCCGGACAACAAATGTAACGGAACTACCGGCCAACGCAGGCAGTCAGAGCACGCCGGACGAGGCTCGTCGTCAGGGGTATCTTGTAGGCGTTGTGCTGCAACGACTCCGCGTCGGCGAGGGCGGTACGCGCCGCACGGTCGATAGTCGCGCTGTCGGCGTTAGCTCCGCGCAGCGACGACTCGACGGCCGTCGCCCGCCACGGTATCGGCGCGACACCGCCCAGCACGAGGCGGGCGTCCGCGATCCGTGTGCCGTCGAGCGTCAGGATGGCGGCGACGCTTGCCAAAGCGAACGCCCACACCTTCCGGTCCATCGCCTTGAGGTAGACGCCGCAGGCGTTGTCCGGCATCGGTGGGATGCGGACGGCCGTGATGAGTTCGTCCGGACGGGCGATCGTTTCCGTGCGGCGATCGTCGTCCGGCAGCTGGAAGAACTCACCGATTGGGAGCGTCCGCTCTCCCTCGTTGCCTCGGAGGAGTATCTCGGCATCGAGCGCGACGAGCACCAGCGCCAAGTCGGAGGGATGGACAGCGCAGCAGGGGCGATCGCCGAACAGGGCATGGAACTGGTTCTCACCTTCGCGGGCCTGGCACTGATCGCCGCCCTTGAGCCAGCAGTGGAAGTGACTGCTGCGAAAGTACCAGCAGCGCGGACGCTGGAGCAGATTGCCGCCGAGCGTCGCCATGTTGCGGAGCTGCGGCGTCGCCGCTAGTGACGCCGCCTCGGCCAGCATTGGATAGCGACGCCGGATCACGTCGTTCGTCTCGATCTCGGCGAGCGTCGTCAGGCCGCCGAGCGTCAGACCCTCCCCCTGGACAAAGCGAATGCCGGACAGATCAGGGACGCGCTTGATGTCAATCAGGATCGAGGGCGCGGTGATGTCCGCCTTCATCATCGTGAGCAGGTCGGTGCCGCCGGCGAGCGGGCGGATGTCGCCATCCTGACCGAGTGCGGCGACGGTCTCCTCAATCGATCGAGCGCTGACGTAGTCGAACCGTCTCATCGCATACCTCCCTGCCGGGCCAACGCCTCCAGCACGCGGTGTCGAGAAAGCGGCAGGTCGCGGAAGCGTATGCCGATCGCGTCGTAGACGGCGCTGGCGATCGCCGGGGCGGTCGGCACCAGCGGCGGCTCGCCGATGCCCTTGGCCCCGGTCGGGTTCGCGGTCGGGTCCGGTAGATCGACGTGGGCGTGGTGAATTGCCGGCACGTCGGCCACGGTCGGCACCTTGTATTCTTCGAGGTTGGCGTTGAGCACGACGCCGCTGGCACGATCGACGATCCGGTCTTCGAGCAACGCGAAGCCGAGCCCCTGGGTGACGGCGCCGATCACCTGGCTGTCGACCAGCGTCGGGTTGACGATGCGGCCGCAATCGTGCGCGGCGACCACGCGGACCACGCGCACCTCGCCCGACTCCGTGTCCACCTCGACCTCGACCATCTGCGCGCCGAAGGTACGGACCGATTTGTCTTCCGGGTTGGGTCCGCGTGCGCCGCGTCCCTGGATCATCACGGGCGCGATGCAGCCGCAGATCTCCTCGACCGTCAGCCGCCGGCCGGCGTCACCCTGCACGCGAACGGCGCCGTCCTCCAGCCGTAGGCGGTCCGGCTCGACCTCCAGCATCGCGGCGGCGGCTTCGAGAAGTTGCTGTCTTGCATCGGCGGCGGCGGCGCGGACGGCGGGGCCGATCGTCGCCTGCGTGGCGCTGCCGGAACTGACCGGCGCATAGGGACCGTAGGCGGTGTCGCCGAGGCTGAGGCTGATCCGCTCCGGCGGCAGCGTCAGTTCCTCGGCGGCGATCTGGGTGAGGCCGGTGCGCGTGCCCGTGCCGATGTCCTGCGTGCCGGTGATCACTTCGACGGAGCCGTCCGCGTTGAGATTGACCCAGGCATAACCGGGTGGGTAGCCGCTGCCGCCCCAGTCGTGCGCCGCCATCCCGATCCCGCGCTGCTTCGATCCTTGGGCGGCGGGCTTCTGATACCCGCGCCAATCGAACGCCGCCGCCGCCCGCTCGTAGCAGAGGCGGAGGCTATCCGGCGTCGAGTAGGGAAGGTCTTTTTGCTGGTCCTCGCCGGTATAGTTGCGGAGGCGGAGTTCCAGCGGGTCGATGGCGAGCGCGCGGGCCACCTCATCCAGCGCCGACTCGAAGGCGAAGGCGCCCTCGACGAAGCCCGGCGCGCGGAAGGCGACGGCGGGGCCGGTGTTGGTGTAGACCGGCGTCTGTTCGGTGCGGAGGTTGGCGCAGCGATAGAGGCGCTGGTAGGCGCCGGCGACGTTGCTCGCCTCGCCGCCGGTCATGTAGGCGCCGGCCTGCTGCTCGATGCGGGCGTGGACCACGGTGAGGGTGCCGTCGCGCGTCGCACCGATGCGGACGTGCTGGCGGGTGGCGTTGCGGTTGCCGGCGGCGAGGTTCTCCGCCTCGCGGTCGAGCATCAACTGCACCGGGCGGCCGGAGCGCTGCGAGAGCAGCGCCGCGATCACGGTATGCTTCCAGGCGATCTGCTTGCTGCCGAAGCCGCCGCCCATGTACTGCTTGATCACCCGGACGCGGTGGTGCGGCAGCTTGAGCGATTGGGCAACCTGCTCGCGCACATCGAAGATCGATTGCGTCGAATCCCACAGCGTCAGCCGGCCGTTTTCCCAGCTTGCGGTGCAGCCGTGCGGCTCCATGCAGTTATGCAGTGCCGCCTGGGTCGTGTAGACCTCGTCGATGACCACATCCGCGCGGCGAAACCCCTCTTCCAGATCGCCGCGCTCGTAGACCGTCGGTTCCGCCGCGACGTTGCCGTGCTCGCGCAGCTTCGGCGCTCCCGGCCGTAGCGCCGCTTCGAGGTTGAGGACGAAGGGCAACGGCTCGTACTCGACCGCGATCAGCCGCAGGGCATCTTCCGCGATCTCCTCCGTCTCGGCAGCGACCGCCGCCACCTCGTCGCCGACGAAGCGGACGGTGCGGTCGAAGAGGAGGCTGTCCTGGTACCAGCCGATCTCGGGCGCGTCGGCCGAGCTGATCACGGCGTGGACGCCGGGCAGCGCCTCGGCATCGCCGGTGTCGATCCGTGTGATGCGCGCGTGCGGGTGCGGACTCCGCAGCACGCGGGCGTAGAGCTGTCGCGGCAGGCGGATATCGTAAGCGTAGCGGGCACGGCCGGTGACCTTCTCCTCACCCTCGACGCGCGAGTGCGGACGACCGACCCAGCGGAACGAGGCGTCCGCCGGCCAGGATGCGAGGTGGGGATCCTCGATCGCGGTGTATTGGTCATCGCCGTCGTGCAGCTTCTTAACGCGCAGCATCGGACTCCGCCAACATGCCGGCGGCGAGACGGCCGGCCTTGAGAATATTGGGATAGGCGCCGCAGCGACAGAGGTTGCCTGTGACCGCGCGGAGGATCGCCTCGTCCGAGGGCGCCGGATCGTCGAGCAGCAGCGCCTTGAGACTCATCATCTGGCCGGGGGTGCAGAAGCCACATTGAAAGGCGTCGGCTTCGATGAAGGCGCGCTGCACCGGGTCAAGATGACCATCATCGGCGAGGCCCTCGACCGTGGTGACGTCGCGTCCTTCGCAATCCAGAGCGAGGATCAGACAGGCGTACATTGCCCGACCGTCGACCAGCACGGTACAGGCGCCGCAGTCGCCCATGTCGCAGACCTTCTTCGTGCCGGTGAGGGCGAGATCGACGCGAAGCGTGTCGAGCAGGGTGTGGCGTGGCTCGAGCATCAGCTCGTGCGGTTGTCCGTTCACACGCAGGCGGACGGATTGCATGGCGGTGCGGTCCTTTCTCGGTGAGCAGCTGCGCTCAATTGCCGCGGGCGCCGGCGGGGACCCGGTCCTTCCTCGCGCTCGCCGCGCCTTGCTGCTGCAACCGGGAAGCAAGCTCGCGCTCGTAGAAGCGGAAGAAGCCGTCCTGGTCCGGACCGATCTGATGCAGCCAGACGTGATCGAAGCCGGCCTTCTCGTACTCCTGAATCCTGGCGATGTACTTCTCCGGGTCCGGGCCGAGGACGACGGTCTTGGCGACATCCTCCTCGCGGATGGTCTGGCTCGCCTGCTCGAAGTGCTGCGGCAGCGGCAACTCCTGCTGCAGTGCACCCGTGATCCCGGCGATCGGCCAATAGGCATGCGCGGTCTTCCGTGCCTGTTTCTCGTCTGGTGCCCAGCAGACGGTCATCTCTGCCATGCGTGGCTTGTTCTGCCCGCCCCCGCCCGCGAAGGCCTCGACGACCTTCGGGTCAGGAGCGGTCGTGATCAGACCGTCGCCGATGCGTCCGGCGAGCTGCGCGGACTCCGGCCCGCTCGCGGCGACATAGAGCGGCGGCGGCTGCTCCGGCAGCGAGTAGAGGCGGGCGTTCTCAACCGTGTAGTGGTGCCCCAGATGACTGGTGATCTCCCCCCGCCAGAGGGCGCGGATCACCTCGACCGCCTCTTCCAGCATCTCGGCGCGGACATCGACCGAGGGCCAGCGCGTACCGAGGATGTGCTCGTTCAGCTTTTCGCCCGTGCCGACGCCGAGCATGAAGCGGCCGGGCATCAGCGCCGCCGCCGTCGCCGCCGCCTGCGCGATGATCGCCGGATGGATGCGGATCGTCGGGCAGGTCACGGCGGTCGTCACCCGCAGCCGCGTCGTCGCCTGGGCGATCCCGCCCAACACACCCCAGACAAACGGGCTATGACCCTGCTTGTCGATCCAGGGATGGTAGTGATCGGAAATCGCGGCGAAGGTGAAGCCGGCCTCCTCGGCACGGCGTGCGTGTTCTACCAGTTCCCGCGGTGGGTGTTCCTCGCTTGAGATCTTGTAGCCGACTTCGAACATGGCCATCCCTCACCCGTGCAACTCCCTTCTACGATCCCGGTTCCGCTCCCCGACAGGACTACTCGTGCGGGGTATCCGGTTGCACGGAATGAAGTACGGTGCCGCTGCACGCCTGTGTCGAGGAATCGGTCGGACAACTTCCCATGGTCGAGTTGATGGGCGCCACTCGGCGGCTAAGCTTCTAATCTAGGAGGCGAGGCGTGACGCCACCGTCGACATGGCGCGGGCATACGCGGCGATCGCCGCGATGTCGACGGCATCCGGCCAGCGGTCAGATTCGAGGTGGAAGTGAGCGTTGCTACCGACGAGCGAGAGGTAGCGACCGCCGACAACATGGATGTTATGCGCCTCGCCGTTGGGGACGGTGCCACGGGGAGCGCGGACCACCGCGGGTGCGTCTGCCTCGGCCAGGGACCGCAGGGCGATCTCCGCCGTCTCATCGTCCGACGCAACGAGCCGGACACCACCCTCGTGGGCGGCGCCGATGTTGGCGCCGAAATGGATCCAGGCGTGAGCGCCGCGACCGAGGTCCGGTCGACGGTCCATGAACGCCGAGAGGCCGGCGTGGCCAAGCTCGTGACCGCTGGATGCGACGAAGATCACGTCACGCGCACTGCCGCGCTCGTTGATCGCACGCATCGCTTCCAGCCAGCAGGCGAGGCCGCCGCCACGCTCGCTCGCGCACTGCCACCAGCCGCTCCGGGGTGTCATCACGACCAGAGGTGACAGGTCCGAGCCAGTGCCGAGGTGATGGGCGACGACGTTGTACGCTGTTGCATCAGTCCGGACCGCGTGTACCACGACATGCGCCTGATCGCCCGCGGCTGCCCGCTCGGCGAGCCAGCCGCCTTCTTCGCTGCCGACAAGCAGCACCGGCGGACCGTATGGTTCGGCGAACGATGGCGCGTTGCGGACAGCCAGACCGGGACGGCGGCCGCGCGTCACGACGATGAGCGCGGTGTGACGCTTGGTGCGGCGCAGATGATCGAAGTCGTCGAGTGACCGCGGGGCGTTCGGCGCTGCTTCCACGAGGCCGATCGTCGCGTCCGAGCCGGCAGGACCGATGACGCCGCGCACGCCGCCGGCATCGGTGACGGCGGCGTCGAACTGCGGGATGCCCTCGATGCGACGGCCGTCGATCTCGATGAAGCAGCGGAGCGGGTCAAGCCGCCTGATGGGGAAGGGATCGAGTTGCGGGTCCAGGCCGGCAGCGCGGACCTGGCCAGCGAGCCAGTGCGCGGAGGCTTGATCAGCTGGGGTGGCGGTGCGGTGCCAACCCTGGGCGTCATATTCATGGATGACCTGATTGATGCGGTCCGCCTGGATGGCGGTGGGCGTTTGCATTGCGGTTCCTCCAGCCCGATCACGCCCGACGCCCTTGTCCATGGTTGGGTACGGTGAGTCGGTCCGAAGGGGACTGCCGGTATTCCATCCCTGGCGTCGCGGGCTGACGATCAGTCATGCCGATTGTAACGAGTGGTTCGGAGAGCGAATACTGCACGCTTGGAGAGGGCAGTGTACCGTAGTGGCGTTCAGGATCGGGACGTAGGCGGCAGGGAGGTACGGCGATGGCCGGGCGTGATGGATTGCGGGCAGAGCTTGAAGAGGCATATCGCCGGATGACGCCAGCGTCGGCGGCGCTCTATGAGCGGGCACAGCGAGTACTGCCCGGCGGCGATACGCGGCAGTCGGTGTTCTTTCGTCCGTATCCGCTGTTCCTCGACGGGGGACAGGGCGCCTACGTCGAGGATGTGGATGGCAATCGCTATCTCGACTGTTGCAACTGCTGGACGGCGGTGATCCTCGGCCACGCGCATCCGTCGGTCGTCGAGGCCGCGTCGAATCAGCTCGTCAAGGGGACCGCCTTCAACGCGGCGAACGAGCACGCGGTTGAACTGGCGGAGTTGATCACCGAGCGCGTGCCGTCGGTGGAGCAGGTGCGGTTCACCAACTCCGGCACGGAGGCGACGATGATGGCGGTGCGCGCCGCCCGGGCCTTCACGGGGCGGCCCACGCTCGTCAAGATGCGCGGCGCCTACCACGGCTCGCATGACGACTTCACGATCGCCTACGGCGAGGCGCCGTCCGGCATCATCCCCGGCACGGCGAACAACGTGCTGGAGGTGGAGTTCAACGATCCGGACGAGTTGCGCCGCGTGATGACGGAGCACGGCAACGAGGTCGCGGCGGTGATCGTCGAGGGCGTGATGGGGTCGGCGGGGATGATCCCGCCGGAGGACGGCTATCTCCAGCAACTCCGTACCGAGACGGAGTGCCACGGTGCGCTGCTCGTAATGGACGAAGTGATCTCGCTGCGGGTGGCCACCGGCGGCGCGCAGGATCTCTACGGCGTGACGCCGGACCTGACGGCGATGGGCAAGATCATCGGCGGCGGCTTCTCGGTGGGGGCATTCGGCGGACGGCGGGAGATCATGCAGCAGTATTCGCCGCTCGGCGAGCGGCCGCTGACTCACAGCGGCACCTTCAACGCCAACCCGATCGCGATGGCGGCGGGCGTCGCCGCGATGCGAGAACTGGACGCCGATGCGATCGGCTATCTGAACCAACTAGGCAACCGCTTCGCGGCGGGCGTGCGCCGGATCGCGGCCGATCAGGGCGTTCCGCTCCAGGTCACAGGCGCGGGTTCGCTCGCCAACCTGCATTTCTCCGAGCGGGCGCCGCGGAACGCGTCCGAAGCAGCCGCGACCGACAAGGAGTCGCTGCGCCTGCTGCATCTGGCGATGCTGCTCGACGGCATCTTGATCGCACCGCGCGGCATGGTTGCCTTCTCCGCGATGACGACGGAGGGAGAGGTGGACCGCGTGCTCCAGATGCTGGACGGCGCCATGCGCCGGCTG
Organism: Dehalococcoidia bacterium; assembly: GCA_050184225.1. Taxonomy (GTDB): domain Bacteria; phylum Chloroflexota; class Dehalococcoidia; order CAUJGQ01; family CAUJGQ01; genus JBFXAN01. The sequence goes on along the minus strand of JBFXAN010000133.1, from coordinate 4,131 downwards.
CAACCGGCGATCAGGACAGAGTCTCCTGCGCCCTCGGAGTGAACGCAGTCAGCGCCTCGATGTCGCTGTACCGGTGCAGCACGTATTCCTCCACCCACGCCGCCGCATTGGGGAGGGCGCTGCGACGCAGTCGCTCGGCGGCGGCCGTCGCAGCGTAGGCCGTCTGCCGTAGCTCGATCGTGGGACCGAGCAGTGCCCACGCCGCGCCGTCGTGGCCGTAGGGCATGCCGACACTGCCGGGATTGATCACCCAACGCCGTGCCACGAGCCGAGCGAAGGGCATGTGTGTGTGGCCGAGCACGACCGCGTCCGCCGCGACGCCGGCGAGGACCGCCTCGAACCGGCTCGGCGGGCTGTCCACCAGGACGACCTCATCGTCGCGTCGTGGCGTTGCGTGACAGAACAGCACCGACCCGAGACGATCGACCTCGATCGTGACCGTGAGCGGCAGGCCCGCCAGCAGATCCCGCTGCGCCTTCGAGAGGATCTGCCCAGCGGCGACATCCTCCGGCACCGCGTCTGGCGTGGGCGTGGAGTCGAAAGCTTCCACCATTGCACGGTCGGCGTTACCGCGCACCCACACGGCACGGTCGCCGATCGCCACCAGCCGATCCAGCGTCTCGCCCGGCAGCGGTCCGGCAGCGATGTCGCCCGTGAGTACGATCCGGTCGACCCCGTTGCGGTCGACATCGGCGAGCACTGCCTCCAGCGCGGGCAGATTCCCGTGAATGTCAGACAATACAGCTACGCGCACGGCGACCTCCCACTCTGGTGAGCATAACCCCGTGCGGACACGCCGCCTTGCGGGAAATACAAACTGCTCGGTATCCGAGCAGACGCTCTCCAATCTCTTCTCTCAGGCCGGCACGGTTGTGGGCGTTCGACGAATCGCGTCAGCCGCCATGCAGCCGCGCGATCATCTCTCGTATGGTGGCGAGGTCGTCGGCGGGGCCGGCGTGGTCGAGATAGGTTTCCAGGTCCTCGATCGCGCCGGTGATGTCGTCGGTGCGGGCGCGGAGGATGCCGCGGTCGCGGATCTCTTCGAAGGACCAGGGGTTGATCGCGAGCAGATATTCCTGGATGCGGAGCGCCCGGACATGGTCCTCGGTCCGCGCGTAAATCTGCTTGAGGTTGAGCAGCATCCGCGAGAGCATCTGGCGGCGGGTGACGCCCGAGAGGATGTAGTCGATCTGTTCCGGCGGCCAGCCGCGCGCCCCCAGGCCGGAGCGGATGTGGTCGCCGAGCAGCTCCTCCCCCTTGTGGAACGGGTCGACGATCCACTCCCGGCCCTCGTCGTGGTACTTGACGAGGAAGTGGATCGGGTAGCTGACGCCGGCCGCCTCGAGGCCCACGCGCCGGCCGACCTCGAGATAGACGGCTGCCAGGGAGATGGGGATGCCCCGGCGCCGGATGAGCACATCGTTCAGGTAGCTGTTGCGCGGGTCGTAATACTCTTCCTGGTTGCCCTGGAAATCCAGGTCGTAGAAGAGGCGTTGGCGGATGATCGATGCGCGCTCGCGTTGTGACATGCCGGGTGAGATCTGGGCCGCGATGCTGATCGCGATCTCGTCGAGCAGCGCGCCGGCGGTTTCCAGGGAAAGCTGCGGATATTCACCGGCCGCGATCAAAAGGGCGGCGTGGCCGAGGTCCAGATCCGTGTCGGAGCGGCGCACCTCGTCCGTGAAGGCCTGGAGGAAGTCACTCAACGGCATCACAGCGTCACCGATCGTTCGAGGTTGTACCTCTCATTGTACCAAGGCGGGCACGGCTTGAGTCTGGCCGGTGGCTCCGCTAGCCTCGCGTCGGAAGGGGAGTGCGATCGGCCGATCGCCCACCATCCCCAATGCAGGAGGTTGAATGTGTCTGATGAGATTCAGGTGGGGCAACCGGCCCCGGACTTCACGCTGCGCGACGAGCAGAATCAAGAGGTCAAGCTGAGCGACCTCCGCGGGCAGAAGGTCGTGCTCATGTTCTATCCGCTCGATTTCTCGCCGATCTGCGAGGGTGAGTTCTGCGAGGTGCGGGACCGCTGGTCTGATTGGGAGGGGACGGGCGCGACGGTGTTTGGCATCTCGCGCGACAGCGTCTGGGCGCACAAGGCCTGGAAGGAGCAGCAGGGTTTCAAACATCGCCTGCTGGCCGATATGAACGGCGCGGTCGCTCGGCTGTTCGGCGCCTGGAACGACGATCGGGGCATCGCCAACCGCCGCACGGTCGTGATCGACAAGGATGGCGTGATCACCGCGATCGACCAGACGGCGAACCCCGGTGTCGCCCGCGACCAGGGGGAATTGATCGTCGCGGCAACGCAGGCGGTCTAGCCGGAATGACGCACCACCAAGGCGCCACGGCACAACGTTCAAATGAAGCTTGGCGTCTTCGTGCCTTGGTGGTGAATCATCCTCACACGGCGCGGGCCGACCGCTATGGCATGGTTTGATCGTTTGCTCCACCGTCCGGCCAAACCGCGCGAGCCGGTCGAGCTCGACCTGCACCAGCAGATCGCGTTGCTGACGCTCGCGCGGTTCGGACCGTGCAGCTTCAACCGGCTGTTCGCCGAGGTGAGCGCTACCCGCCGGACGACACAAGCCGAACTGGTCAACGGCGTCTTGAAGCTTGAAACCGCCGCCGTGATCGAGCGGCTGGTGGAAACCAACCTCACCCAGACGCAGCGCCGCTATGCCCTCACCCGCCGGGGCAAACGCATCGTCCGCTACATTCCCCGCGAGCCGCGCAGCGCGATGGAGTTCTACGTCTAACGAGTGCTGCATCGAGTTGTGTACTCGCTCTGGGAGCGCGGACATCCTGTCCGCCAGTCTTCGACCCTTATGCGGACAGGATGTCCGCGCTCCCGGGGGGTGGCGATGCGCCGGGCCGTGCAGCATTCAGTAATCCAAGGACGGCACCAATCAGATACAAACACACCAAGTCAGCGTCTTCCTTGGTATGTTTGTGCTTCAGTGGTGGTGACGAAGCCGGATTAGACGGCGGCTGCTTCGGTTTCCTTGCTCACCGCACGGACCAGGTCAATCACGCGGCCCAGGGTTTCGATCCGGTCGGCGAGCGTGCGGCCATCCGGTTGGACGCGGAGCGTGGTGATGCCGGCGTCGCGGTAGGCGCGGATGCGGTCTTTGACCATCGCCTCGGTGCCGAGTAGGTTGCTCTGCAGCACCATCTCATCCGGCACCCGCGCCACGGCCTCGTCGCGCCGGCCTTCGACCCAGATCCGTCGCACCTCCCGCGCCGCCTCGTCGAAGCCCGCCCGCTTGTAGGCATCGTTATAGAAGTTTGTCGTCGGCGACCCCATCGCACCGAGGGTGAAGGCCAGGCCCGCCTTTCGAGCGGCGATCAGCTTGTCGAGATCGTCGCCGAAGGCGACGGCGCCGCCGGCCTGCCGGTCGATGTCGGCGAGCGTTCGGCCTGCCTTGTGCGCGCCCCGCTGCATCGGCTCGAAGAAGACGTCGGCGTGTTCCGGCGTGAAGGAGGTGCCGACCCAGCCGTCGGCGATCTCGCCGGTCAGTTCCAAGCTGCGCGGACTGAGTGTGGCGAGGTAGACCGGGATCGGGCGGGGACGGGCGCCACTCTTCAGCGCCTTCCCTTCGCCGCCCTCGCGCGGCAGCGTGTAGACCTTGCCGTTGTAGACCAGCCGCTCGCCGCGCGTGATGATGCGGACGATGTCGACCGTCTCCCGCAGCCGCGTGATCGGCCGGTCATAGTCGACGCCGTGCCAGCCCTCGACGACCTGCGGACCGCTCGCGCCGAGACCGAGGACGAACCGGTCGTTGGAGAGCGCCGCCAGCGACATCGCTGTCATCGCCACGTTCGCGGGCGACCGCGCTCCGGCCTGCATCACGCCGGTGCCGAGCTTGATCCGCGAGGTCTTCCCCGCGAGGAAGGCGATCGGCGTCGCCGCGTCATGCCCCCACGTCTCCGCCGACCAGGCGATGTCGACCCCAAGCTTTTCCGCTTCCTGGACGAAGGCGGCGACCTGCTCCCAGTCTTCGTTGATTGGACCGACGCCGATGGCGATTCGCATACCTAACCCCCCGGCCCCCTTCCCTCGCAGGGAAGGGGGGGCCTAGTTCTACCGAGGGTGTCAGGATCTCGTTTGTTTGTGATATGGCCAAACAG
>JBFXAN010000132.1:0-18554 GCA_050184225.1 Dehalococcoidia bacterium | reverse complement strand
CACATCGCCAACCTCTACGCCAAGATCGGCGCCCGCCGCCGCGCCGACGCCGCCGCCTACGCCCTCCGCCACGGTCTCACCGAACCCCCGGCTCTGTAGCCCTACATAGTTTTCGCCATTTGCCCCCTCCGTTGCTCGCAGCCCCAGAATGGCGCGTTTTCGGGAAGGCGCGCGCGTGCATGGCCGATAGCGTGGAGGCGTGAGGTGCTCCATGCGGTCTACACCGCCAAATCCACCGGAGCACCCAGACAGGAGAAATGCGATGAAGCTTGCAGTATGGAAGCGCACGGTACTCGCGGGGCTGCTGGCTTTGATCGTGGCGGGGGGCTCGCTGGCCACCTTCACGGCCAGCAATGCCTCTGCGGCGCGGATTACTGGCGACGGTTATGTATGCATCGGATCGGGCAGCAGTTGGGTCTGCCATGCGACGAAACCGGATTAGCGGGGCGTTGCATCGCCGGTCCCCGTCGAGAGGTGATCGAGCCGGGCGTTGCACCCAACGTCACGCTGAACACCCGCCACATCAGCGGGGACGACGCCGGAGACCGGCCATGCCGTGTCCCACCAGAGGGCACGGCATGGCCGGCGTACCAAGCCACGAAAGGAGAAACACGATGAAGCTCGCAGGATGGAAGCGCACGATCCTCGCGGGGTTGGTGACGCTGAGCGTCGCCGGGGCACCGCTGGCAACGGTGCCGGCGGCCCATGCCGCCCTGGGGGATGGGGGGTCGCCCGGCCCCATGTTCCCGATCGGTTCCGGCGAAGGGTCCGGCCTTCTCAATTAGTCGTTTGTCGCTGGCGACAGGATGCCGCTTCGGCGGTCTCTGGCGTCAGCGGCTTGGCCGGCGCACCAGGGTACGCAAGGAGGCCCATCATGAAGCTCGCAATCTGGAAGCGTACGACGCTCGGGACGATGGTCGCGCTGAGCCTGGCGGCGGCGCTGGGAACGCTCTCGGCGGGGCAGGCCTCCGCAGGGGTGAGGGAGGACACCTTCTGTCACCGCGGTAGCGGCGACTGGTACTGCGACGTGAACTAGCGCGACGCGGAGCCCAGCGACGAACTGGCCGTCCACCACGCCGGCGGCAAACCCATCTCGGGCGGTTTTCATGAATTTCCGTCCAGACCGTCCCCCCTCAAGCCGAACTAGTGCCGATACAACGTAACCCGTGAGAATTGAGCCAGGGCAGCTTTGGAGCTGCCCTGCTCCTTGTTCCGCCAGGTCAGGGAGCGGGCGATACGCCAGCGCCGGTACGCGTGGCTCGGATCGTCAGTGCCCCCGATCGCGAACTTCTTGAGGCTCGTACAGTGCGCTTCGATGGCGTTGAGCCAGCTCGAATCGGTCGGCGTGGAGGCGGGCTCGATGTTGTGCGCAGCCATGAACGCCTTGAGGCGTGCGTGTTTGTGCGTGTTGAGGTTGGGTCCGAAACGCTCGGAAACGGCACGTATGCGACTGCCGGCCGGGGTGGGAGGCTAAGGCACGCCCGAGGGTACGCTCCTCCACGCATTCATCGCAGAGGTTGGTTAGCGCGACATGCCAGCCGCTTCAGTGGAGTCGGAGCTCGGCCGAGAACGCCAGTCCCCGAGCGCGGCCGCCGGACTACGACGAGAGTTCAGCCCGGCGCGACCACCAGGCCTCGGCGGCGGTCATTGCGCTCTCGGCCTCGCGGATGCCGTCGCCCACGAGCCCTGCGGTGGCAGCCCAGTGCAAGGGTATAAGGGCGAGAGCCCCGGGGAGCCACCGGTGCTCGTCGCGAGTCAGCGGTTCCGGAGCCGTGCTTTCGTAGGCGTCGAGCAGTCGTCGCGGCTCGAGCAATTCCGGCGGCGGGCCGACTCCTTCGGGGCCGCTCTGTGCGAGGTGATTCAGGCTGCCCGCGATATCGTACAGCCGCTCCCTGATCCTCGCGAAATCCAGGTCGAAGGTGACCCATGAGCCGTCGGGCCGTTCTCCCACGTTGCCCAATTTGTAGTCCCCATGAATCGGAGCGCATGGCAGTTCGACCTCCTTCCGGAGCCTGGAGAGCTCGGCAGTCAGTTGGCGCATCCGATGCACGACCGGCTCGCTGCGGGGTCCGAGCCTGCGGCGTGTGAAGCCGACCGCGTAACGCAGTTGGCCGAAGGTTCTGTGGTCGTCGAGGGGTTCGGGCGGACTGGGCTCCCAGACTGCTTTGAGCGCAGTGTGAACGCGTCCGAGCTCCTCGAAGAGGCGGACGGAGGAGTCCTCGTCCGCCCGTGGCTGGACGTGATCGATGAACTCCTCAAGCTCAGCCCAACGATCAGCGACCCTCAGGAGGTCGCAGCCGGAAATCCGAATCGGCCGAGCGACGCGGACGTGCGTCCGCTGGAGCCGCTCCCGCAGGCGCCGCAGTCCCGCTGCCCGGCCGCGGCGGACCCAGGGCCTGTGAACTCGGAGGACAACCGGCGGTTCAGCGTCGATCCGCACGTTGAGGTTGAACCCACCGCCAATGTCTGCCCATCCGGCCCCGCGCGCGACGCGGGCGATCAGGGCCGAGACGGCCGGGTCATCGGGGCTGGCTCTCGGTCCGAACCAGCGCGGCAAGGGAGGGGGAGAGGTCGACGCTTCGATTCCGGTCATGGCACTGGCCCACCAGCGCACCCGAGGAAGGGTCCGCCGGCGAGCACGGCGCAATCGTGCCGCGACGCTTATGACGGCCGGCACCCCGCAGCCCTTTCAGCTCGCCTGATCACCATCGTAGAGACGAGTAGCTGGTCGGTCGAGCTTGGGTTGCTTCTCAAAGCTGGTGAAGCTGCTGTCGTTGAAGCGATGGACCCAGCGCTCGGCGTTGCCGTCGCTGCTCCGGGGTAGAGGGCTCACCTTCGGTCAGAGGTCGCAAGACAATTCGGCGGGCTCCCGCCAACGTTGCTCCTGGCCCGCCACAGCCAGGAACAGCATCCCACCGTTCTACTCAAGTTGGAAGGGCACTAGCCGTCGGCCATGCTGCGCCCGAGGGCGATGTGCCCGACTCGGACCCCAGGCACTGCTGGCCCAAAGAGCGAACCACGATGCAGGGTCGGACTGCCGGGGTAATCCCCAACCCGAACCCGTATCGCATCCTGGCATCGACGCCGGGTCGAGGCGGCAATACCAACGATCACAACACCTCGGAGGCACAGGCCATGGCGAGCACATCGATGCACACACGAACCCAGACGAAGCCGGCACGGCGGACGGCGCTGGCGCTGCTGGCTGCCGTTGCCGTCACGCTCACCGCCGTCGCCGCGCCGCTGGCCGGCACCGCCCACGCCGGCGGCAGAGGCGGCATTGGCGGCGACTGCGGCTGGGGCGCAAGCAGGCCACCACTCACGCAGCCGCAGTAGCGCCCGAGCCGGCTTCGGCACCGCACGGTCCGCCGTCACACCGGGCCGCGCGGTGGTGCGCTACGCTGCTGGCGTAGTGCCGTACCAGTGACACGGGGAAGAGGCCGTGCCGCGATGGTTGCTCGTCCCACCCCACCGACTACGCCGATTCCCCTATACGCGCCGGCACGCACCGCGCGCAACCTCCCGCTGCAACCGACGCCGCTGATCGGGCGGGACGACGAGATCGCCGCACTGAGGCAGCGGCTGCTCGACCCGGACATCCGGCTGCTCACCCTCACCGGCCCGCCCGGCACCGGCAAGACCCGCCTCGCGCTCGCGGTTGCGGACGCGGTGTCCGACGAGTTCCCCGACGGCGTCTGGTTCGTTGCCCTGGAAACGATGCGCGACTCCGATGCCGTGATCCCCGCGATATCACAGACGCTCGACCTCCGCCGTGCCGGCGCTCGGTCCCCCTGGGAGACGGTCATCGCGTATCTGCGCGAGCGGCAGATCCTGCTGGTGCTCGACAACTTTGAGCAGTTGCTGCCTGCCGGCCTGACGCTGGCCGAAATGCTCGCCGCGTGTCCGCGCCTCACGGTGCTCGTCACCAGCCGGGCGCCGCTCCGCCTGCGCTGGGAGCAGGAGGCGCCGGTGCCGCCGCTCGTACTCCCTGATCCGGCACAGGCCGGCGATCGTGAGGCGGTGGCCGGGGCGTCGGCCGTGCGACTCTTTGTCGAGCGCGCCACCGCCGTCCGTCCCGACTTCTCGCTCACAGCCGAGAACGCCGGACCTGTGGCCGAGATCTGCCGTCGACTGGACGGTCTGCCGCTGGCGATCGAACTGGCAGCGGCCCGAGTCCGCGTGCTCTCGCCCGTCGCCATCCGCGACCGGCTCGGACACCGCCTGCATCTGCTCATCGGCGGCGCGCGCGACCGACCAGCGCGACACCAGACGCTGCGGACGGCGCTGGAATGGAGCTACGACCTCCTCTCACAGGAGGAGCAAGAGCTGTTTTATGGACTCGGCGTCTTCGTCGGTGGCTGCACGCTTGCATCTGCGACCGCCGTCGCCGGGACGAGGTTCTTGGCCGAGAATCGGGGATTGGACGAGAGCGCTGAGGATATGGTCCTCAGCCGCCAGGCAGTGATCCTCGATCGACTCTCCGCACTCCTGGAGCATGGCCTCCTGCGCCGCGAAGAGACGCCGGACGGCGAGCCGCGCTTCCGCTTGCTGGAGACGGTGCGCGAATACGCGGCGGAGCGGCTGGCGGCGGCCGGTGCCGCGGAGGCGGCCCGCGAACGTCATGCAGCCTATTTCGTCGCCCTGGCCGAGCAGGCGGAGACGATGCTACACGGCCCCGAACAGGGGAAATGGCTGGCACGGTTGGAGATGGATCATGACAATACGCGCGCCGCGCTCGCGTGGACCCTCAGGAGCGGCGACGCGGAGACGGCGCTCCGCCTGTGTGGGTCGCTGTGGCGATCCTGGCAAATTCAAGGCCGCCTGACCGAGGGGCGTCGCTGGCTGGACCAGGCGCTGGCGGCAGGCGACCTGTGCCCGGCTTCCGTGCGGGCGAAGGCTCTGACCGGTGCCGGTTCCATCGCGAGGAGCCAGGGTGAGTACGCGTATGCGACGAGAGCGCTCGAGCAAAGCCGGCGCTTGTGGCAGGAGCTCGGAGATGAGCGCGGCGCTGCCGTCGCCCTGAACGGTCTTGGCGTCGTGGCGGTGATCCAGGGTGACCTCGCCCGCGGACGCGCCCTGCACGAAGAGTGCCTGGCGATCTTGCGCACGCTCCATGACCGTCAGGGGATCAGCACGTCCCTCAACAACCTGGCTCAGGTGGCGCACGAGGAAGGCGACAACACCGCCGCCCGTGCGCTGCTCGAAGAGAGCCTCGCCCTGGCGCGGGAGGTAGGAGATACCTGGCAGGTCGCCGCGACGCTCGGCAACCTGGGTGAAGTAGCGCGCCGTCAGGGCGACCACCAGCGCGCGACCGCGCTGCTGGAAGAATGCACCGGCTTGTACCGCCTTCTGGGGGACAAACGCCGCCTCGCCGAATGTCTGGAGGAGCTCGCCGGCCTCGCCGCCGAACTGGGCCGGCCGGAGCGTGCGGCGCATCTGGGCGGCGCGGCGCACGCGCTACGCGAAAACATGGGCGCGCCCGCCGCGCCGATGGAGCAGGCGTCGATTGCGTCGACGCGCAAGACTGCACGCGCGGCCCTGGGCGATGCAGCGTTCCTCGCGGCCTGGGACGCAGGCCGGACGCTGCCGCTGGAGGAAGCGATTGCGCTGGCCCTCGACCAGGCCGTCGAGAAGCAACCCGCACCGCCTTCCCTGCCACGAGCCGCAGCCGCAACCCGCCTATCGCTGCCAGACGGCCTCACGCCGCGTGAGGCAGAGGTGCTCGCCCTGGTCGCTGGCGGTTCCACCAACCGCGAGATCGCGGGGACGCTGGTCCTGAGCCTTGGCACGGTCGAACGCCACATTGCCAACCTCTACGCCAAGATCAATGCGCGTGGCCGCGCCGACGCCACCGCCTATGCCCTCCGTCACGATCTGCTCGCCGACAGCCGCTGACGAGCACTGACTACAGGTTTACCCCAGTACCTGACTGTGCCTTGGCTGTTCCGAAGATACAGGTTCACCAAGATGGCAGCCCGGCGCCTGCCTCCTACGCTGAAGTCAGGACGGGACCGAACGGCCCGCCGGAATACAGCACAGGAGAACCAGGAAATGACCACCTATGGGAAAGCACGGACGTCGACGACACGGCGGGTGTTGCTGGGGATGGTTGCCGCGCTCGGCCTGGTGGTGGCGATGGTGACTCCTGCCGCAGCCGGCAGCATCGGCGGCGGTGTGAGAGATGACGTCGTCATGCGATCGGGCGGACCTGCCGGCGGCATGGAGTACAGCGCCGGCCGCGGCATCGGCGAAGAGATTCCCACTGTTCGAGGCGGACTCAGCGGCGGCATCGAAGGCATCAGCGGGTCGATCGTCATCCCTCAATGAAGGAGTTGGCGGCCCCGCCATCAGCGGCGGACGAGTCGTAGAGCGTCCGCCGCTGCTCACATTGTTCAGTGAGCGATCTCGCGGACACGCATAGCCAAGTGTCAGAGGATAGAGTCATGCTATTCTTCGCGATTCTCTTCGGTATTCTCGGTGGGCTCATCGCTCCCTTCGCCGTGCGGGCGTGGCGCTCGCGCAGCGTCGCCCCGTTCAAGGAGGCAGGCTGGGGCGCCTTCGCCGGTGCCGGCGCCGGGCTTGTGTGGGGCGTCGGTGCGAGGCTGGCGATGCGCATCGTCGCCATCAGCGAAGGGAGCCCTACCGAGTTCTCGATCGGCGGTACCGCCTTCATTCTCCTCACCGGAATGGTCTTTGGCCTTCTCCTCGGCCTCCTCTTCGCCGCCGTACGCGGGTGGCTGCCCGGTTCGGGGATCGGCAAGGGGGTTGCCTTCGGCTCGATCCTGGCACTACTCTTGCTGCTCCCAATTGCCGCGGTAGGCATGGATGATCTCGTCGGCGGTTCGACAGAGGCCCCCGAACTGATTGGTGCCGGACTCTTCTGCGGGCTCTTCGTTCTGCATGGCGCCGTGATGGGCGCGATCATCCGGCGACGCCGGCCCTCCGCCTCCGTGCGAACACCATTGAGTTCCCTTCCTTCACCCGTCGGAGGAGTTGCCGAACCATCAGGCTTGCAAACGTGATCGGTGAGACAACCGCCGCCGGTATCAACCTCGCTGCGATATACTTCCTCCGTGACGTCCCCACCCGCTGCCGCTGACCTGAATCCGCAGGACGCGCTTCAGCGCCTGTTCGGCTACGCTGAGTTCCGCCCGGGCCAGGCGCCGATCGTCGACGCCGTCCTCGCCGGCGAGGATCTGCTCGCGATCATGCCGACCGGCGCCGGGAAATCACTCTGCTATCAGCTTCCCTCCTTCTTGCTTCCAGGCTGCACCGTGGTGATCTCGCCGCTCGTCGCCTTGATGAAGGACCAGCTTGATTCCCTACCCGCCACCCTGCGCGAACGCGCGGCGGTGTTCAACAGCACGATCGAGCGTGAAACACTCGACGCGCAGACAGCGGACCTGATCGCCGGACGGCTCAAGCTGGTCTATGTCGCGCCGGAGCGATTGCGCCAGCGTCCCTTTCTGCACGCGCTCCAGCGGGCGACGATCAGCCGGTTCGTGATCGACGAGGCACACTGCATCTCTCTCTGGGGTCACGACTTCCGCCCGGACTACCTCTTCATCCCCGATGTGCTGGACATGCTGGGGCGGCCGCCGGTCCTCGCCATGACCGCCACCGCACCCCCGCGCGTGCAGGAGGAGTTGCAGACGCGGCTGCGACGGCCGCTGCGCATCTTCAATACCGGCGTGTTGCGTCCCAACCTCTACCTCGAAGTGCAACGGGTCGACAACAAGGAAGACAAACTCCGCCGTCTGGTCGAAATCTGCACCGAGGAGCGCGGCTCCGGCATCATCTATGTCGGCAGCCGCGAAAACGCGGAAACCGTCGCCAAGCTGCTGCGGCGGGAGCGGATCAACGCCCGCCACTACCACGCCGGCCTCGACGCCGCCGAGCGGGCGCAGGTGCAGGACGCCTTCAAGCGCGGCCACGTCCGTGTGATCACCGCGACGATCGCCTTCGGCATGGGCGTGGACAAGCCGGACGTGCGCTTCATCATCCACTTCAACCCATCGCGCTCACTGGAGGCATACGCGCAGGAATCCGGCCGCGCCGGACGCGATGGCCGCCCCGCCCGCTGCGTGCTGTTCTGGGCATCCTCCGACAAGGCAGCGCTGAGCCGCTGGATGCGCGAGGATGCGCTGACGCCGGAGGTGCTCCGCGCCGTCTATCGCGCCGTGCGCCTGGATGTCCGTTCCGGCTTCGCCTGGTGGCCGCTCGACCGCCTGGTCATGGCGAGCCGTGAGGCGATCAACACCAGGTCAGACGATGTTGACGAGACGACCGTGCGCGTGGCGCTCGGCGCCCTCGAGCAGGTCGGCGTCCTCCGACGCTATTGTGATCTGCCGGAGGCGGCACAGATCCGGCTCGCGGGCACCGGCAGTCCCGCCATTGCCGAGCTCGCCCATGCCCTCGATGCCGCGCCGGGAAACCGCATCGCCCGCGACAGCTTCCGCATCGCCGATGCTCTGGGCTGCGGCCCGTCCGAGGTGGAGGAGCGTCTGCTGACCCTGGAGGACGACGGCGCGCTCACTTACTATGGCACCGGACGGGGGCTGCTGATCGAGCTGCTGCCCCATCCGGAGGATCTCGCCGGCCGGCTGCGTGGACTGATCGATGGCTACGAGCAAGCGCAGAAGGAGCGGGTCGAGGAGATCGACCGCTACGCCACCCGCCGCACCTGCCGCACGGCGGCAATCGCACGGCATTTCGGCGTCCCCCATCCCGGCCACTGCGACCACTGCGATGTCTGCTGCGGCGAACCGGAGCCTGACCCAACGGCCGCCCGCCGCGCCGAGTCACAGCCGTCGCGAGAGCCGGCGGCGCCACCGGACCGGGCGCCCGAAGACATCATCGTCGAGTGCATCGCCGAGCTGCCCTTTCAGATGGGACGGACCGGCGTCGCCAAAGTGCTGAAAGGATCGATCGGCGCCGCCGTCCAGGCGGACCGCTCCCGTCACTTCGGCGCTCTCGCGGCGCTGCCGGCGAGCCAGATCGAGCGGGAGATCGACCGCCTCGTCGAGGACGGCTATCTGCACCGCGACGACAGCGAGTATCGCCGCCTGACCGTCACCGCCGCCGGATTCGCCAAACCGCCCGCACCCTGGCCGCCACCCCGTCCCGCCACCCGCATCACACGCGCCTCACCGCGCGGTGAGCGCGCCAGCACCTCCACTCCGGCAGCGACGACGTGGGATGATGACGACCCGATCGTCGAGGAACGCCTCGCCGCCCTCAAGGAATGGCGCCGCCTTCAGCTGCAAGGCACATCGCTACCCGCCTACACCATCTTCAACGACGAGACGCTGCACCTGCTCGCGGCGACACAGATCACCTCGCTGCAAGACCTCACCCGCATCAAGGGCATCGGCCCGACCAAGCTGGAGAAATTCGGCGCGGCGTTGCTGGAGCTGCTCGGCGAGTAACCCGCTCTTATCCGTAGCTGAACTTGGTGAGGTGAATGCGGAGACATTCGTGCTTCGGTTCAAATGGGATAGAGAAAAAGCGTTCCGGAATCAGCAGAAGCATGGCGTTGCATTCGACGAGGCGGCGACCATCTTCGGCGATCGACTCTCGTTCACGAAAAGCGATCCAGCGCACTCGCATCCGGATGACGACCGCTTTGTCACGATCGGGCAGTCAAGTGCAGGCCGTATACTCGTGGTAGCTCACGCTGATGATGCTGATACCGTGCGCATCATCAGCGCCAGGCTCGCGACCCGACGCGAGAGGATCCAATATGAATCAGAACCCTGAGTCTGACGACATTGCACCCGAGTATGACTTTCGTGGCAGTGAACGTGGCAAATATGCGGAGCGATTCGCTCGCGGAAGCAATGTTGTCGTTCTCGACCCTGATGTAGCCGAGATCTTTACTTCCGCCGATGATGTGAACGCCGCTCTGCGGGCCTTGGCCGCTGTCATTCGTAGACAGGTGAGCGCCAGAACTTCGTAGCGCCTCGACCAATCCGCAGACGCACCAAGAAACGCGCCGTTGCCAATGGACTGGACGGAGAAGCGCGCGGCCGGCGTATCTTCGTTGTGCGCCAGACGGAATCGATGCGCTCCGCCCATACCCAAAGGACGCAGCAGATAGCAGGTGACGGCGAAGCCCGCGGCGAGTGCAGACTACAGCGCCACGCCGATACCGATCAGTGCCGCCGACGGAAAGCGCCAGCCGCCGGCATCGCGCACGGCGAACTGCTCTGCCCGTCGGTAGGCGTCTTCACGAAGACGCTCGGCCTGCTCCCCACCGGCGGCGCGCAGACGGTCGCCGAGCCGGCCGGAAGTGACGGCCTGCCACCACTCATCCAGGTCGGACACCAGCAGCCAGCCGGTCGAAGATCGCACGCTGACCCGACAGAACCCGGCCGCTTCGAGCCTGCCGGCGAGCACCCCCGCCCCTGCCCAGTGCTCCTGTACCGGCGAGAGGGATTGCGACACGGTGAACGCGGCGAACGCCTCGTTGATCGGCGTCTTGATGTCCCTGCCGACGACATCCCACACCACGATCGCGCAACTCCCCTCCGGCCGCAGGACGCGCCGCATCGATCGCAACGCCAGGCCGGCATCGGCCATGTGCTGAATGCCAAACGCGCAGGCAACCGCGTCGAATGCGCCATCGGCAAAGGGCAGGGATTCGCCGGCGCCGAGGATATAACGTACATTCGGACGATTCGCCAATCGTTGTCGAGCGAACGCCAGCATTCCCTCGGAGATATCCGCCGCGACGATCAAGCCATCCGCACCGACCCGATCGGCGAGCTGGTCGGTCATGGCACCGGTGCCCGCCGCAAGTTCGAGCACGCGAGCACTAGGGCGAGGCGCCAGCGCATCGGTAAGGTCGGCCGCGTGCAGCCCGGTCACGCGGGCCATCCCGTGCTCATACTCGGCGGCAAGTGCGTCGTAGACGGCCATGGTCCGGTCCGGCCTCTCGATGCGGCAGAAATCTCGTGATGACCGCACCGATTATAGTCACACTTTCTTTGAACCGAGACACGGGGCGCCATGCGAAGAACGTTGCAGTGCGGTACACTAATGGTGGGCCTGAAAGTGGAGCGGGCGTGTCACACGCCGGCGGTGCCGCTGGGGAGGGGCCGGTTATGCAAACGACCGAAGCGTTCGAGTATTTGACCGATGTCTATGATGAGCGTGAACTCCAGTCACGACTCGATGAGTTGGGTAGTGTTGGCTGGGAGTTGATCACGGCGAAGTGGGAGGAATATTCCTACGGCGGCCGCACGCATAATCAGGCGCGCTGTATTCTCAAACGCCGGGTCAGCGAGCGGGACATCTTCGCCGATCCGGAGGAACATAGCGACGAGTTCGCCTCGACGCTCACGGCGTTGCGAAACTCCTAGCGACCGGATGGCACGACCGTTCCATCGACACCTGGCGGTTCACCAAATCTGGTGCCGCCTTTTCTTTTGCCTCGAGTCGCACCGACGTCACCGCTGGCCCGATGGCTGAATCGAGAGGCGTCCGCTACGATACGCCAAGAGCTTCAGTCGAGTGATGCCCATGACATTACCCGTGGCGAACCAATCCGATCTGGTCCAGACGATCGCCGCCAACGCCGCCGATATCCACATCCGGATGGCGGCGGCAGCCGCTCGTGCCGGCCGCGATCCGGATGCCGTCCGCCTGATCGCGGTGACGAAGACGTTCCCGGTCGAGGTCTGCCGTGCGGCCCTCGATGCCGGACTGACAAACCTCGGCGAGAACCGGGTGCAGGAGGGCGTCGCGAAGGCGGCCGCGCTTGACGAACAGGGTCGCCAGCCGATCTGGCACCTGATCGGCCACCTCCAGACCAACAAGGTGAAGGCGGCCCTCACTGCCTTTGCCATGATCCACAGTGTGGATTCGATCGACCTCGCCGCCGCGATCAATCGGCGGGCGTCCGCCTCCGTTGCCATACTGCTTGAAATCAACGTCGCGGCAGAGTCGAGCAAGTTCGGACTCTCGCCGGACGCGCTCCCTGCCGCGCTCGAACAGATCGCGGCGATGCCGCATCTCGACGTGCGTGGACTGATGACGGTCGCACCCCAGACCCATGATGCGGAGCGCGTGCGGCCGGTCTTTCGCCGCCTCCATGACCTGGCGGTATCGCTGGGCCTGCCGGAGCTCTCGATGGGCATGAGCGGCGACTTCGAGGTCGCCATCGAGGAGGGTGCGACGATGGTTCGCATCGGCAGCGCCCTCTTCGGGCCGCGGCCGGCGCCGGGGGGGTCTGCATGAGTACGGGACCGCGCATCGGGTTCATCGGCGGCGGCAAGATGGGCGAGGGCATCATCCACGGCCTGATCGAGCGCGGCCGGGTCGTCCCCGGTCACATCGTCGTCTGCGAGCAGATCGCGACGCGTCGCGCCGAACTGAGCGACCGCTACGGCGTCACGGTCAGCAGCGACTACGGTCCGGCGCTGCACACGGATGCGGTCGTGCTCGCCGTGAAACCGCAGGAGTTCATCGCCGCTGCGGACATGCGCGGCGAGTTGCGCGGCGATCCGCTGCTGATCTCGATCATGGCCGGCGTGCCATTGGCGGGCATTCTCGAAGCCCTCCCGGCAACCCGCGTCGTGCGAGTGATGCCGAATCTCGGCGCGACCGTCGGCGAGTCCTTCAGCACCTGGTATCCTTCACCGGCCGTCACGGCGGATGACAAGCAGTTGGTCCGGATGCTGCTCAGCGCGATCGGGCGCGAGCAGGAGGCGCCGGCCGAGGCGTATCTCGACATGGCGACCGCCGTCGCCGGCAGCGGACCCGGCTACGTCATGCTGCTGGTCGAAGCGCTGATCGATGGCGCGGTCCATATCGGCTTGCCCCGCGCCCTCGCCACCGACATGGTCCTGCAGACCGTCGCCGGCACCGTGCGCTGGGCACGCGAGCACGGCGGCCATCCCGCTGAACTGCGGGCACAGGTCGTCTCACCGGCCGGCACCACCGCCGCCGGGATCCTCGCACTCGAACGCGGTGGCGTGCGCGCCGCCCTGATCGAAGCAACGATCGCCGCCTACGAGAAGAGCCAAGCCCTCGGCAATTCGTCGTGAGCCGCAGAGCCAGTGTCATGCGGAGCGAAGCGAAGCATCTCGCGGTGTATCGGTTGCCGCGGCGAGATGCTTCGCTCCGCTCCGCATGACACTATTTTCCTCTGCGTCCTCCGCGCCTCTGCGGTTCAAGACCCCTGCCAGGAACCCGTCCGACGGTATACGATAGAAGAGGCATGTGCGCGACCGGCGTCACCGATGATAATTGGCGCCGGGCACCGACCGTGCGCGGGAGCGGCAATGGATTTCGTCCTGAACTTCGTCCAGATTCTGGTGTTGATCCTCCAGTTTGCGATCATTGGCCGGGCGGTCCTCTCCTGGTTTCCGATCGACCCCCGTAGCCCGTTGGTCTCCGTCCTCAACGAGATCACGGAGCCGATTCTGGCGCCGCTCCGGCGGATCGTTCCCCGCATCGGCATGATCGACATCACGCCGATGGTGGCGATCTTCGTGCTGTACATCATCCAGCGGGTAATGGCCGGCGGCCTGTAGTTCCCCGTCAAACGTTCCGGGTCTTGAAGATTTGAAACGAGGGCACTACGCTGGCTGTTATGCAAGCAGTCTTGACCGCCTCCAACCGGCCATACCTTGCCGCCGTTGTCCTCCTTTCCCTCTTTCTGACACTCGGCATCTATGCCTGGAGCGTCGATCACGCCGCCTGGGAAGTCGAAGTCGTCCGCTGGCTGCAGGATTCCGGCGCGCCCGGTCTGCGGCCGGTATCGATCGGCCTGGCGGTCGCCGGAACCGGATTGCCGTGGGCGGTACTCGTTGGTTTGATCGGCCTTGCGCTGCTGCTGCTGCACGGCCTCCGCGTTGCGGCCCTCCTTTTGGTCACGGCACTCCTGCAGGATGTTGGTGCCGTGCTCAAGCTCTTGATCGGCCGGGCGCGTCCCTCTGATGGAACGGTCGAAGTCTGGAACCAGGTGACCAGCTACAGTTTCCCCTCGGGCCACACACTCGGCGCGACCCTGGTCTTCGGCTTCCTTATCCTCGCCTTGGAACACACCGGCCTGACGCCTGCTATCAAACGAACGCTTCAGGGCGTCTGCCTGCTGTGGATCGTGCTGATGGGGGTGGGCCGGATGACGCTCGGCGCGCACTGGCCGACCGATGTGCTCGGCGCCTACCTGATCGGCGCGTTCCTCCTGCTGCCGATCGCGGCGCTGCTCCGCCGTACCGCATCGGCGACCATCAGTTGAACCGCAGAGACGCAGAGAGCACAGAGTTCACAAAGGTATTGGAGGGGTTCGGCAGTGCGCCTGCCACTCGCCACCCAAATCCTTTGCGCCCCTCTGTGTCCTCTGCGCCTCTGCGGTTCACATCCGTTCAATCGCCGACGGCCGTCTCTCCTCGTAGGAGGATTTGCTCCTCCCGCCACTCGCGCAGGAGGTCCGGGGCCAGAATCGGCGTCGAAAGCTCGCGCCATGCGTCAAGCGCACGCTTGCGACGGGCCAGCTCCTCGATGCCGCCGCTCGTATCGGCCATCTGCCGCAACTCGGACAGCAGCTTCTCCGCTTGGCGCGCGCTGATCCCGTTCTCGGTCAGGAACCGCTCCTTGCGCCGCGGCAGCCGCATGATCGCCTCCAGCGCCCGCGCGCGGTCGCGTGCCCGCGACTTGTTGCGGCCGTAGTTTTCGAGCTGATCATCGAGGATCTCATCCAGCTCGCGGATCAAGGCACGGACCGTAAAGTCCTCACGCAGACCCGGCTCCTGTGTCAATCCGTGCAGCGCCACCCGCATCTGCTCGACATCGTAGGCGTGCGTCACACCGGCAGCCCGGCCGCCATGCATGGCATGCATCACCAGCGATGTCAGATCCTGAACGGGACGGTCGCAGCGTAGCGACCAGCGAAGCACCGCTTCGGCAAAGAGATCGATGAGCGAGAGCGCCACCCCACCACCTCCGGCGCACGCAGTGTCCGGCCACCGAACCTGGACAACTGTCGAGGCGATACTAGCAGAGGTGATCGATCACGTCAGCAATATTGTGGACGCTGGACCAGTTACTTTTGTGTAAGCTTTACGGATTATCGACACCTTGTTGCACTGAGCCTGCTAGAAACGTCGAGGGGATGGGAGCCCTCACCTGGTTCAGAGCCGTTCACCTCGCCGATTCCGTCCGCGATGGGAAGGTTTAGATCATGCCGGACGTTCTCTCGGGCGCCGAGTGGATCGCGCTGCTCGTCTTCGGGCTGATTAACACCATCATTGCGGTGATGCTGATCACCGCCGTGCTTCGGCGCCTGATCGGCGCGAGGACTGGTGCGATTCGGACCGCGGTGGTGGCGCTCGCGCTGGGGTTCGCCTTCCCGCCGGCCGCGGCGATCTTCCTGCCCGAGGGCGAACCGGCCACGGGTGCGGGTGCCGCCGTCGCCTTCGGCGCCACGCTCGTGTTCACGATCGTCACCGGCCTCGTCGTCCTGACGATCCTTGAGATCCTCGTGCCGACCGGATCGGTGCCCTCGCCGGTGGCGTTTGTGCGCGGGTGGCGGGGGCAGATCGCCCGGACCCGCCGCTACCTGGCCGTCGGCTGGATCTTCGCCCGCCACGGCCTCGGCCGCCTCACTCGCCCAGGGGGCGGGCTTGGTGGCCGGGAGACAGCCCGTGCGCTGGCTCGGGCACTCGAGGAGGCCGGACCAACCTACGTCAAGCTCGGCCAGTTCCTCTCCACCCGTCCCGATGTCCTCCCGGCCGAGTTCATCGACGAGCTCTCGTCGCTCCAGAGCAACGTGTCGCCGCTGCCGTGGGAAGACCTGGAGCCGGTCCTGCGCGCCGAGCTGGGAGATGACCTCAGCACCGTGTTCGAGCACATCGACCCGAAACCGCTGGCGTCGGCGGCGCTGGCCCAGGTGCACCAGGCCCGTCTGCGCGACGGGCGGGACGTGGCCGTCAAGGTGCAGCGGCCCGGCATCCGGCCCGTGGTGCTCACCGACCTGGACATCATCGGGCGTCTCGCCCGACGGGTGCAGGAACAAACCGACTGGGGCGCCGACCTCGGCGCGGAAGCCCTCGCCGCCGGCTTTGCCGCCTCGATCCGCGAGGAGATGGACTTCACCATCGAACGCGACAACATGCTCGCCCTCGCCGGCACACTGCCGCCCGGCACGACGGCGGTGCGGCTACCCCTGCCCCGTGGCCGCACCACGCCGCGGCTGATCATCATGGACTTCGTCAGCGGGACCACCATCGGCAAGGCGAGCACGGCCCTCGCCGCGCTGGAACCCAACCGGCGTCACACGCTGGGCGCGGCGCTGGTGCGGGTGATGCTGCACCAGATCCTCGTCGCCGGCACCTTCCACACCGACCTCCACCCCGGCAACCTCGTCCTCGACGACGCCGGCGGTCTCACCATGCTCGACTGCGGCTCCGTCGGACGGATCGATTCCTACACCCGCGAGGCCCTGGGCCTGCTGTTGTCGGCGATCGACCGTGGCGATGCGCTGCGTGCCTGCGACGCGCTGCTCGGCATCACCGACGCTCCGCCCCGACTCGACGAGCCGGCATTGCGCCGTGACCTTGGCCGCGCCATCGTCCGCTACACCGCCCCCGGCGCCACCCTCGGCGCCAACGCCTTCTCTGAGGTATTCCGCATCGTCGCCGCCCACCGTCTGACCATCCCGCCGGAGGTGGCGGCGGTGTTCCGCTCCCTGGCGACCCTGGACGGCACCGTGCGCGCCGTCGACCCCGACGCCGACCTGCTCGTTGCGGCGCGGAAGTTTCGCGACGAACGGCAGGCGGCTCTCGCCGACCCGTCGTCCTGGCCCACCCTACTGCAAGAGGAGCTGGTCGACGCGCTGCCGTTGCTGCGTGCGCTCCCCCGCCGCATCGCCCGCATCGCCGAAGCGCTGGAGACCGGCACACTCCAAGTCGAAACCCGCCGGTCGTACGGTGAGGCTGCCATCCGGCGGCAGACGGCGGTGATCCAGATGGCATTCATCTCCATCCTCGGGGTGACCGCCTTTGCCACCGGCATCTGGCTGATCACCTCGCCCGGAGACACCACCCTCTGGGGCGTCCGCGCGGTCGTGCTCGCCGGCGGCGCCCTGATCGCCGCCGGCATCACCCTCCTCACCCGCGTCCTCTACACCGCCATCACCCTCGATCGCCGCCGATAGCGACGGGTGCCACCGTTCATCGTTGGACCCTTCCCCGGTTTCTCTTGCGACCAGTTCCTCACCAGCCGAGGCGGTGACTACCGCTATGTCGGTCCGGGAATCGAAGTGCAATGCTACCCCAGTTGAGATAGTGACTGAACGGCAAGAACTGCGAGCGGCGCGGGTGTAGTCTTCAGTCCCCGTGGTGACAGCCCGTTGATGGAGGCCAGGAGAGGTGTCTGGTTCCTTTGTACCGTACCCCGGCGCAGCAGTTCATGGAACGCTGTTCCTTGAGGCGTTCGGACAGCTCGCACGGGACACAGACCGACACGGCAATGTTGCCGATGAGGGAGCGCTTTGGGCCGTTTTCAGCGCACGTGCGGAACTGATGGGTTGGTCCACCACGCCGGGGAGCAGTTCGTCGGCGCAGAGTGCGGGACCCCGGGCGCGCCCGGTGCTCTGGTGGACGCACGAGGCAGCATTCAGCGCCGGGAACGGCGCATCACGGATCGGATGGGTGCAAATCGGGCTGGACATCGGCGTTGAGCCGGCGCTGGTGTTGCCGGCGCTGGTCCAGTGCTTCGATGACACGCTGCGCCGCTTCGGCGTGGTCGAGGTGGCTGGCTTGCAGGTGACGGCAAGTCACCTGCAAGTGGGCGAGGAGTCCCGCGCTTGGAACCTCGTCTCTGGGTTCAACTGGTTCACTACTGGCCAGGGGCCGAGGGCAGAAGCGCTCATCGCGTTTGACAACGGGTTGCTCCAGGGACGAAGTGAGTCGGCGTTCGTCGCCAACCTGCCGCGAGTAAACGGCCACTCGTTTGCGTTCGGGCCGCTCGTGCCCGTGCCGCCGCAGCATTCGATCGAGGTTCCGGTGGAGGCGCCGAGCGACGTCGTCCTCTCCCCTGCGCCGTGGGGGCTGTCGGTAGGGCTGCCTGAGTGGTCAGCGAGTGCTGCGGCGTGGGTCCTGGCAGTCGTGATCGATACAGCGCGCGCCGGCGGGCCTGCTCCGCGCAACTTCGCCGTTCGGTTGACACGGGTTCAGTGACGACAAGCGCCAGCTAAGGTCGCCACTCCGACGCCGATCACCAAGATTGCGACCTACACAGGTAGGGAGAGCCTGTTTATGAACGTCCGGCCCCCCTTGATGCCTCAGAGCCACACCAGGAGCCGTGGCACGGTCGGAAACGCGAGCGCGCATGCGCGAGGAAACGTTCATACCAGGCTCTAGCAGGGTGATGGAAAAGTCCCCTCGGAACCCTATAGGTCTTGACATGGCGTGCCTACAGATCGCCAAAACAGAGGCGGTTTCAGGACTGAGAGATCTTCATCAGCAGCCTGCTAGGGATGGTGGCGCCGCTGCTGGCGCATGCGGCCGGGGACGAGGGTTAGACGGGCACGCGCGTTCGTACTTGGA
>JBFXAN010000131.1:0-18845 GCA_050184225.1 Dehalococcoidia bacterium | reverse complement strand
TCACTTGCCCCTGTTGAATCATATTTGGCCATCAAGTCGACGGAAACCGCGTCTTCGCCGTCGTGGTCCGTGGGTGCGCCCCACTTCTCGACGGTGTACATGCCGTCGATGTTGATCGCGTAGGTGCCGGTGTTGATCGTCGGACCAACCGCGTGCAGGCGGATCGGCACGAGCGCCCGCGAGGTCAGCGCCGTCCGCAGGGTCGCGGCGAAGCCGGAGGACGCCTCCTGGTCGAGCGTCAGGGTGAGCGTGGTCGAGCGCATATTCGCCCGCTTGCGCGAGGGGCCGAGGTCGCCGTCCATGTAGTGCGCCGGCGTCCAGGGGGTCGTGTGCTTCCAGGTGAAGCCGTAGAGTTGGCCGGCGACGTTGGTCGAGCCGATGTTCGCCCAGGAGTTGCCCGTCTTGATTCGCCAGGAGCCACCGACGGGGATATGGAGCGTCGTCGGTGCAGTCTGTGCCGCCGTGATCGCGTTCGTGTTCTCCGAGCGGGCAAAGCAGCGCCAGACACCGGTCGTCAGGCCAGCCAGTTCGGCGGAAATCTCCAACTCCTGCCCGACGAGGCCGGGATAGGTGTAGTCGATGTTGTTCGAGCCGTCGGAGAAGCGGATCTCCGCCGTGAACGGCTGTGGCGCGTTGGCGAGGTTGGCCGCCGGGGCGAAGGCGTAGGTCTTCTCTTCGTCCGAGCCGGTCGCGGTCGCGACCTTCATCAGGCAGTTGTTCAGCGGGTAGATCACCTGCTGGTAGGACACATCGAAGGGGATTTCGATCATCCAGTCCTTCTGCGCGACGACACCGGGATGCCGGTCCACCGCCAGCCCGATGTCCTGCCGCGGCGTGACGATCGGAAACTCCTGGTTGAACACAATCGGACCATTCGGGATGAAGACAGTCGTTGCGGAAACTTCTGTGCCCTCACTGCTCTCTTGCCCTAGTTGCAGGCGCCTCAACTTTGTAATGGTTACGCTGATAAGTCACCCCTTACTTGTGTCTAGCTTGGACACGAGTGTAAAATGGAGTCATGAAACTCCATACCTGTGACCAGTGCGGCGGACCGCGCCGATCCCTGACCGAGACGGTGTGCTCGCGATGCCGCAAACACCCGAAGTCTCCATGCCCTGAGTGCGGGCAACCGAAAGGGGCTACTCAAGAGCGTTGTGTTCGCTGCCACGCCCGCGCTACGGCGGTTGCGACAGGTGAAAAGCGCCGCCGAAGGGTTCAGCGAACTTGCCTTCAGTGCGGAGCATCCTTCGAAGTGATCGCCGCCAAGACGCGACAACCGGACGGTGGCCGCTATTGCAGCACCGCGTGCCGGATCGCCTCAACGTCCCACAAGGTTGAGTTAACCTGTTCGGCCTGCGCCAAGACGTTTCTCGTCAGTCCAGTCACCGCCAAGCGAGGGCGGAAGTATTGCAGCCATGCATGCCGCGCTACGGTGCAGGTTGGACCAGACCACTGGGCATGGCGTGGCGGCTCACAAGAGTACTACGGTCCGTCCTGGCGTGCTGCCAAACGAGCGACCCGCAAGCGCGATGGTGTCTGTCAGAAGTGCGGTATTTCCTCAAAGGAACTTGGACACGCCCTTGACGTTCACCATCTCGTCTCGTTCCGCTCGTTTGGCGTCGAGCGCCACGAGGAAGCCAACCAACTCGACAACTTGATCGCGCTCTGCCGAACCTGTCACGCATTTACTGAGTGGGGTGGCAACCGCCGCATCCCGCTACGCATCGATCTGTGATGTCCGGCACGTCCCTGCTAGGGCTTCTTGCTGGCCGGTGCGGTGGCGGTCGTGATTGGTGCCTCGGACACTGCTGGTGCGGCCGCCGTCACGTCCGCCACGTACTGATAGGCGCGGCTCTCACGGAGCAGATCCTCACACCCGCGCTCCTTCGCTTCCGCGTCGCTGATATCCCGCGCCGGGATGCCGGGATGGAATCCATAGCGCAGGCCCTTGTACTCGTACATTGCCGTCCCTCCTCAGGCTGAATACGTGGTCGAATCGACGAGATGGAGATCGAGATAGAGGTCGAGGCCGACGTAGGGTTTCTCAGCCCAGGTGAGCAATCCCAACGTGGGTTCACCGCCGCGGCGGTCGATCTTCGTCACGGTGCCGCCGAGTTGGTTGTGCTGGTCCATCAGGTCGATCCAGGCGACGTGAAAGGCGGTGGCGATCGCTGCCGCCCGGTTGAGGTCGGCGTCCTCAATGAACAACTGGCAGCGGACGGTGTAGACCTGGAACCGGCGCCCGCTCATCCCCTCCTGTAACTCGCGGAACGACCAGGTGAGCATCCAGCACGGCGTATCTGGCAGCGTCGAATCCCGGTTCGGCGCGTACGTGTGCACCTTCTTGATGCTCGCGGCGATCGGTGACGTGATGCTGAGCGTGCCGTGGATCGTTGCGAGCGCGTCGAGTGCTGAGCCGATGTCCATCTCATCCATCCCAGGCCCGGACGATCAGCGCCGCGCCACGCCGGACGATCCCCGGCAGCGCTCGCCGTGTCGCATCCGCGCCCTTTCGCATATAAAATCTTCCCTTGATCCCCCGCCGGCCGATCGCCCGCGCCAGCACGAACAGCGAGCCGCCGTAGCCGTGCCGTCTGGCCCACCCCGCGAGCGCGGCCGGTGGCGGCATCCGTGCGCCGGGACGCCGGCCTTCCTCCATCGCCTGCGCGTAGGCGAGCGACGTGCTCACCTCTGCCGACAGCGGCTTGATATCGGCCAGAATCGACCGCGCCAGCGCCGAGGTGTCCTTCGGTGCTTCGTTGCGCGCCTCGCGCTGCGCGGTGAGCGCCGCCTCACGCACGATCAACGAGAGGCCGGGGGTGAGGATGTCGGGCGTCGCCTTCTTGCTGATGCGCTCCAGTCCCTCGATCCGGATCGTGACATCGGCCACTACACCGTCACCTTGCGGTAGTGGCGCACGAGGTCATTGACGATCAGTTGCGCCTGGCGGGAGGTGCCGATCACCTGGTCGAGCTCGTTCACCCGCTGCGTCGCCCGCGGTGATTCCAGCCGCAGGATCGCCGTTAACTGGATCGTCGCCGCCTTGATCGCGGGCGGCACCGATGGCCAGCCCCAGACGCCGGTGATCTGGACGCGCGTATTTGGGGTCCAGGCGTAGACGGAGCCGTAGTCGGTGAGCTCGATCGCGGTATAGGGCTTCGGCTCCGGGCCAAGCGCGGCATTGCGGGGGAGGAGTTCGTAGTCGAGCACGCCGAGGCTGGCGTCATCGAACGCGCCGTCGCGATCTTCGTCCACGATGATGCTGGTCGCGGAGACGATATCGTCGATAAACAGCGTGCGGGCGACGCCGGCGGCCAGCCAGGGGTTCTCGGCTTCGGCCCAGCCGGGACGTGGTGCATTGCGCGGATGGGGAGTAGGGAAGACGCGGGCAACGTCGGCGGCATCCTTCGTAAAGAAGCGGCCGAGTCGCCGGTCGAGGAAACGCGACACCGCCGTCAGGTCCGCGAGGATCTCAGCGTCTTCTGCGGCATCGGATTTGGTGACAGCCGCGCGGTAATCGACCGCGACAGCATAGGGTTCAGAAACGACCACGGTGTACGCTCCCCTCTCCCGCACAGGCGCGAGGTAGATCGACAGTCCGATAGGTGGCTGGTGTTATTTCGCGCGGCCCTTGCCGCGGGTTGGTTCCTCTGGTTCCGATGCCGTCTCCGACCCGGTCACTGCATCGTCCTCAGCCGCGCCATCGCCGCTGGCTGCCGTCTCCGACGCGGCTATCTCCAGTTCCTCCGCTCCCACTTCGAGCGGTGGCGCGAACGGATGGATCGCCGGCTTCCCGCAGGGCGGATGCCCCTCACGGACGCGGCCCTCAGTATTGAAGCAGCAGCCGCACCCGCCGATATTGCAGTGATATCGATCACCGTCGATGTGTGCTGTCAGCGGCGTACCGCAGTGTGGACAGGTCATGGTGTCCCTCCTGGTCCTGGTTCCGGCACCGCATCCGGCATCGTCGCCACCGTGTAGCCCTTGCTGCCGTAGTGCGTCAGCGCCACGCTCGGATCGAGCCAGACGCCAAAGCCCTTGTCCCTGGCCCGGCGACAGAAGGCCCAGTCCTCACTCAAGTACTCGTAGGTGACGCCCCACGGCGCATCACGTTCCGCGATCAGGCAGTCGAAGATCGGCCAGAACGCCCACGTCTCCGTCTCGTGGCAGAGCGGGAAGTCCTCGATCAACGCCGCGATCACGTCCCGGTGCACGGCCATGAAGCCCGTTGCCGCGTACTCGATCTCCACGGGAGGCGCCTTCGGACCGAAGACGATCGATTCGTTCAAGGGCCGGCAGGCGAGGTGCCCGCCACCGCGCACCGGATAGGCGCCGCAGGCGATGCCGCGCTTCTCCCGCGCGAGGGCGACGACCTTCTCCGCGTCCTGCACCGAGAACTGGATATCGTCGTCGACCATCAGAAAGACATCACCCGCCGTCTCGCGATACCACTGCGAGGCCGCGATCGAGCGGACCCGCGTCACCAGCGCGTCGTTGCCGTGGCGCTTGTACCGCCACCCCGCCGCGCAAAGTTCGAGGATCGCCTCGTGTGTCTCCGCCGTCAGTTGGCGGTAGGCACACAGGATTAGCGTGGGCTCATCGCCGCGTCGCTCCTGGATGCGCTGCCAGATCCGCAGTCGGTCCACCGTCTCCCGACAGACAAACCCGTGGGCATCGAGCATCCGCGCCGGACTCCACCCACGCAGGTGGGGCAGATGCAGCGGCGTCGTCGGGTCACAGGTCGCCGTCGCCTCGATCAAGACACCGCCCATGCGGAGGCGCTTGATCATCTCCGCCAGCAGCGCCGCCGGGTCGGGGACGTGCTCGAGCACGTCGATACAGATCTGGAGGTCGAACAGCGGCTCCTCCGGCACGAGGTCAATCCGGGGATAGGCGACCGCCGGCAGCCGATCTCGCAGTCGCGTATTCGGCTCGACGGCAACGAGCGTCGCCTCCGGCACGGCGTCATGCACCGCCCGGAGGTCGTGACCGGCGCCGGCGCCCACGTCGAGAATGCGCTGGGCCTTCTGCGCCTGCACCGCCGCCACGACGATCGCGGTGTAGTGCTGGCGCATCGGCTTCGTGTGCCAGTCGTCGAGGTCGTCGCGAAGGCCGATCGCGGTGCGGTAGAACGCAGCGATCTCCGCCTCAGTCGTGGGGTTCTGTGCCCGCCATTCGGCAGCCAGCCGGTCGCGGGCCGAGACAGGCTGGGAGCGATCGGCGTCATGCTCGACCGCTCCCGCTTCCACTGAAAGATTGGGGCTCACCATCGGGGATTCACTCCTTCGCTCTCGCGCACGCGCCGCCGCTGCCTACGAATCGGCGACAAGCACGTACTGATCGGCCGGCGACGCCTTCGGCAGCCGCGACTGACCGCGATAGCGGACGGAGGTGACCGACACGGTGACGTTGTTGGTCGCCACGGTCGAGTTGACGCGGACGTACCGCTCGGCCGGCCGGAACACGTCGATCACGACGATCACGTTCGGCGTTGTATTCGGTACCTGGGTGATCGCCGCGTTCGTGACATTGGTGACGCTGGCGAAGTTGGCGAGGCTGTCCTGTACCACCCGGAGGTCGTAGGTACCGCCGTCCTCGATCGCACCGATCGAGGCGATGAAGGCGACGCCGTCCCACCCCTGCATATCGACGCCGGCGCCGTTGGTCGAGCCGGCACCGTAGAGCTTCGCCTGGATCTCCATGTCGAGCAGCGCGGTTTCCAGGGCGCTGTGATAGGCCATGACTGGTTACTCCTTCTACCCCGGCAGGACACTTCGCGGCGGCCGGTGTGTGGCCGCCGCTACCCCGTCCCGCCACTTCGAACGCCGGACGGCATCAAAAAACGACGCCCCGTCCGGTTGGCGTCGCTCACCTGAGAAAGCGAAAGTGAGAAAGACTTAGACAACACCTGCCCGGTGTGTCACACCTTTCCAGCGCGAAGGGCGTCGTCGTTCCAGAGCGCCCCGCCGACGCGCTCCATCAGGATGATCCCGGTCTGGTCGGTGTCCGCGAACCGCTCGCGCAGCACAATCGTCGAGATCATCGTCCGGTCGGCGATCACGTAGGCGCTGAAGTCGCCAAACAGGAGCACGCGGGCGGCATCCTCGCCGTCGTTCGGCATGAACTCCGAGTTGTTGATCGGATAACCGAGCAACTGGCGGGTGTTCGCCGCGAAGCCCGACCCGGAGAGCGGCGGCCACATGAAACGGCCGTCCGCATCGACGAGTTTGTGCACGTCGCCCTCGATCGCCCGCCGCATCAGCCACTGCGCGTTTTCGGCGTACTGGCTCGGCAATCCGTAGACCATATTCAGGATCTTGGGCACCGAGCCGACGTTCGAGGTGCTGTTCGAGATCGTGTTCGAGACCGAACCCTCGACATCGACGGCATTGGTGATCAGGTCGGCGTCGTTGAGCAGGCCGAACGGCTGCAACGGCGAGCCGTCACCGATGAGGAAGCCGGAGTCCTCGACCAGCGCCATGTTCTGGGCGCCGTTCTGTCCGAGGAAGGCGAGGATATTGGCGGCCGCGTCCGCGATCAGGTCGTTCGAAACTTTGGTGGCAACGCGCAGTTTCTTGATGCTGATCTCGAAGGTGCCGAAGCCGGGATCGGTGTCGGAGAACGCCGGCGTCTCCCCGACCCAGCCGCCGACGAATCCGGAGGAGTAGATCGAGGCCACCGACGAGGTTGCGTGTGGCTTCACCCGCGGCAGCACGAGCCGGTCACGACTGGTGTTCCGCACCTGGCAGAGCCGCCGCATGACGGCCATCTGCGCCTTCCGCACCAAGAGCTCGGACTGGATATCGGGCGGTACGAGGAAGCCGCCGGAGCCATCCGACCCTTCGGAGAGCGCCTTGTACTCGTGGTCTTCGAGCGTGGCAATCGCCGCGCCATCGTTGCGGTGCTTCGAGGTGATCCACTTGACGTAGGCGGTGCGGTATTCCGGCTGGAAGATCGCCCGCATCTTCTTGAAGTAGGTCACCCCGTCGGCGTCGTCGGTCGGAAAGGCGCCGAAGAGCACCTCCTCCGGGCAGAACGGCACGCTGGCGCCCTTCATCGTCGGCGCCATGATCATCCCGCTCTTGACCTCCCACCCCGACTTGGCCAGCGCCTTGCGGCCGTCCTCGTCGGGGTTGACGGCGCGGGGGATGCGGTAGTTCGGGTCTTCCGTCCAGGCCCGCAGCGCCTCCATGTCGGCGCGGCGTTCCTCGTCCTGACGGATCTCGATCGCCTTGCGCGTCTTCAGTGCCCGCTCGTGCAGGTCCGCCATCTCACCCTTCTCCGCGTCGGAGAGGTTCTTGCGGTCCTGCAACTGGTTGAACTGGTAGACGGTCTGCTCCAGTTCTTCGTTGAGTTGCGCCAGCGACGGCTTGATCTGTGTGGTCACGGCACTCACCTCCGGGGGAGTGAAATGGCGGCGAGATAGGCGTCGATCGCCGCCTTCGCCTCGCGTTCCGCTACGGATTCCTGGGGCTCGTCAGGGGACTCACCGGGAGGCTCGTCACCCGGCGTCGCCGCCGGTGCTTGCACAGGTGCCACGTGCCGACAGGCCGCCCCCTGCGCGACGGCCTGGTCGTGGAACGCCTGGAATGGCGAGAGGCTCTTGACCGGGACGAACTGCTGCTCGACTTCGGTGTATTCGCCGAGCTTCACCGTCCGGTCGTCTTCGATCAGATAGGGCACCTTGAAGTAGCCGCTCGTGCCCTCCGTGTTGCGGCAGACGATCGCGTAGCCGGGATAGGTCTGGTGGACGTACTCGAAGATCGACTCGCCCGGCTCAGCGCGGATATTCCGCGTGAGCGCCCCGTCGATCGCGCCCCGGATCTCTTCGAACGACATCGCCTTCGTCGCGTCTGGTGCTGTCCTGGTTGTGTTGTCAGTACCACGCAACCCAGCGGCGTCAGCGTTCCGTAGCGCGGCGAATGTGCGCGGCTCCGCCGGCTCCGGCGTCAGGGAGAGCTCAACGACCGGCCACGACTTGATCACCGTCCCGGCCCGGCGGACGAGGTGCGGCACGCTGCCGGTAGACCAGCCGAGTTTGCCCGCCTTCACCAGGTCGAGCACCGCGTCCTTGTAGCGGTTCGCCTTCTCGATCTGGGCCTCGAACCAGACGCCGACCTCGTCGACCTTCGACACCTTCGCCTTGCCGACGAGGTCGAGCGTGAGCGCCCGGTCTTGGCCGTGCTGGTACAACACTGGCGGCGCGTCGGTGATCGCCTTGAACCAGAAATCCGTTTCCTTGGTGAACGTCTCGCCGTAGAGGTCTTCGCCGCCGAAGACGACGCCGTACCCCTCGATCAGCGGATCACCGTCGGCGGTGTAGCCCTTGAGGGCGACCGCGTGCCATTGATCAACCATGTCAGCCTCCTACGATCGGCAGCGAGACACGACGACAGCGAGGATGGCTCAGCGGTTGCGCCATGGCCTCGGCCAGCGTTCGCCGGCTGCCGTTCGCTGTGTCTGGGTCCGTGTGACTTGTCCAGCCGCAACCATCGCCATCGATGATGTCCACGTGCGTCACCCCGGCCTGTCCCCATGTCTCATGGGCTACCTGCTGCGAGGCGATCCCGACCTCAGTCCGCGCAATCGCCTCCGCGCGGCCCCGGTACGTCTCCCGCACCACGGCCCGCAACCCTCGATAGCCGTCCTTCGGCACGCCGTTCGCAATCTGCCAGTCAGAAAACCCACGACTGCGGCCATCGGCGAGCGTGCGCTGAATCGCCGTCCGCGTCTGCCGGTTGACCGCCCGTACCCGCTCGGCGGACTCGAAGAGCAACACCCGGAGCCGCGCCTCGGCCAACGGCGGCCCGCCGGCGAACGGTGCCGTCTCCACCGTCAGGCTCGTCAGCAGTCCCCAGAGCAGCGACTCGACCGCCTGCATCAGCCGCCAGTCCTCGCCCATCGGCAGCAGGAGGTCGCCCTCGGCCTTCAGTTCGCGGCCGGCCATCACGCCGTAGCGCCGCACGACCCGCGCCGCCTGCCCCCGAAAGAAGCGGCGGAACGCGCGGGCGAGTTTGCGCTCGTGGCGGGCGCGGAGTCGCAGCAGCCGCCGGGCGAGCCGTTCGGAGCGGGTCATCGGATCCTCATCGTGACCGTCGCCGCCCACACGAGAGCCCCAATCCGCGCGGGCGGCGACGTGTGTGCCTAGCGGTCGCGGTAGCGCTTCGGCGGGGCCTGGTGTGTCGCTGTTCGTGGTTCTGGCCGCCGCTTCCGCCGCACCGTGCCGCCATCCAGTTCGTAATCGCTGACCGGTAGCCGCTTCTCCACAGGCGCTCCAATCGACCCGTCCCGTTTGCGCCGTCGCCGCCCGTGCCAGACGATCACCTCGCCCTCAATCCGGGGCGGCTGACGAGGAACCAGCTTCGAGGTGGGGCGCTCTGGCTTACTCTTCGAGGGTTGCATCCGTCACCCCCTGGATCGTCGTGATCTCGCCCATGTACGGCGTATTCGTGTAGCCACCGGTCGTATAGACCTGCACGTCGAACACGACCGGTGTCCCCGGCGTGGGTAGGGCCATATCCGCCGGCGTCAGGTCCACCCGCACAATCGCCTCGCCATCGCTGGCGCCGTCGTCCTCAATGTGGCCGGTGCCGGGTACGTCCGAGGTCGAGATCGTCTTCTGCACCAGCCCCGGATCGGCGTCCGCCTTGCTCGACTTGAGCGTGACGATCGCCTCGTCGAGTGTGTCGCCCTCCGGATCGACGGTGATGCCGAAGCGAATCACCCGGTCGTCGCCCTCAACGATGTCGTCAATCGTCAGGTTGAGGTTCGGCATCGTGGCTACTCCTCGACCTGCATCGCGGTGCTGTCCGCCTGTCCGACCCGCATCGTGGTCGTGTGACTGTCCTCAACGTGCATCGTTGTGGCCTCGGTCTGCTCAACCACCATCGCCGTGCTCTCGCTCTGCTCCACAAGCATCGTTGTGCTCTCGGTCTGCTCAACCCGCATCGTGGCCGTCTCTGCCTGCGCGACCCGCATCGCCGTGGCGACCGCCTGGACGACGCGCATTGCCGTCCGATAGGTCGGGGGTGGAATGATGCGCACCAGGGCCGCGACACCAGTCGCGGTCGCCGCCGCTGGATACCCCGGCACGATGACCGCAATCGTCGCCGCCAGCGCGGCGGCTTGTGTGATCGCCACCGCTCCCGGTGCCAGGACCGTGATCGCGGCCGCCTGCCCGGAGGCCGTCGCGCTACCCGCAACCCCCGGCACGACCATCGCCGGCGTTGCCGCTTGACCCGCTGCCGTCGCTTCGCCGGTCGCTGCCGGCACGCTCACCGTCGGCGTTGCCGCCTGACCGTCCGCCGTCGCGGTGCCGGCCTCGGCCGCAATCGTGAAATCCGTCGCAACCGAGGCCGCAAGACCGTCCGCCTGGGCCGTGCCCGTCTCTCCCGGCACCGTGGCGAACGAGCCAACGTCCGCCGCATGGCCGTCTGCTGTTGCCGTACCCGTCTCACCGGCAATCGTGACGCCGGTGCTCAGCGCGGCATCCTGGCCGTCCGCCGTGGCCGCGCCCGCTGCACCGGGAACCGTCACCACTGGTGTCGCGGCCTGCCCGTCGGCTGTGGCGACTCCTGCCTCTGCCGCGACCGTCGCGCCCGTGCTGACACTGGCGTCCTGTCCGGTTACGGTGGCCTCGCCTACCGCTCCCGGTACGCTGACGGCTGGTGTCGCGTCCTGCCCCGCTGCCGTGGCGCTGCCTGTCTCGGCGCTGACCGTCGCGCCCGTTTGCA
Organism: Dehalococcoidia bacterium; assembly: GCA_050184225.1. Lineage (GTDB taxonomy): Bacteria > Chloroflexota > Dehalococcoidia > CAUJGQ01 > CAUJGQ01 > JBFXAN01. Next base: position 8,112 of record JBFXAN010000131.1, on the reverse strand, counting down.
CCGCTGCCGCGAGGCCGGTGGCGGTTGCCGTCGCCAGTGCCGCCGTGACTGTGACGCTGACCGTTGCCGCGTGACCGTCGGCCGTGGCACCACCCGCCGCGCCGGGAACGGTGACCGCCGGTGTGCTTGCCTGACCGGCGGCGGTCACCGTGCCGGTTTCGGCGTTGACGGTGGCGTGGGTGCTCGTGATGACGTCGGCCGCAAGGCCCGTCGCCGTCGCCGTGCCGGTTTCGGCGTTGACGGTCTGGTTAACGCTGATCGTGACTGGCGCGACAACGAACGTCAGCGTCCGCGCCGTATCCGCCGAGGAAACGACCCGCGTGCCCGTCGCCCCCGCCGTCGCAATCGCCTCGTCGGCCAACCAGCCCCGAATGCCCTCACCGGCGAACGGAACATCCCACCGCTCGGTCTGGTTCGCGTGCGGTGTGATCGCCGACCCAGCGTCATCCTCATCAGCAACAATCAGGTCGACACGACAGCAATCATCGACCGGGGTCGTGACCGACGGCAGGGTTGATGAGGTGCCAGCTTTTGTCTGCGCCGCCACAATCGACGGCACGCCCTCATCTGACCGCAGGCCATAGATCCCGGCAATCGTCTCGGTATTGCCGCTGCCGGTGATGGTGATGGTACCCGCCTCGGAGCCGGTTGCGACCTTTGCATAGGCCGCAATACACTCACCACTGGTTCCTGCCGTGCCAATCGGGGACCAGCCAGATGGCGGATCAATTGAGCCGATACTCCCACTGATATACAGGCAAAGGATGAGGATATCGTTTGCCTGTATCCCACTCGGGTAGGCAATGATGACATCGTCGTCATCAAGCTGACCGGTATCCGTCGCCGGCGTGAGCGGTGCGGTGATCGGCATCGCCCACTCCCTCCGTTAGATACTCAGATCCGCCTCAAGATCGGCCACCAGCCGCGCCCGCTCGTACTCTGTCAGCCGCGTGAGCAGGCTCTCGGCCGTGCCCATCACTCGGTCACCCTCGGTCGTCCGTGCCCGGTAGAACCCCGGCTTCACCGGATGCGGCTCGATCACCGTCACCTGGCGGGCGACTTTGGTCAGCGGATTGTCACGACCAAACCCCGTGAATTGGTCGAAATGCCCAACGCCAAGGACCGGCGGCTCCTTGATATACCGGCCGGAGTCCGGCGCCTCGATCGCCGTGACGAACCACAGCCGCCCCGCCACGCAGAGTTGCTGCAACTTCTCCAGTGCCGCGTGCTCAGCCATCCTTCGGCCCTCCAATTCGCGCCACCACCGCGTGGATCACCACATCCCGGCCCGGTAAGAAGAGTCCGTTGCGTTGCTGCCGCTTCTCCGCTTCGAGAAACCGCGCCCATTCGGTACAGCGGTGCAGCACGGCGGACGGTGTGCCCTGGACGCTCGTCTCGTCGTCGGCCCAGGCGACGACCTTATCGATCGGCCGGTGCGGCTTCTTGTCCAGCACTTTCAGCCGCACGACGGTCCGTAGTTGGTAATAGCGCGGGTCGTTCGGCTGGTAGTGCTGCGAGCCGTAGTCGTCGGGGATAGTCGTGACGATCCGCAGCCGCTTCAATTCGAGGAACTCCAGCAACCGCGCCCAGGCGGTGCGCTCGTCCGTCTGCGGCGTGTACTCCGGTGTCTGGAACTGCGGGAGCAGTAGCCGCGGCGGCTCCGGCGTGGTGATGTCGGACATGGACCCTCCCTACGAGATGGTGATCGTCCACAACCCGCTTGCGTTCCAGGCGACGGTGAACGTACCGCTCGACGTGGTGAAGTCACCACCGAAGTTCTGAAAGGACATCAGCGGGTTGGTTGCCGACGACCCCGGCGTCGAGTCGTACTCGATCGCATACCGCGCGGTGAACGACGACGACGCCCAGGATGTGTCGGCCGCGTCATGCGCCCAGGTGTTCGTCCCCGCCGTGTAGGCGAACGTCACCGAGCCGAGTGTCTCGCCGCCGGTCGTGTAGCCGTTGCCGTTGGCGACCTCGTTATCCACGTCGGCGTGGTAGTCGTCGGCGTCCTGATCCGGCGTGTGTGACGAAGTCGCTAGGAGCACTTTGAGCGTGTCCGCGAGGATGTCGATCTCCTCGTCGAATGCGGTGCCCATGATCTGCGAATAGACGAAGGCGGTCACAGCCATGTCGCACGACTCCTAGAGGATGTAGAGGTAGACGACGCCGGACTTGGCGCTGCCTGCATTCGTCACGTTCAGCGTCAGCGTCGACCAGGCGACGATGCCCAACGACGAGGCGAGTACCTGCTCCGTGTTCGCGGTGTCGCGGTTCGCCCCGGCCCCGGCGAGTACGTCGTAGCCGTCCTCGTCGAGGATCTCGATGTCGTAGTTGTCGGTCGGCGCATCCGTCCCGTCTGGGTCGGTGATCAGGCGTTCGACCTTCCCGCCGTAGGGCACCGTCGTCTCGCCGGACGCCGTCCCCGCCTCGCCGTCGGTGCCAGAGGTCCATTCAAACTTGATCCGCTTGACGCGGAGGCCGTCCTCAGCCTCGGTGATCGTGACTACGCCAGCCGCCATTTCAGTTCTCCTGAAGTCGAGCGACGTAGTAGTCGCAACAGATATCAAAGCCTTCGAACCGATACCGCACGGCACCATTGGTGAGCACGAACGTAACGCCGTCCCGCTCCGTCCTGATCCACTGCGACGCCTGCTTGATGAGGTCCGGCGTTATGCCAATCAACGACGGCCATTCGCCATCGTGATAGATCTCTTCAACCCATCCAGTTGGCCCGATGACGGCGCGAAAGAGGGGGAGCGCGATCAGGGCATTATGGATAAAGGGCAATTCATGAGGTGCCTGAACAGACCTCGGTGTTCCTGCCATACCTGCACCTCACTCCAGCCGAAAGTGCCGGCGCTGCGTCTGTGTCCCGTTCCGCCCCGGCTGCCCCGCGACCACCGGCTCCGTCTCGCCGTCCTGTTGCTCGTCGCCACCGTCGTCAGCGCCACCGCCATTGAGCAGTCGCTCCTGCATCGCCTCGGCCCGCGCGTCTGCCTCTTCGGCCGCCGCTTCGAGCGCCTTCGCCGTCAACTCCGACCCCGGCGTCGGCACCGTGCCGGTCGGCACAAAGAACACATGCCGCTCGTCGATGTCCTCGTTGCGGCCCGTCTCCTTGCGGTATTCCTCCAGCGAGATACCGCCGGCCTTCAGGTCTTCCCGCAGGCGGGTGTGCTTCTTGTCGGCGTCCTCTTGCAGCTCGGGCAGCGACTTCTGGTCGAAGCCGATCCGGTCGGCGCCGCCGAACTCCGCGAGCAACCCCATCGTCAGCGCCGCGCCGATCAGGTCGAGCTCGGGGACAATGGTTTCCTTCGTGAACTCCTGGCGGTCGCTCACCCGGTTGGCGTAGCTACTGGACGAGTAGCCGAGCCGGGCGCCGATCAACGAGAGCGGCACGCCCAAGGGCGCCACCATCCCCGCCTCGACGCCGTCCGAGAGTCCGGCCATGTCGAGGCCGGACGGTCCCATGCCGAGGCCCATCGGCTCGAACTTGACCTCACCCGGCTCAGCGTTGTCGAGCACCATCAGCGTGTGCCAGCCCGCCGCGCCGCCGTATTCGTGGCGGAACCGCGTCCTGAGCAAGCCCTTGTCGCCCTCTTCCAGCGCGTGCTTGAGCACCAGCAATCCGGCCGGCACACCGGCGTTCGTGAAGAACGCCTTCTGGAACAGCGTCATCTGGTTGGCGATGTCGATCTTGCCCGCCGCCGGTTGGAGGAGCGACATCCCGTAGAAGTCATCGAGCGGATTGCGTGTCTTCAGGTGGATCACGTCGCGGGCGGGCAGCGTGAACACCCGCTCGCCGAGGGTGTACTCGTACCCGCCGATATACCGCGTCGCATCCGGGATCACCCGCATCCGGTCCGGTCGCAGCGGCCAGAGCTCGACCACCTTCCCCGACCGGCTCCGCACCTTCTCCAGATAGGCGTTGCCGGCGAGGCAGAGGTACAGTTCGATGCCGCCGATCAACTGGTTGCGGCTGAGAAACGGATTCGGGTTCCGCAGGAGCGTGATCGCCGGATGGCGCTTCACCTGCTCCGATTCGTCGCCGTCGGTCCACGCCTCGAATCGGGCCGCGGCGACCGAGGTGATCCGCTCCTCGACGGCGGCGAAGACGATCTCGTTCTGGCTGTAGCCCTCGCGGGCGTAGGTTTCATAGTTGAGCGGTTGCTGGCGGGGCCGGCCTTGCTCCCAGGTGGGGATCGTGGCCGCCACCGCCGTCGTTGTCCTGGGCAGCACGGCGCGGAGCGCGTCGGCAATCAACCCCATGTCACGCCCCCATCGCCCACAAGAACAGCCGCACGGCCAGACCGAGCGCCACCGCCGCCGCCACGAGCGACGCCGTACCCAAGAGGATCACCACGGCGAACTGGGCGAGGATCGTCCGGTCCTTCTGGTCGAGCATCGTGCCTAGTCCGCCTGTTTCGGTTGCTCACGGTCGCCGATGGCGAGCAGTGCCCACACCGCGCGGCCGAGGTCGCTCTGAATCTGTTCGAGTTGACCGGCGCTGTCTGGGTGGAATCGGTATTCCTGTCGCATCCCGCGAATCGCGAACTCAACGCGCTCCAGGTCAGCCGCAAGCGCGTAGCAATGCTGGCTTTTTGGTCGTTCCGCCATGGTTGGGACTCCCTAGATCACCGTCAGCCGCATCGGGCCGCGGAACAGATGATCAGGCCCGACCGCAAGGCAGAAACCGTCGCCATCGTCCGGCGATCGTCCATGCTCCTTGCGAAACTTCTCTTTCGGTGTCAATCGCTTGACTGCAACGCCCTTGTGCGTCACCCATTCGTAGGTGCGCTCACAGAGGTCGGCTTCAAGTTCGTTCGGCGCCCGCTCAATGCGGACCGCCTGCAAGACATCAGCCATGACGCCGTACATCTCCGTCGCGGTGTCGGCGTAAGCGGAGCCATCGCGCGGTGTCCCGTTGAAGTGCACTTCCATCACGTGGAAATCGCTGAATCGATCGCGCAGTTCGCGGTCCCGCTTGAGGTTGTCGATCAGGCCGCTGCCCCAACCGCCGCCGGCGTCAACGCGGACATGCAGACTGACGACCGATCGCGGCAGCGCCAGCGCCTCACGCTTGATCCGTTGCGTATACTCCGTGCTGTCCAGTTTTGAGAACCGGACTGCACACCAGACCCGGCCGCCTTGCTTGATATAGAGCGTGCCCAAGTCGTTACCGAACCGCGCCACATCAACACCGAAGCGTGCCCGCGTTGGGTCGCCAAACGGCACCTCACGCTGCAACGCGGCCTCGTAGCGCCCCACCGGCACGAACGTGTTGTCCGCGAGGTTAGCCGGCGCGATGCCAAGGACGCGGAACAGGTACTCGCTGTCCGGTTGGTAGATCACCCCCGGCTGCCATGGCAACTCGAAGGTGTGATCGTCGTCGTTGTGCTGCTCGACGATCGTGCAGTGCTCCACGGCCATCGTCTCGACATACTCCCGTCGCACAGCGCCGGGCACCACCTCCCGGCCCGCCACCACGTTGGGGTGATTGATGCAACTCAGCCGAAAGCTCACCGTATCCGGCCGCGCCGCCTGCTTGTGAAAGCGACTGGTGCGCGTCCGGGGGTTGGCGAGCATCAGTACAACCACGGTGCCGCCCGAAGCCATCGACTCAATCGCGTCGTAGACGAAATCCGAAATACCCTCGGCTTCGTCGAGCACGAATAGGAGATACTTCCCGTGCTGGCCCTGAATACGCTCGGTGCCGGTCCCGTGCGCGTTGTTCGTCGCCCGACCCTTGGCAAAGTGATTCGGTGAGCGATCCAAGGCGAGGTCGAGCACCCGCCCCGGCAGGCCCTTGCCCGTCCGGTCGGCCTTGATCTCCTTCCAGAGCAGGTCGTGAATCTGTTCCCAGGTCGGCGCGAACGTGTAGACGATCGCCGGCGGGAAGCAGTCAAAGAAGTGATTGACGATCCCGCTGGCAAGTTTCGTCTTACCGACGGTGTGCCCCGCTTCGATGCGAATGCGGTTCCGGATCACCTGCCCCGGTTGCCAGTGGTCGAGCGTCGCTGGATCAGCGCCGGCCTCCCAGGCGTCGCGGTCGGCCTGCTGCCGGATGGCCTGGACGTAAGCGTCCAGGATCTCCACCTGTCCGGCGCTCCCATCGATTCCCGCCCACGGCTGCCAGCCGAGTTTGTCCTCGATGTACTGCGCCGGATCGTCACGATACTGAGCGAGTTCGCGTTCGAGATCAGACGAGACGCCGCCGTCCGTTCCATTAAGCTGCTGCGCCGCCGAAACCAGTCCCAAGTTCACGGAGGCGTTCAGCGAAAGCCGCCTGCCGAGTGTCTGCGTCGTCAAGGTGATTGACCTCAATGAAGGCCGCGACAAAGGCCGTCGTGAGTTCGTTCACGAGTTTCACCGTCACCGTGTTCTCAGTTCGCGCGGTCGGTTTGCCCATGATGCGGTCGAATAGGTACGCCGCCGCCTTGAAGTCGTAGGCGGTGCGCTGGCTGATCGTCTGACACCGCTCCACCGGACAGGCAAGGATGCGGCCGTGGATCTCGCAAACCTCCGGTTCCTTTGGGTCGAGTTCAGCGATGTAGCGTTCGGCTTCTGCCGGCATCTGCCGCGCGAAGACCGCCTCGGCCTGATTGACGTAGCGACCGTGCTTGTCCGCAATGCGCGGGCGGCCAGGGCCACCGCTGTTCTGGCCTCGTTCACGCTTCAGCCGCGCCATGCGCTGACCGAACGTCTCAGGCAGTGGATCATCCATCGGATAAAAACCGCAAAAACCGTGCGTGCGCCGGACACGAGGATGCCCCGGCCAAGGGAGGAAGTGGCCGGGGCATCGGGAGGACTTGGCAGCGGTCCTGATAGCAGTATAGACGCTATTAATGTGTCAGGAGTCTACGGATTGTCTACGTCGATACGTGCGTCACACCCACCCCAGCCGCGTCCCCACGGCAATCACAATCCCTCGCCGCCACTTGTAGGCTGTCGCCCGCTCGATCCCGCAGGCATCGCAGACCGCATGGATCGGCCGGCCCTCGCCGTACCAGTACTGCCAGAACGTCCGCAGTTCCGGCGACACCGACGCCCGCACCGCCTCGATCGCATTGAGAATCCGGCACATCTCAGCAATCGCCTCGTCGGTGGCCGCAACGGTGCCCCGGTAGCCGGTTGGGTCGGAGTACTCCAGTTGGCCCCGCGTCGGCGGATCGTCCGGGTTGAACTGCCGGGCCTGCGCCAGATCGCGACGGCGAGCCTCCAGCCGATAGCGCGTCTCCTGCTCGTGATAGAGTTCGCGCTCAACGTGGCGGAGCGCCGTGTCGCTGACGCGGAGCCGGTCCGGGTCCGGGCGGGATGCGATCATGGGGCCTCCTCGTGCTCTAGCGACGACCACCGAGATAGTCCGTGTTGTCCTCAACGTTCGGCGGATAGAACAACTTCGACGTGGACGGCACGACGTTGGAATTGGAATATCCGGCGTTCAGCGAAGAGCGATCCACGACCAAGGTGCAGCGATGCGAATGCCACGCAGCGACGACGCTATTGATCTCTCTCCTCCACTCCGCTTCCCGCTTCGCGAACGCCCGCCGCTCATGCGCCAGTGTGTCCGCCGTGACCGCCTGCACAATCAACAGGACCAGAACAATGAAGCCCGCAATCATGAACCCTACGCCGGTTGCATCCACTACGCTGCCTCCATCTGCTACGACGCTTGTTGAAGACCAGACAAGATCCTGCGCGTGCGTTCTATCGACCGAACCCAGCGGACCCAATCCTCAGACAGGCCGGCGTGATCGTCGCCGCTGTTGAGGTATGCAATATCTCTGTCGATTTCTCCTATCAGCGTCTTGAGGCCCTTAAGCCTCTGTAGGCCGATCATGCTGTCGTATAACTCGAACAGCGCGGCTCGATAATCACACTGATGCTCCATGTCACCCTCCCTACGCTTCCCACTCGTTCGGCACGATCCAGTCGAGCACCCGCTCCCGCCGTCGTGCGGCTGTCACCGCTGCCTGGATGTTTGCCGGCGCCTTGTTCCACGCCGACTCGTCGCTCGTCGACGGGAACTCGCGCACCACACCGCAGTTTCGGCAGCGACCCGCGACGGTCGGGCGGCCATCAGGGGATGCGACGAGCCAGTGGTGCGCCGTG
>JBFXAN010000130.1:0-18859 GCA_050184225.1 Dehalococcoidia bacterium | reverse complement strand
GGCGAGCACGGGAATTGATGGTCAAGGCTGGCCTCCTTCTAACACCGGCTGTCTCACGCTGATCGATGTCCAAACGGCAGCGCGTCACATCTCCCACCACCGATGTCGAGATCGGGCGAAATCGAATCGATGTCGATCGATGGATTGCTCTGGGCGCCGTCGCCCGCGTCGCTCGTTCCCATGGATGCGGGAGGACCGAGCGCGTCCTCGGTTCCGGCGGCGCGCTCGACGCCACCGCCCGCCGCTCCGTTTGCGAACCCGCCGGCGTAGCCGTCGAAAGGTTCCGTCGACGGCGTTGGCGAGGGCGACGGACTCGGCGATGGTGTTGGCGATGGTGTCGGCGACGGTGAGGGTGTCGGCGATGGGCTCGGCGATGGTGAAGGCGTTGGAGAGGGCGCCGGTGATGGTGAGGTCGTCGCCGTCGCCGTGGCGGCCGCCGTCGGCACAACGGCGCTCTTCATGGCCGTGGCATCGTCGACCGGCGTCGCTGCCTCGGAAGCCACGTCCAGCCCTGGTGCAGGGTCTGGTTCGGGCGAGGGACTCGGCTCCGGCGATGGTGATGGACTCGGCGATGGCGATGGGCTGGGTGATGGCGATGGGCTCGGCGTCGGTGATGGGGCAGGACACAGGTTCTCCATGCCGGCTGGAACCTGCAGAGGAATCGCGCCCGACTCCGGGCAGACCACTGTTGCCGTCTCCGGCGCGCGGTAGGCGAGCGGGTCGATCACCAGTTGGATCTCGGGCAGCACGCTCAACGGGTCGATCAGTTGGTTGTAACTGCGCACCTCGAAGTGGAGATGCGGCCCCGTCGATCGGCCGGTGCTACCGGCATAGCCGATGATCTGGCCGCGCGCGACCGTGTCACCGGCGCTGACGCTCGGCGCGGTCATGAAGTGCCCGTAGAGCGTCGCGTAGCCATCGGCATGATTGATCAAGACGTAGTAACCGTAGCCGCTGTCATAGGCGCTCACCGCGACGCGGCCATCCGCCACCGCGCCGACGCCGCGGCCGGTCTGGACGGCGATGTCAATACCGAGCGGATGCACCGGGCCGAAGAGACTCGTCAGCGTGCCGGCGACCGGCCAGACAAAGCCGGCGGCGGATACACTGGTGGGGACTTCTGCGTCGCTGACCTCCGGTGTGATCTCAGGGGAAGGCGCCGGCTCTGCCGGAGGCGCCGGTGCGAGCGTTTCCGGCGACGGGTTCTCCCAGAGGGGTAGGTCGATCTCGACGGCGTGATCGTCAGCATGATGCTCCGCGTCGATTGCGGCGGCGTCGCAGTCAACCGGCAGGGTCGTGCCGATGGCGGCGTCGGTCAAACAGACGGGGATCGCGCGGGACACGTCCAGGTCTGCCTCAGCCGCGACCTCACTCGTTTGAGTCACTTTCTCGGAAACCGCGCTCGACGGTAGTACCCGGCCGACCAACCCCCTCGACCAGACCCGAGCCGGCTGGATCGAGAGGAAGAGCAGCATCAGCGATGCCAGCGTGACGACAAGCAGAGCGCCAATGGTCCGACGGTGAGTGGGTTGGGGCATCCGACGCATCCAGAAAGCAAAGGGTTGAACCCGATCGCGAGGGTTCACCGGATCGACGCCAGGTAATGCGGGCGCCGGCCATCTCGCTATTCACCGTAGGTATCGAACTTTCGGGTTTCCTGAGAATGAGATGAGAATTCTCTCAGGAAACTCACAGGAAACTCCCAGAACGAGGCCGTACTCTGAGTGTGAGGTGGTTCGATGCGCGTGCTGGTCGTCGAAGATGAGCAGCGTCTGGCGCGGCTGCTGCGCCGGATGCTCGAAGAGGAACGCTATACCGTTGACGAAGCGCATGACGGGATCGACGGGGAGGAACTGGCGCGGTCCGGCGCTTATGACGCGATCGTCCTCGATGTGATGCTGCCCGGCCGCTCCGGCACGGCGGTCTGTCAGAACCTCCGACAACACCGCGTCGGTACCCCGATCCTGATGCTGACCGCCCGCGACACAATCGAAGACCGCGTCAACGGGCTCGACGCCGGCGCGGACGACTATCTCGTCAAGCCCTTCGCCTTCGCCGAATTGCTGGCGCGGCTGCGGGCGCTCACCCGCCGCCGGAACGCCGACCTCCACGCCCCGCGCCTGGAGGCTGTTGATCTGGTGATGGATATCGTGCGGCACGAGGTGCGGCGCGGCAACCGCCTGGTCGAGCTGACGCCGCGCGAGTATGCACTGCTCGAGTACTTCCTCCGCCATCCCGGCCAGGTGCTGACGCGAACCCAGATCCTCAGCAGCGTCTGGCGATACGACGCGTATCTCTCCTCGAATGCGGTCGACACGTACGTCCACTACCTGCGCGATAAGATCGACCGCGGCCATGAGCGGAAGTTGCTGCACACCGTTCGCGGGGTCGGATACGTCTTGCGGAGTGAATGATGTTTCGCCGCGCCCGATTGCGGCTGACCCTCCTCTACATCGCCCTGATGGGCGTGACGCTCGTCCTCGTGGCGGGCGGCATCCTCATCCTCGGCGCCCAGCAGGCGCGTCGCACCGAAGATCAGAGTTTGCGGCTGCGTGCGGAGCGACTGGCCCAACTGACGGGACGCTTTGGTCCCGGCCCTCGGCCGGCGCCGGCCGAGGGCAACGTGGTGGTGCGCGGCCGGATCGAACAGGAAGGTATCCTCGATTATCCGCTGCCGGTTGAGAAAGGCCGGGTGCTCGAATACCAGGCGGATGCCTTCGCCGGTCTGCCCAGCGTCGATGCGGCCCAGGCCGCGCTCGACACGGATGAAGGAGTGTTTCGGGACGTGTCGCTCGATGAGGGCGAGGTGCGCGTCTACAGCATGCCGGTCTATCGCAACGGCGAGCCGATCGCCGTGATTCAGGTCGCGCGCTCGCGCTACTTCGTCGATGCGACGATCGCCCGCCTCCTCCTGATCGTTGCCGGTACTGGTGCGTTGGGGCTGATCTTCTCCGCCGGTGCGAGTTTCTGGTTGGCGGGCCGCACGCTTCGGCCGATCGCGACGGCGCTGCAGCGTCAGCGTGACTTCACCGCCGATGCCTCGCACGAGCTGCGGACGCCGCTGGCGCTGGTGCGCGGCAATGCCGAGCTGATGCTGCGCCATCCGGACAAGCGAATCGGCGAGTACGACGATGTCGTCCACGATATCGTCGACGAGTCCGACCGCCTCGGCCGGCTCGTCTCCGACCTGCTCACCCTCGCCCGCGCCGACAGCGGCCGCGCCCAGATCGTCCGGCGGGAGGTCGATCTCTCCAGCGTGGCCGAGCAGTCCCTCCATACGATTGAGCCGCTCGCTCGAACCAGGGACCTGACGATCAGCAACGAGATCGCACCAGGGATCGCTATGACCGGTGATGCCGACCGGCTCAGTCAGCTCTGTCTGATCCTGCTCGACAACGCCGTGCGTTATACACCAGCGGGGACGGTGACGTTACGCCTGGCGACCGATGGGCACAGCGCGGCGCTCTCAGTGCGCGACACCGGTGCCGGCATTGGCGCAGAGCACCTCGACCGCCTGTTTGACCGCTTCTATCGTGTCGACGAGGCGCGTTCGACCGAGGCAGGCGGCACCGGGCTTGGGCTGGCGATCGCCAAGTGGATCGCCGAGGTTCACGGCGGCCGGATCAGCGTCGTCAGCACGCCCGGTGTGGGCAGCACCTTCACCGTTCATCTGCCGCGTCTCTCGACGCAGCACCAGGTGATTGGAACCTTCAAGGGAAGACCGGTATGACCGAAACGAGGAGCGCGATCGCCTGGCCGCGATTGATTGGCTGGATCGCCGTTGCGGCCGCCGCCTGGCTCGTCGCCATCCTCCTGCTCATGTGGCTGAACCGCCCCGCTTCACCGTCGCAGGCCGCGACAGCATCGCAACCGTCGCGCGCTGCCCAGGGAGGCGGCTCCATTGGCGGTGGCGTGGCGCCGGCATCGTCGCCGACATCGACCGCAGCCGCGGGTGGCGGTGCCGGAGGGGCCGCGCCGAGCGTTGCTGCACCGGGTGCAGCCGCACCATCGACGGCGCCTGCGCCCGCCGCCACGGCCGGAACCGGCGCGTCCGCCGCATCCGCCCCCAACCCGCCGACAGGCGCTCCCAGCCCAACGACCGCGGCCGCTTCGAATGCCGCGCCACCAGCGCCGGCTGCCGGCCCCACGGTGACGGCCAACTCCACACCCGCGGCGGGACCAGCGGCCGCACCACCGGCCGCGCGTGCGACGTCGGCGGCGACCGCTGCGAATCCCATCGGCGGGGGAACGACGCCGTCGGCGGCAAACGGACGTGTATCGAGCACGCCTCCTGCGATGCCAGCCGCCGCTGCCGCCAACCCGCCGGCTGCTGTCCCCACTGCCGCGACCGGAGGCAACGCGGCGGTGCCAGCGGGCGCCGGTGCCGCGTTGCCGTCCGGCGCGTCGCGATCAGGCGCACCGCCAGCGGGTGCGTCACGCTCGGCAACGCCGACACCCACGGCCACCGCCACACCGGCGGCTACCGTGACAGGCACCGCCACCCCGCCGCCGTCCGCTACGTCCGCGCCGCCCTCGGCCACGCCAAGGTAAGCGTGTCGATTGGCCCGGCGTACGATATGCGTGGACCGCTGGTCGCGAATTGCACCCGCGACGCATTTGCGCGGCAGGTGGTGTACCGTACTTGCCGGTACGGCGGTCGTTGCCTGGAATGACCGCACACTCGACAGGAGGGAATTTGCCCCGTGATCTACGAACTGCGCACCTACACGACCATGCCCGGCCGAATGGCCGACCTCAACCGGCGCTTCGCCGAGATCACGCTCGGCTACTTCGAGAAGTACGGCATTGGCGTCGTCGGCTTCTGGACGAACGAGTTGGGCGGCTCATCCGATCAGCTGATCTACATGCTCTCCTATGACAGCCTCGCCGATCGCGAGCAGAAGTGGTCTGCCTTCGCCGCCGACAAGGAGCGGATCGCGGCCTTTGCCGAGACCGAGAAGAACGGCCCGCTGGTGCGGCGGCTGACCGCCCAGATCCTGCGTCCGACCGGATATTCGCCGATGAAGTAGGCGGACACGCTATGCTCGGTGAGGCATGAGCGTCGCCCGGACGTGGCGCATTCTGCACGAAACTGATCGAGGGGGAACGCCCAATGGCGATCGTCGAAGTCGAGCGCGGCGACGGGATCATGGTGATCCGCATGAACCGGCCGGAACGGCTGAACGCGCTGGGCGCGGAACTGCGTGGCGCCCTGGCTGAGGCGTGGCGTGAGTTCCGCGACAGTCGCGACCTCGAAGTCGCGATCTTCACCGGCACCGGCCGCGCCTTTTGTGCCGGCGAGGATATGAAGGAATCGGTCGAGCGTCAGACCGTCGGCGGCGGCGGGCTGCGCTTCGACAACCCGTACGAGGCGGGCACGCTCGACAAGCCGGTGATCGCCGCGATCAACGGCTACGCGATGGGCGGCGGCTTCCAGCAGGCCGAGCGCTGCGACCTCCGCGTCGCCGTGCGCGGCGCGATCTTCGAAATGTCCGAGGCGAAGCGCTGGCTACTGGGCGGCTATCAGCACGGTTTCATCGGCGGCCTGCCGCAGGCGGTTTCGACGGAGATGGCCTTCGCTTTCCGCTTCACCGCCGAACGGCTCTACGAGCTTGGCTGGATCAATCGCCTGGTCGACGAGGATGAGTTGCTGCCGGCCGCGCGGGCGATGGCCGAGCACCTGCTGACGCTGCCACCCGCTTCCCGTGTCAACACCCTCGCGATGATGCGGGCGATGCGGCCGCGCGTCTCCCCTGAACTGGAGCAACTCGCCGCCCGGCTGCACGACCACGGCGCCAAAAGCGACTTGATGGAGTCGCGCCGCGCCTTCGCCGAAAAGCGTTCGCCCCAGTTCAAAGGATGGGACAACCCCGACGACCGGCAGCAGACGCCGACGCTGGCATCCGTTCGCCAGGGGTGATCGAGGTGCGATGTCCGGCCGCGCTCGTCAAGCGGCCGGACATCGCGCTAAACCTCAATCTGCATCAACGAGCGGTACAAAGAGCGAGATCCGTTCGGCGGTTCCCACGCCGCGGGTGATGTGGCCTTTGCCGCTCGTATCCTCGGCCAGCATCACGGTGCCCGGCCCGATCCGCCGCACCTCGCCATCGCTGGCCTCGACCTCCGCCTCGCCCGACAGCGTGATCACGAACTGCCGCCGTGGCGCCGGGTGCCAGTCGATGTGTTGATCGGCGCTGCTGCGTCGGAAGATGATGCCGGTCGCGGGCATCATCGCCGACAACTCTGACTGCCCGCCGCCGGGGTTGAGCGCCACATCGACATCCTCGAAATGTGTCTCGCCGTCCGGCCCGGAGTAGATGCGAAAGTACTGCATGGCTGTTCCTTCTCCATCGAGTGATCTGTCCCAGTATGCACGGCGGCGGATACAGATGAAGCGCGCCGCCTGTGAGCGGTCTCAATACGTGGCGTTACTGCGTCTTTGTGGTAAATAATCCCGTACAGTGTTGAGCACGTTCGCAAGGAGCAAACTGATGAAGATTACCGGCACAGCGGTGGACCTCGGCATCCTCGTGCGGGATATCGAGCCGATGCTCGCGTTTTACTGCGACACGCTCGGCTGGCCCAAGGCCGGAGAAGTCACCTTTCCCGGCGGACGGACCCAGCATCGAATCGCCGCCGGCGAGAGCCTGATCAAGCTGATGCAGTTTCCCGACGGCGAGGCGCCGCCCGCCGGCGAGCCGGGGCGCATGTCCCGGGCGGGGATCCGCTACTTCACCGTGCGGGTCCACGACCTGCCGGGCGTGGTGGGAGAGCTTGAGGCGAAGGGCGCCAACCTCGTCGTGCCGCTGCGTGAGGCACGGCCGGGCGTCTGGATCGCGATGGTGGAAGACCCGGAGGGAAATACCGTCGAACTGTTGGAGGAGCGAAGTTGAGGCGAGCCGTTGGGCGTGAGACTCGGCACGCCGGACCGACGGTCATAGAAAGAGAGCAGCCGGCGTACTCGCGGTGAGTACGCCGGCTGCTAGAGAACAGGCCTGGGGGCTTAGGCCTGGTTGATGTTGGCGCTGTTGGACTGGACCTGGACGAGGGTCTGGTTGACGCCGAGCGAGCCGACGGCGATGTTCTGACCAACGGCGGTGTTGCTCTGGCTGAGGTTGGCGACGTTGATCTTGGTCAGGTTGAAGTACGGGAAGAACATAGTGGGCCTCCAAGTGGTTGATGAGTTCGGCGGGTGTATCCCGTCCGCTGTATCTATAGGATGCCGATTACTTCGCCGCACCGCTGTTCCCTCGGGCATAGTCAACGAGTCACCGACGGTACACCATCAGGAGCGCGCTGCGCGGCTTCGCGCGCAAAGTTGACCCTCACGAGCCAAAGCTCTAGCATCACGCTCGCCGCACCATGCGACCACAACACGCATTAAGCTTGGTGAATCTTGATGTGAGCGGCCAGAGCGGCCGCTGCATCGCGTCAGAGGAGATTGCTCGATGCCCTACGACAAGCCGATTCCTGATCCCAGCCCGCACACGCAGCCGTTCTGGGACGGGGCCAAGGAAGGCAAGCTGATGTTGCCGCGCTGCACCAACTGCAATCACGTGCACTGGTATCCGCGGCTGATCTGTCCGCACTGCCACGCGCGCGAGATCGAGTGGATCGAGGGCAGCGGCGAGGGCCGCATCCACACCTTCGCCGTCCAACACCGCGCGTTCGGCGGCTGGGCCGGGGAAACCCCGTTCGTCACCGCCTATATCGACCTGAACGAGGGCGACCGGATGGCGACCGTGCTGCGCGGCGTCGACCCGACCAAGCCCGAAGAGATCAAGATCGGCGCCAAGGTGCGTGTAGAATTTGAGCCGGCCAGCGACGACGTGCATATCCCGTTCTGGCGCGTAGTCTAGAGCGTCGCACCCGACATGGGTCCGGGTGAGGATTGAAGTAAGGAGTAAGGTAACGGGCTATGCCATCACCATTATCAAAGGCGGCGGCGATCGTCGGCGCGGCAGAAGCCAACGAGATCGGCTATCCGAAGACGCCGAAGACCGCCCTCCAGCTGCATATTGAGGCGATCAAGAATGTCAGCGACCAGACCGGCATCCCGATCTCGCGGATCGACGGTATCTTTTCCGCGAACTGGTCGTCGGAACTGGCCGAGCATCTGGGCCTGCATCCCAAATACATCGACACCACCTCGGTTGGTGGCTGCTCCTTCGAGATGCACGTCCATCACGCCCTCGCGGCGATCTATGCCGGCATCATCGATGTAGCGCTGGTCAGCCACGGTGAGTCCGGCTGGTCCGCGCGGGCGAACAAGGGGCGCGGCACCGGTGGCGGCCGCGGACCGGGCGATCCCTGGTCGCCGGGCAACCAGTTCACGATGGCGTACGGCTTCTCCGGCGCGCCGTCGAACTACTCGCATGCGATGACGCGGCACAACCACCGCTACGGCACTACGCCGGAGGACTTCGCCAACATCGCCGTGGTTACGCGGCAGTGGGCGACGCTCAACCCGCGCGCCGTGATGTTCTCGAAGGAGACGCATCCGGAGGGCGGTCCGATCACGGTTGAGGACGTGCAGAAGGCGCGACTGATCTCGTGGCCGCTCACTCTGCTGCACTGCTGCCTTGTCACCGATCACGGCGGCGCCGTGCTGATCACGAACCGTGAGATCGCAAGCAGTGTGAAGACGAAACCCGTGTGGGTCGCCGGCGCCGGCGAGAACATGAGCCACTCGAACATGCTCGAGATGGGCGACTTCACGGCCACCTCGGCGGCGGCGTCCTCGGCGGCAGCGTACAAGATGGCGGGAATGGGGCCGGAAGACATGGAGATGGCCATGATCTACGACTCCTTCACCGTCACCGCCGGCATCACCGCCGAGATGCTTGGCCTCGCCCCCCGCGGCGAAGGCTTCACGCTCTGGCGGGATGGTCACGCCGCGCCGGGCGGCCGACTGCCGATCAACACCAACGGCGGCGGCCTCTCCTTCAATCATTCGGGCATGTACGGTATGCAGCTCCTCGTCGAGGCGTACCGGCAGCTTTCGGGCACGGCTGAGGACGGCATCAACGGCATCAAGGGCAAGCAGACGAAGGCGCGGTCGTGTGTCGTCAACGGCACCGGCGGCAGCCTCTCGACCACCGGCACACTGGTCCTGGTCGCGGACTAACCGCCGTTTCGCGGTTGCGACGGCCCTATCACGATCAACCGGCGCGGCGCACTGAGTGTGAGTGCGCCGCGCCCGGATCGCCGCCCGCCCCGATTTACACCGCCGGGTGTCGCGTGTGCCAGTCAGTCGCGCGCTCGTAGGCATGGGCCACGCGCAGCACCGTCGCCTCGTCGAACGGCCGCCCGGCGATCTGGAGGCCGATCGGCAGCCCATCGGCGAAGCCGCACGGAATCGAAATTGCCGGCATACCGGTCATGTTGTACATCGGTGTGTACGACGGCCCCCGGCCATAATCCTCGTACGCCTCCGGGAAGGTCATCGCCACGTCGCCCCGCGTCGGCGTGACGATCACATCGACCTCCCGCAGCACCTTCGCGAAGTCTTCCTTGACGGCTTGGCGGGCGCGCTGCGCCTGAACGTACTCACTGCCGCTGAAGAGTCCGCCGGTGAGTAAGCGGTTTCGCAGCCACGAAGGGTACTTCTCCGGCGTCTCACGCAGGTCGGGCGAGTGGTAGCTGTACGCCTCTGTCAACATGATCGCCGAGGATGCCTTGACCAGCTCCATCGACGGGATCTCGACATCCGCGATCTCCGCGCCGAGACCGGCAAGCACGCGCACCACCTCGTCGACAGCCGCGGTCACATACGGTTTCGCCGTCGGCTCGTAATAGGAGCGCATCACGCCCACCTTGAGGCCGCGAACACCGGCGTTGAGGTGGCGTGAGAAGTCCTCATCCGGAACCTGTGCCGAAGCCGGGTCGAGCGGGTCAAAGCCCGCTATTGCCGTCAGCATCAGCGCGACATCCTCCACCGTCCGTGCCATCGGGCCGGTGTGGTC
This sequence comes from Dehalococcoidia bacterium, assembly GCA_050184225.1. GTDB lineage: Bacteria > Chloroflexota > Dehalococcoidia > CAUJGQ01 > CAUJGQ01 > JBFXAN01. The sequence goes on along the minus strand of JBFXAN010000130.1, from coordinate 8,894 downwards.
CAGCGACCAGGAGAGCGTGTAAACGCCGTAGCGGCTGCACCGCCCGTAGGTCGGCTTCAGTGCGGCGATGCCGCAGTTGCTACCGGGGTGCCGGATCGAGCCGCCGGTATCCGTGCCGAGCGTACCGACAGCAATACCGGCCGCAAGCGCCGCACCTGACCCGGACGACGAGCCGCCGGGGATGCGCTCCAGGTTCCAGGGGTTGCGCGCCGGTGGGAAGGGGTGGTCCTCCGATGTGATCCCCAGCGCAAATTCATGGGTCGCCAGCTTGCCCAGCATCACGACGCCGGCCTCGTGCAACTTCCGCACCGTCGTCGCCGTGATCTCGGGGACATCGTGCTCGTGAATCTTGGACCCGGCAGTGGTCAGCACGCCCGCCGTCATGTAGATGTCCTTGTACGCCATCGGGATGCCGACCAGTGGCCCGCCCTCACCGTGCAGCAGCGCCGCCTCCGCCGTCCGCGCCTCGCGCAGCGCGATCTCGTCGGTAACGGTGATATACGCCCGGATTGTCGGTTGCAGCCGTTCGATCCGTTCGAGCTGGGCGCGTGTCAGTTCGACCGGTGAAAGCTCGCGTGTTTGAAAGAGATGTGCTGCCTCGACGGCGGTGAGATAGGCAATATCCTGCGTGGTCGCGACCATGGCGCCCTCCCGCGAATCAACGCTCGTCACCTGCATCTGCAGGCGAGCGTAGTGTAGGGCTTTCACTGGTATGTTGCCGGTGCGTGATTCCGGCGCGACGTTCCGGTGACAGAGGGAGCGACGGTGCGATCACGCGATTGTCATCCTCATCGCACAGCCCTGTGCCGTCTTCGTGAACGACGCTGCGCACACTGGGAGGGAATCAGTTGGTGTGGCGATGAGGAGGTAGCAATGAACAAACCGATTGATTGGGGCGTCTTCATGCCGGTGGGCGAGGGCGGCTGGATTCGGTCGACCACGGCGCCGCCGGTACCGGCGACCTGGGAATACAACCGCAGAGTCGGCGTCCTCGCCGAAGAGCTTGGCCTCAACTTCCTTTTTGCCATGGCGAAGTGGCGCGGCTTCGGCGGCGAGACGGGGCATTGGGACAAGACGATCGAGTCGGTGACGATGATGGCCGCGCTGGCGGAATGCACGAAGCGGCCGATGCTGATCCCGACGATCCACACGCTCGCCTTCAACGTCGGCCTGGTCTCGAAGATGATTGTCACGCTCGACCAGATCAGCAACGGCCGCGCCGGACTGAACATCGTCTCCGGCTGGTTCACCGAGGAGTTGGGTCAGTTTGGCCTCTGGCCGGAGAACATCACCCACGAGGAGCGGTATGAGGTCGCCCGCGAATGGGTGCAGGCCTGCAAGCTGCTCTGGACGCGGGAGCGGGTCAACTTCGAGGGCAAGTTCATCCACCTGAACGACGCCTACTCCGACCCGCGGCCGGTGCAGAAGCCGCACCCGCCGATCATCTGCGCCGGCACCTCCGACACCGGCCTGCAGTTCACGGTCGAGGAGGCGAATGCCTGCTTCCTCAGTGGACCGACACACGAGGATGTCGCCAAGATCAGCCGTCGCGCCAAGCAGATCGCCCACGATCTGGGTAAGACGACGCGGACCTATCAGATGGCGATGGTGATCCCCGGCGAGACGGTGGAAGAGGGCTTCGCCCGCCATCAGTACTATACCGACGGCACGGACATGGTGGCGAAGACGGCGGGGCTGGCCGGCGCGCTCAAGCAGATCGAGTACGCCAAGACGAACGGCCTGGCGGTGGCGCCGACGCTCGAGCGGCGCGTTCGGCGGGCACAGACCAAGGATCCATACATTCCCGGCTTCCCCTACTACGGCACGCCCGCATCGATCGCCGACCAGTTCGAGGAGATCATCAACGAGGGCGACCTCGACGGCTTCGTTCTTACCTTCCCCGACTTCATCGGCGACCTGGACACCTTCGGTCGCAAGGTGTTGCCGGTGCTGGCGGAGCGCGGACTGGCGCAACCGTTTGCGATCGACCCGGTGGGGCTGGCGAAAGCGCCGGCCGAAGCGCTGCGCTGACCGCACCCGCAACCCCATCGATCATCAAAGCCGGAAGGACATGTTGCAGCATGGTTGAACAGTTATCGTGCGCCGACCTCGGGATCGAGCCGGAGCTTGTGCTGCCGATCCCGGAGGCGCCGTTCCCCTACCTGTGGTTTTCCGGACGGGTGCTGCCCTGGGAGCAGCCCGTCGTCCACGTCACCACGGCCGGCTGGCCGTCGATCCAGGCGGTGTTCGAGGGCATCCGCGGGTACTGGAACGAGGAGCAGGGTACGCTCTCGATCTTCCGCCTGCCGGAACATCTGGATCGGTTCGCCGCGTCGATGAAGCTGATGCGGATGCAGCCGGAGATCACGACATCCGAGCTGACGGACGCCTTCGTCGATCTGTGCCGGGCGAACGCGCCGGCCGGCGATGTCTACTTGCAGCCGCTCGCCTTCCTCGCCGGCGTGCGGGGTGGCAGCGGTCCGGTCGACAGCCTCACCCCCGAGATCACGATCACGATGCGGCCGAATCCGAGCGCGCTGCTCTCCGGCAAGAGCCTGCGCGCCTGCTTCTCCAGTTGGGTGCGGATCAGCGACGATGCGCTGCCGCCGCGGATCAAGGCGCTGCCCAACTACGCCAACTCACGGCTGGCGGCCAATGAAGCGCGGCTCGGCGGCTACGACGTGCCGATCTTCCTCAACCGCCAGGGCAAGGTCGCGGAGAGTTCCGGTTCCTGTGTCTTCATGGTCCGCAACGGTGCCGTCGTCACGCCGCAGGCGACGGACAGCATCCTCGAAAGCGTCACCCGCGCTACGCTGCTCGAACTGGTGGAACGGGAGTTGGGACTGCCGGTCCGCGAGCGGCCGATCGATCGCACCGAGCTGTACGTCGCCGACGAGGTCTTCCTCTGCGGCACGTCGATGGAGGTGACGCCCGTCACCGAGATCGACGGCTTCACGATCGGCTCGGGCACAATGGGCACGGTCACGGTCCGCATCGAACGCCTGTATCACGATGTCGTTCGCGGCATCGACACCCGCTACATCCACTGGTTGACACGAACCTAACAGGCCGTTCGCCGCGTCGCGCTCAATTCCGGCACCGGGGTCGAGCGCGACGCCGGCTGATGCGCCGGCGACCGTCACGGACGCGCCGGCGTTTCTGTGCGATGCTCGTGCCGCCCTATCCCAAGATTCTCAATGGTTCCAAGAGGAGGCATCGACCATGCCGGTCACACACACTTTCGAGCCGACGGTGTACTACACCGCGATCGGGCCGCACCCGCCCGCGCTCCACATCGAGCCGGGCGATACCGTTGTTACGAGCACGGTTTGTAGCGGCGGTATGGACCGTCACGGCGCCCAGGTGACGCCGGGCGGCAACCCGCAGACGGGACCGTTCTACATCGAGGGCGCCGAGCCGGGCGATGTGATCGCCGTGCGCTTCGACCGTGTCGTGCCGAACCGTCCCTTCGGCCGCACGAACACGATGCTGGCGCCGAACGTGGTCGACCCCGGCTTCGTCCATGAGTTGCCCGCCGACCGGGGCGGCGGCGTCTGGCAGGTGGATACCGACGCCTGGACGGCGACGCTGGTCGAGCCGGAGACGCCGCTCGGCCGGTTCACGACGGTGCTGGAGCCGATGATGGGCTGCTTTGGCGTCGCCCCGGCGCGAGGACAATCGATCTCCTGCGCGACATCGGGACCGCATGGCGGCAACATGGACTATCGTGGCTTCAAGGAGGGTGTGACGATGTACCTGCCGGTCTTCGTCCCCGGCGCCCTCTTCCAGCTCGGCGACGGTCACGCGCTCCAGGGCGACGGCGAGATCGTCGGCACCGGCATCGAGATCTCGATGGACGTGACTTTCTCCGCCTGGATCCATCGCAAGCAGCAGCCGATCAACTGGCCCCGCGCCGAGAACGACGAGTTCATCATGGCGGCGGGGAACGCGCGTCCGCTCGACCAAGCGGTGCAGCACGCGACGACGGAACTACTGCGCTGGATGACCGAAGACTATGCGCTCGACTATCGGGCGGCGTCGACGCTGCTCGGCCAGTGCATCCGCTACGAGGTGGGCAACGTCTTCGACCCGGCCTACACGATGATCGCGAAGGTCGAGAAGCGCCTGCTCGAACCGTATCGAAAGGGATAAGATCGGGATCACGTCTTATCGCGGAAGTCGGGGGCGCGATGGGCGATCACGTACATTGAGGTTCACATCATGACGCAATTGGTTGGTGTGCTGGGGAGCGTCACGCCTCCCGGACGGCTGCTCCAGGCGGTGGAGTATAGCCTGGCATCTGCCCGCGAAGCCGGCCCCTCGATCGAGACATCGCTGATCAACCTGGCCGATGTCCGCATCGGCTATGCCGGCGCCCAGGCGGCAGAGGAGATGGACGACGATACGCCTTCCGTCGTCCAGACGATCGCCGGCGCGGACGCGGTGCTCTTCGCCAGCCCAGTCTACCGCGCGTCCTATACCGGTGTGCTCAAAAACCTGCTCGACCTGCTGCCGGTGGAGGCGCTGATGGGAAAGCCCTGCGCGATCCTGGCGATGGGGGCGACGCAGCACCATTACCTGGGCGTCGATTGGCACCTGCGCGATGTGCTGACGTGGTTCGGCGCCGTGACACTGCCCTCCAGCGTCTACCTCGCATCAAGCGACTTCAGCGAAGGCAAGCTGACGGACGGAGCCAAGTCTTCATTGAAAGATCTGGCCACAACGCTCGTGCGGTTTCAGGCGATGCTACCGAAGGGTGCGGAGAGTCTGCGACCGATGCCGCTGGCGGCGCAACGACGGGGGTGAGGGCCCTCACTGTCACCGCGTCCCCCGCATCCGTGGATCCAAGATATCGCGCAGCGTGTCGCCGAAGAGGTTGAAGGCGAGGACGGTGAGGGCGATCGCGAGGCCGGGGAAGATGGCGAGGGTCGGCACCTGTTCCATGTACTGGCGGCCGGCGCCGCTGAGCATGCCGCCCCAGGACGGGGCGGGCGGTGGGGTGCCGAGGCCGAGGAAGCTGAGCGATGCCTCCGTCAGGATCGCGCCGGGGAAGCGGAGCGAGGCGAGGACGATGATCGGCGCGAGCACGTTCGGCACGATGTGGCGCAGCAGGATGCGCAGGTGATCGCCGCCGATCACACGGGCGCCCTCGACGTAGAGGTTCTGCTTGATTGTAAGGGTGACGCCGCGGATCACGCGCGAGTCCGCCGGCCAGACGACCATGCTGATCGCGATGATCGCGTTGGTGATACTCGGTCCCCAGACCGCGATGATCACCAACGCCAGCACCAGGCCGGGGATGATCTGAATCGCGTCCACGACCCGCTGCGACACGAGGTCGAACGTGCCGGCGAAGTAGCCGGAGAGGAGGCCGACGACCGTGCCGAGCGAGGTGCCGATCATCGTCGCGAGGAAGCCGACGTACAACGAATTGCGGGCGCCGTAGACGATACGCGAGAAGACATCGCGGCCGAGGTTGTCGGTGCCGAGGATGTGGTCACGGCTGGGGAACTGCAGTCGTTCGCGCGGCGCATTCGCCAGCGGGTCATAGGGTGCGATCAGCGGCGCGAAGACGGCCGCGAGCACGACGAGCAGGATGAATCCGGCCGACGCCGCGCCGAGCGGATAGGACCGGACAAACCTGGCCGCCCTGCCGAGCCCATGTGCGGTCGATCCTCCGCCGTCGGATCGCTCTTCGATACGCGGAAGCGCCAGTGTGTCAGTAGCCATGGCAGCACCTTTCTCTCACCCGTCAACCGACGGTTCTAGTAGCCGCGCCGCAGTCGTGGGTCGAACCAGCCGTAGGCGACATCGACGGCGAGGTTCATCAGCATCAGCACCACGGCGATGAAGAAGACATTCAACTGAATCTGGACATAGTCGCGCCGCTGGATCGCGACGAGGGTCAGCTGTCCCACCCCCGGCAAGGCGAAGAGGGACTCCATGATGAAGGCGCCGCCGAAGAGGAAGGCGAGTTGGGTGCCGATGATCGTGATCGTGGGGATCATCGCGTTCTTCAGCGCGTGCCGGATGATCACCGTCTTCACCCGCAGTCCCTTGGCGTAGGCGGTGCGGACGTAGTCCTGGCGGAGCACTTCGAGCATCGCCGAACGGGTCATCCGCATCGTGCTGGCGGCGAGACGGTAGCCGAGGATCAGCGCCGGAATCATGATCTGGCTGAGGTTGGTGAGCGGGTCCTCCCAGAGCGGCTTGTAGAAGATCGGCGGCAGGTAGCCGAAGACCCGGCTGAGGAAGACGATCAGCATCACCGCGATCCAGAAGTCCGGGGCGGCGATGCCGGCGACGGAGATGACGCGGACGACGTGGTCGATCGGCGTGTTCTGCTTGACCGCCGAGATCGCGCCGAGCGGGATCGCGATCACGACGGAGATGATCGTGGCGATCACCGCCAGTTCGATCGTCACCGGCAGCGCCTCCCAGAGCTGGTCGAAGGCGGGCAGGCCGGACCAGAGCGCCGTGCCGGCGTCGAGCCGGACGATGCCCCAGAGCCAGTCGAGGTACTGGATGAAGATCGGCTTGTCCAGACCCAGTTGTGCCCGCGCCGCCTCGATCGCCTCCGGCTTGACCGTGCCGCTCTCCGAGAGCTTGGCGATGATCACATCGCCCGGCACCATGTGGATCAGCAAGAAGACGACGAGGCTGCTGAGGATCAACGTCGGGATGGCGAGCAGCAGGCGCCGGGCGATGTAACCAGTCATCGGTCGTCCTTACATGTTCAACCAGATGTCAGAAGGCTACGGCGCGGCGATTGCGGCGCTTCCACGGGACCATGCCGAGGGATTGACCTTTGTGTGACCTGGGAGTGAAGCGGTCGTTCGCCCGCTGTAACGGTCGAATACGGCGGAGGTGACGGAACGTCAGCGGCGGATCGCGCCGGCGACAGCCTCGCGATGCGCCTCACCGACCTGGACGTGGATGAGCATCGAGCGGGAGAGGACCGCGCAACGGCCATCATCGCCGGCAACGACGACGGAGTCGCCATCGTCGAGGATGCCGGGCACGGACAGGATGGGCGCGGGCAACCCGGCGGCGGTGCGGATGCCGAGCGGTTGGATCGCAAACGCCGGATCGAGCGTGCCCAGCACGTCGAGCGTCTCGCCGTCGGCGCGGGCGTCGCTCAGCAGCGCCTGCACCTCAGGGTCATCGATGGCGCCGCCGTCGGCGCAGGCGAGGGTCGCGCGGGTGAGGAGATAGAGTGTGCCGGCTGCATCGGCGACGACGAGCACATCATCCGGGCTTGCTGGCGTCATCGATTGTTCACCGTCAGGACATCAGATCGTCTCGCCGCATCCGCCGGGATGTCGAGGGTTCGCCTTGCGTTCACCCTAGACTCCCACAGTATATCCCCACGCCATCGGTCCGCTCGGAACGTGGATTTCATGCCGGTGCGAGCGGATAGAGCCACCGGGAGGAGTTGAGGAGGTACTCATGGCCGGCGTTGACCAGTACTGGCGTAACCATATCCGACGGACCAGCCGTCGACGAATCCTGGCGGCCGGGACAGCGGCGACCGCAGTGACCGCGGCATTCCTCGCGGCATGTGGCGGCGAGAAGGACGCGGCCTCGTCGTCGACCTCATCCGGCGCCGGATCGGCGCCGGCCGGCGAATCGGCGTCGAACGCAATTGAGGATGGCCTGGCCGAGGACCATCCGCTGATCGCCAAGTATCACTGGAGCACGGTCAGTATATCCAAGAGCCCGCCGAAGACCGGCGGACGCTTCCGCTATCCGATGAGCGACCCGGCGATGTGGGATCCGACCGACCCTTCGGCTACGGCCGCGTCGAACGCCTGGGGGTGGATGTACAGCCGCCTGCTCAAGCCGAACGGCCGGCTGGAGGATGCGCTCGCCGGCAGGAATAACTTCTTTGAGAACGTCAGTGACGGCGATCTGGCGGCGTCGTGGGAGCAACCCGACCCGACGACCTACATCTTCAAGCTGCGCGACAACGTTCGGTTCCACGACATCCCGCCGGTCAACGGCCGCACCATGACCGCCGAAGACATCAAGTACTCCTTCGACACCTATCAAAAGCCGGCCTCGACGGCGCACGTCAGCATCTTCCGCGATGTGAAGTCGGTCGAGGCGCCGGACCCGACGACGATCAAGATCACGACGAACCGGCCGGTGGCATACCTGCTCCATAGTCTCACCAGTCCGCTGACGGTGGTCTTCGCGCGGGAGGCATATGAGCGGCCGCAGGGACTCAAACCGGCGCCGCCGATCGGCACGGGGCCGTTCGTCGTGAAGGATTACAAGTCCCAGTCCAGCATCACGATGGACAAGAACCCGAACTACTTCATCCCCGGCCGTCCATACCTCGACGGGGCCGACGGTGTCCTGCTTGCCGATCGCGCGTCGTACATCGCCGCCTTTCGCACCGGCCAGTTGGACTACCTCGCCCTCCTCGGCGAGGACGAGTTTCGGCAACTCGAGCAGACCGAGAAGGGCAAGATGGATGTCCACGTCAACCAGCAAAACAATGGCGGCGTCCAGTGGCACTTCGGCATGAACCTGGAACTGCCGCTCTGGCGCGATGTGCGGGTGCGACGCGGCATGTCGATGGCGCTCGACCGCGCGAGCGCGGCGTCTGCTGTCTGGCTTGCCGGCCACAATTCCCTCGGCTTCCCAACCGACTGGCTGAGCCGCCGGTATCTGCCCCGCGACGACGAGTTCGGCGAGTGGTACACCTACAACCCCGGCGAGGCGAAGAAGCTGCTGGAGGCGGCGGGCGCCACGGGCAGCACGATCAAGCTCCAAGCGCCGGGGACGACCGTGCCCGCCAACGACCTCGCATCCCTCGCCATCCAGGAGTGGAAGGCCGTCGGGCTCACCGTCGAATACGAGCCGATGGAGGCGGTCGCCTTCAACTC